>CANQPT010000008.1 GCA_947625805.1 uncultured Clostridia bacterium
AGTTCCATGGAAGAATGAACATATCGTTCTAAAGTGAATTTCGGGCTGGTATGGCCGAGGATCTCGGACAGCGACTTGATCTCAAATCCAACCTCGACGCATCGTGTCGCAAAGGTATGACGAAGCACATGAAAATGAACATCTACCAGCCCGCACTCTGTCGTATATCGTTCCAAACGGTATTGCAGGGTGCGAGGTTCCATGAAACGATCCTTTTCCCCGGTCAGAACAAATGCGTCCGGGTCGTTCTTTTTTTGCATCGAACAGAGTTTTTCGGCATATTCGGTCAGCGGGATTACCCGTGACGATGTGTTGCTCTTGGGGTCGGTCAGCACGATTTTAGTTTTTTGCGGTGTATCTGCTTCATAGTCTTTCAATCGCAACATGGTGGAAGACACCGTCAAGGTGCGGTCGGTCAATGAAATATCGCCCCAGCGCAGGGCGCACACTTCGCCGAGCCGCAATCCAGTGAGAAGCGCCAACAGCACGCCGAACTTGCAGTCGTCCAGGTCGGCAAGTAAATACGCCGTAAATGCTTGCTGTTCTTCGCAGGAAAGTACCCTCATTTCCTTTTTGTTCTCCTTCGGATAAACGATCTCAATATTCTGCGGAAGCAACAGCGCATCCTGGCGCCGAATATATCCGATAATCGAATGTACCACCGTTAAAATGCAACGGACGGTTTTCGCGGACAATTTCGTATCGAACAGCAGCGAATAGCTGAATTGTTCGATCAGTACAGATGACAAAGCGGATAAATAGCATCCGCCCAAACCCGGCAAAACATGATTGTGAATAATCGCATCGTATTTCACATAGGTGGATTCTTTCACGCGGCTTCGGCAAAGGGTCAGCCATTCCTCACAATACGCGCCGAACCGTTTTCGTGTACTGGTTGCAGAAACAGTACCTTTGAGCAATGCGGCTTTCGCTGCATTTAATTTGTCTCGTGCCTCACGGTAAGTTTTAGCGTAGCAGTAACCGAACCGTATGTTACCGTCCGGCTTGTAGCCCTTGATATACCGTGCTTCCCAACGATTGTCTTTGCGTTTATAGATGTTTTCTCCTTTTTTGGACATAGAAAATGTCCTCCTTTCAAGTGATACTATTATTTTACCGCTAAATTTTGGCGCTTTCTTGACGGCACTTTTGACGGCGAATGCTATCAAAAATCACCGATTTTCCATTGCCTTTTCGCTTTTTATTTTTCGAAATATGCCGGTTTTCTATTTCTAAAATCAAAAAAAGAATGAAATTTCTGTGAAATCCCTTGCAAATCACGGAATTTGGTGTTATAATCTATTGCGTAGAATTAGGAACTCTGCGAAAAAATCACATGAAAAGCGACTGCTTTTTTCGATCATTAAAAAATATAAAACGCGCTCCATTGGCAAAATTTTGTGAAAGCGATTGCAGCAAAAACAGAGGATACAATGAAACGAGGCGAACAAAATGGCTGACAAATTTGCGAAAAAACGTAAAAAAAGGAGCTATGAGCAAACGTCTGTCAAAATCCCGGCAAACGTTCTGTTGCTCGACGCCGTTGTTCGCGTTGTCGCCCAAAAAGGCGTGGAAGGCACTTCTACCAGAGCTATCGCAACCGAAGCGGGACACGGATTGACCGATACGGTAATCTACCGGTTCTTCTCCGGCAAGGAAGATCTTATGCGGCAGGCCTTTTTACGAGAAAGCCGCAGCTACATGAAAGAGATGGATTCGCGCTTTTCGGTGCTCTGGGAAAGGAACCTTCCCCGTGAGCAGAGAATGCGGTTTTTGTGGCATTCGCTTTGGGGCTGGACTACCGCCCATAAAACGGAAAGTACGTTTCTCGTCCGCTACTATTATTCCGCCTGCTTTGACGATACAGCAAAGCGACAATACAGGGAAATTTGGATGCCGCTGGCAAATCGGATTCAAGAGCTTGTTCCCGGAAAGGAAACGGAGCAGTTGTTCTTTATGGCGCTTGAAACGCTTGAAACGCTTGCGTCCGCCGCCTATCCCGTTTGTTGCGGCAGATCGCCTGACAGCGCCAGTGCTTCGGAATACGGATTTCGACGTGTCATGGGGCTTGTGAATGAATTTATAGCAAGCGAATCGACTGTGAGATAAATTTTTCTCCGCGTGGGGTTTGCGGAGCGGAAAGGCAATGATTATGGTCAAACGTGTGCAAAAAGCAATACGCACAAAAAAGCTGGGCAGACGGCTCATTTCGGGTTGCCTGTGCTTT
Organism: uncultured Clostridia bacterium; assembly: GCA_947625805.1. GTDB lineage: Bacteria > Bacillota > Clostridia > Oscillospirales > CAG-272 > CAKSEI01. Next base: position 2,228 of record CANQPT010000008.1, read on the forward strand.
GTTATGCTTTTTTCGCTGTTTGTCACATGTTTTGACGCAAAAGTGCAGGGCATTGGCTCGACCGGGGAAAGCACTTCGCAGAGCGTTACCTGGGTGGCAGACCCCAGCACCATGGACAATTATATAGAAGCACTGAACCTTGACAAAGACTCTCGCCGCGCCGGACGAATCTGGGTGGATAAGTCGGTGTTTGCCCGCGGGGACAATGCCGGTAGCTGGGACGGCAGAAATTTACAGCTCGACCGGAACACGGACGGGCTGGATGCCGAGATTGCTCTGTCGGCCGACGGAGAATTCCTACACGCATTTTCGACGCTCGGCTCCAGCCAGGAATACAGCGGCAAAATTCCCTCCAACGTGGTCATCGTCATCGACAACTCCGGCTCCATGTACCAAAACAGTACAACATGGGAAGAAACCCGCGCCGCCCAGACGATCAGCGCCGTGAACGAAACCATTGATAAGCTGATGCGCGCTCACTCCTGCAACCAGGTAGCGGTGGTGCTGTTCGGCAACGGGTATGAGGGCACGCCTGGCGGTGACCGGGAACGCAAGGAAAATCATGATACCGCCGTGATCATTGTTGAGATGGGGCATTATGCGTATAGCAGTGATCCGGAAAAGCCGTATCAATACCTCAACGCAGCCTGGAGAAATTCCGCTGAACCGAATAAAATCCCCGCGAACCCCGATGACTGGCATACCACAAAAGACAACAACGGCTACGTTTACGTCAACGAAAAATATATCAACACCACCGGCAAGGTGGCTGAAGGCGGGGATAACTACACCAAGGCCTACGCTAACGGCACTACCAACATTCACGCCGGCATCTACGCCGGCTTCAAAGAGCTATTGAATGTTAAGAAAAAGTCCACCACTTTCGGCGATATCGTGGTGGAACACGTGCCCGCGCTGATTCTGCTGTCAGACGGTGAGGCGTCGGATATGCTCTCCGGCGATTGGTTCAACCCCGAGAAGGACGGCTCGCTTTCCGCCCGTATTTTCAACAACCCGCCGGGAGACAAAAACACAAGTTATGTGAAAAGCTGGCATTCTTATAACGGAACAGTCTGGAGTAACTGGACACACACCTGGAATATGTTTATGGAGTTGGTGCCCGACGACCCCAAATATTACCGGCAGATTTTCTGGCAACCAAACGGCGCTAACCCGGTTGTCACGTCTATGACCGGTTATTCCAACGACAAAGGCGTTACAGTGACGGATACAAGTGCGCTGACAGAACTGTATAGAGGGCGAAAAGAAGCTCAGTCCGCCATGTTGCTGGGTTCTTTGATGACGGCGGGATATATGAAAGCCGCCGTGCAAAAGGCGTATAATAAAGAGTGCAGCGTATACACCATCTCGATGGATATGTACAGCCTTGAGGACGTGAACGTAAAAGCCCATCTGGATACCGAAGGGCACGTGGTCAATCAGGACGCGTATGAGATTAGCACCAGCAACGCCGTGATGAATCCCTCGGTGGCGTTCAGTACCGATTTCTTGAAAAAAGCGGGCTATCTGGAGGCCGATGGCAAAACCGTAAAGGTATACGACGAGTATACCGTAGGGCAGGAATTCACCTACGCGATTGCCGACGCCTACAACGACTGGATCGCTTGGAAAAACGGCACAAAAGAAACGCTGAACTATACCTACCGCGCTTGGAGCGAGTCAAGCGGTCTGTATGATATAATGGAGGGATATGCCGACGGCGGTGCGAAATATGTTCCTATCGGCCCGGATCACGGCAACGCTCACGTCGTATCGCCGCCGCAGGAAATTGCCATCGGCCACCTGACCAACGACACCTCCACCAACCCCTACGGCTTGCGGGACAGCGACATCGACGTCAACTACGTCAGCGAGAACGGCGCCTTATTCGCCTCCAGCAAGGACGATGACGACAAGGACAACGTAGGTGAGATCTTCAAAAAGATCGTCGCGGCGCTGAATCAAAAAACCTTCAGCCCGGTGGGCGGCATCAACGACTTCAACATCAACGACGCTCTGACCTACAACGACCCCATCGGCGAGTATATGGAGGTTAAGGACGTCACCAACCTGATCCTGTTTGGAAACAACTACGCCGTCGGCAAGACGGCTCTGTATGACTATCGCCTCAACCGCAAAGTCATGCAAGAAACGGGCGCTGATTCCTTCATCCCCGGCTGGTACACCGAGGACGGGGTAAAGCTTGAAGGTGCAAACGCCAACTGGGAGCACGGCAATTTCTATCTCGACCGCGCAACGGCTCTGTCCTTTGTGCCCTCCCTGCCGGACGTAAACGCCGCGCTGGACGAAAAGCAACGCGAAAAGCTGGAAAACACGGTTTACACGTTTTACCGTATCACCGGCAAATATAGCGAGGACGGTAAAACGATAATCCCCACCGTTGCAGGCGAATCGGATATCATTGTCAATCCCAGCTACGGTTACAAGGACGTGGACGGCAACGGGCAGGTCGACGACTATGAGAAAGTTCCCGAAAACGCCAAGGTGACTTTCGATTTGAAGAGCATCCGCATCTGGGTGGAGGACAGCGAAGACTGGGTTGACCCCGACGTTTCCAACAGCGGTATGGAGACCACCACCGACTATGACGAGGCGTTGCATATCAACATTCCCACCGACGCCCTGCCCATACAGGTCGCAACCATGGAAATCGACGACCCGTTCACCCTCAAGCGCTATACTACCAATATTATGGGGGAGGACAACAAATCCAATCCGGCGGCCTTGCCTTTGCGGCTTTTTTACAGCGTCGGCGTGGCGGAATCGGTCGTAACATCCGACCATTCGGCGATCGACATCGCCAAGCTGTCCACCGAATACCTGAACGCCCACCGCGTTTCTAAAATCACGCTGCGAGAGCCGGACCCCGCCGTTGAGGGCGATACCGGAGGCGCGCTGTACCACAAAGGCTACGACCAAGAGGATATCGGCAAGGTGGAGTTCTATTCCAACTGGTACAACCCCGCCAACCGTTATACCAACTACGTCAGCGTCAACCAGCCCAACGGTTATACCTTTGGCGACGCGACCGTAACCTTCTCGCCCAACGTCGAAAACCGATATTATCTCTTCCAGAAAGCGCTGCCGCTCTACGCCTTGAACGCGGACGAAATCAAAGAGGGCGAGACTCCGCCCGAGCTCGACCTTGGTAGCGTGGACGTCCAATTCGACAAGGACGGAACCCCGTTACCGGGCAGCAACGGAAAAAACGCAGACTATACCGAATTTATGGAGAAGCATAAACGTGTCGAAACCGTCGGAAACGGCGACGACCAGCTCGCTTCCGACAAATGGTATTACGTTGTGCTGGAATACTACCGCTCGGCCAATGCGGACGACACGGATATTCCAAAAAACGATGACAACTCCTATAAGGGTCTGATGGTGCGCACAGCCGTCCCGAGAAAGGGAAGCGAGTTCGGCTCCGGTATTGCCGGCGGCACCGAGACCGTGGAAACCGCATCTTATCTGGCGTGGTACTACACCGGCGAGACCTACAACGGCGTACTGCTGACCGAGGATGAACGCACCTCCACCTTCTATCCCGGCGGTGGATCCACCTTGCCTCGGGATCAGTATGACGAGTACGGCAGGCCGTTGAAAAAATATCTGGACGACCCGACGGGGGCAGAAGGCAAATGGATTATCGCCGCCCGGAAAGGCGGTATCCGTTCCGGTGACTTGGCGCAGAACGTGATTCCCAAGTCCGGCGATTGGGATCCTGAAGCTTCCATTTACAAACAAAACTACACTTACACCGCCAACAACGTCATGTTGCCTACCATCAGTACCTATACTGTGGGCGACGGCACCGGCGACTACGACAACAACGTCATCGTGAATGTATATCTGGGCAACAATGGACGCATGACGGTGGAAGACACAACCCTGCTGGTGACAAAATCGGTTGAGCTGGGCAATGCCGATGTCGCCATGACCGACGCGCAGGATACCTATAAGCAGTTCCATTATCAGGTGACCATCGAGGGCTTTACCGGCGTTCACAGCGCCATTGAAATTCAGGTCAACCCCAACTCCAATAAATGGCAGCGGCGTTTTTCTACCATCGACATACTGACCGACAACAACGACATGCTGCAAAGCAGTGACGCGGCGCTGGTCTCGACTGACGAGGACGGCAATCGCCTTTATACCGCGACTGAGTATAACTATCAGTTCGGCAGTCTACCCGAGGAGCCGCTCGATCCGGAAGCCGCAAGCGGGTACTATAACGCGGACGGCACGCCGTTTGTAGGAAAGCGATTCTACGTTTACTGCGGGCGGAACAGCGACGCGGAAGACGCGGGAGATAGCGCGACCGATCACACACTGCGCATCTACTCCAACGCCGAAAACAACGCGACCCTTTACCGAGGCGGGTATACGACCTACGTCGATTCCAAAAACAGCTCGCAACGGCCGACCACCAACCCGGACAGCGTCTGGTATGGCCAGGTTTTGCGGCCGTCAGGCGACGCCCATCTGCCCGGTGTGACCGAATTCTGGATTCGGGACGTGTATCTGGTTCCGGTGGAGGAAGTGGACGGCGGTCTGTGGGATAACCCGGACACAAAACCTGTCTACCACTCCAATGCGGCGGACAGCTATCTCGGCAAGGAGCCGGGTAGTTATAAAAAGCTGACCCAGTATGTTGCCGCCACGCTCGATCCCTACGTGGAGCAAGACGAGGACGATTCGTTCGTCTCTCTTACCTCTCCCTATTTGATCCGCGGAGAATATCTGCTGCGCGAGATCAATTTCGGAATCCCAGAGGAACAGATGTACGATCAAAGCCCCATTACCGTCGGCGGCAAGACCATCACGGCGGCGGAGGCCGCAAAAAACACCGCCCAATTCACCTTGACCCATAATACGGGGCTTTTGTTCCGTGGCGTTAAAAACGGCGCGATCTACCGTACCACCGAAAAGCTGTCCGACAAACTGGGCGACGGCATCTACACCCTGTCGCGCATGGAGCACCACCAGCACGACAGTTTCGCCGATTACCGCCCGACGGACGACGGCTCGTCCGGATACAAGGATACAGGCGCACAGCTCTGGGAGGCCTACTCTATCGACCGTGAAAACCCGGAAGCGGAAACCCATTACTACAATCAAAACGGGGAGGACGTCGATCCGAAAAGCGACCTTGCGGCGTCCGCGCTGTTCAAATTCGAAAACACGGAAAACAAGGAAGGGCATGTATACACTTATTCCGCATTCGGCGACACTTCCGAGATTGAGGAAACGGTACGGTATTACAACCTGTACAATCCGGTTCCGCTGAAGATCGAAAAGATGCTGGCCGACGGGGAGGGGCTTAAGGTCGAGCCGGAGGACTTTAACCGGGAGTTTACCTTCAACCTCAAGCTGACCGGTCCGCCGGGCGGCGGCGAGGGTACGGGGACCGACCCCGTACCTTTGAAAGGTTCCTACCTGTTCCGCTTTTACGACAAGATGACCAAAGAAGAGTGGAACGCCATCGGGTACGAAACGCTGTCCGACGAGCAAAAGGCCGGGTACGATCCGGAGCATCGCGGAAGGCTGGTGCGCGAAGAAACAATTCCGCTGGACCAAACGGGTACCGCGAGTTTCCGACTCAAGGGCAACCAGTACGTCATCATCTGGGGGCTTTCCATCGGGCAGTGGTATGAATACTCTCTATCCGAGAACGATCCTGTCGGATGGGATCCCGATATCCATTCGGAGGATAGTTCCTCTCCCGGTGATACCACCAAGAAGACGACCTTCCAAGGCTATCTCGGTCGAAGCGAAAACCCGGACAATCCGGTCGAAAACGATAACCTCGACATCACCAATACCAAATCCAAGCCGACCTACGAGCTGGCGACCCTTTTGGGAGAAAAGATCGTGGAAGGCGACGCCTACTCCATGGTGGGCAACAACTTCTCCTTTGTCATCGAGCCCTTTGCTGACAATCCGGGGGACGATCCCTTCCATGGAGAATCCCGAACCGTGACCAACGGGCCGGGCGGCACTCTGACTTTCTTCTCGGAGGAACTGTTTCCCGCGACCCTGTCCGACGACGTTTACCAGTATACCGTGCGGGAGGAACACCGGGACATCACGGGCATGATATTTGACTCTTCCGTCTATCTTATCACCGTTCAGGTACAGAAAATCCGACAGCCAGACGGCAGTCATATTGCCCGGCCGATGATTACGGCGGCTAAGCGCGCCGGACCGCGTGAGCCGAAAGAAGATTTCCCGCTGACCCATACCGACAGTCAAGTGACCAAAGAGGGTGAGACCGTCAACGTTTTGACCTTCCAGAAGTTGCAGTTTGAGAACGTTTACACCAAAAATCCCTTAACGCGCATGTTGAGAATTCAAAAGAAGGTGGAACCGTTCGATGACCGGTTTGGCGACGACCAATTCACGTTTCGTATCCGCTTTACCGGCGCAGATACGTCGGCAATTCACTGGCAGAAATTTGCGCAGGACGGCAGTCTGCTTGGCAATGCTCAGGTGGATTTGGATGCGTCCGGCGAGATGAGCTTCACCCTGCGTAACGGTGATACCATTGAATTTACCAACATCACCGCCGGAACGAGTTATGAGGTGGAGGAGATCGGAAGAGAAGGCTTTAACCTCCAGCGTGTGGAACATACGGTCGACACCGGTTCTCCGAATATCCGTCATGATTCGTCGGTAAGTGCGACCCTTGAAGATCATGATCAAACCGTTGTCTTTGTCAACGCGCCCGGACTTACGTTACCTTTTTCGGGCGGACGCGGATGGACGCCGTGGTATATTCTCGGCGCTCTGCTGCTTACTCTGCCGCCCGTTATTTACTTTCTTTATCGCAGAAGGAGGAAAAGGACGATATGAGAATCACCTGCTTCTGTCAAAATAACCAAAACAAAAAGCAAAAAGCGTTTTCAAGGAGGAAAAACAAACAATGAAAACGAAGAAATCCATCTTGCCCAGGCTTCTCAGCATGGCACTGGTAGTGTTGCTGGCACTAACCGCAGCCGTGCCCGTGTTCGCGGCAACCGGCGAAGACGCCGACAACACCAACCTGAAAATCACCATTCACAATAACACCGGCCTGCCGGATATGACGGCAAATCAGTTTGCCGTCTATCAGCTCTTCAAGGGCACGCCCAAGCAGGAAAACAATCCTGCCGCCGGCGAAGAAGGCAGTGTTTGGAACCCGAACCACTGGAACGACTATATTCTGGCCGACATTGAGTGGGGTACCAGTATCCCGGATAAAGACGCTCAGAAAGCGTTGCTGGATGCGCTGAAAGCGCTTGATCCTACCAAGACGGACTGGATTGATGACACCGTCAACCCGTTTACAAGTGTTACAACTGCCGCACAACTTGGCGAGGTGCTTGCCGCGCACAAAGAAAATAAATTCATGCAGGGCTTTGCCAATTTCCTGTTGACGGGGAAAACGGGCAACACTTCTTTCCTGACCCCGCTCAAAGTGACAGGCACACTCAACGGCAAAGAAGGTACAGAACAAACTCTGACCTACGACCTGACCGAAACTGGCACCGGTTACTACATTTTTGAGGATACAAGTAGCCCTGCTACAGCCAAGGCGGTTTCGGAGTATATCGTTGCCGTCATGGGTTCGCAGGACATCGACCTGAAGGCCTCCGTTCCTACTGTTGATAAAACAGTTAACGGCAGTGAAGGCGCCACCGCCGACATCGGTGAACCGGTGACGTTCGTGCTCAAGGGCACCCTGCCGAAAAACATCGGCGACTTTGCTACGTATACCTATATCTTCCACGATAAGCTGTCCCCCGGACTGACCTTTGTAGAGGGGTCTGTGACCGTTAAGATTGGTGCAACACCGCTTGAAGCCGGCAAGTACGTGCTAAATAAGAGTCCGGAAGACGGTTGCAGTCTGGAAATTGTCATCAGTGATCTGAAAGCCTTAGCCAAAGAATTGAGCATCGACCTTACTGCCGCTACCGAGATTACTGTGGAATACAGCGCGAAGTTGAACGCAAACGCGGTTGTCGGTGCGGGAGATTCGGCTACCGGCTTAGGCAACCCGAACAAGGTTACTCTCGAATATTCCAACGACCCGCATGCTTTGGACAAAACGACGGAAACACCACCGGACACCGTTCGGGTTTACACCTTTGGTCTTGCCCTGCATAAGGTCGGCAACGACAAAGACCATTCTACGGGCCTTGAGGACGCAAGCTTTACGTTGCAAAAAGGCGAACAGTACGCTGAGTTTGAAACGAACGAAAAAGGCCAAAAGGTCTTTAAGCAATGGGTTGCTGCAACGACCGTGGAAGACCTTATAGCCAAATATGACGCAGCCAAAGAAGCTTGGGACAAAGCACAGCCCGCTGAGCAAACGAGTGATGTGGAGGATTCCGCCGGAGCAAATTTGAAAAAGGCTATTGCGGATCTGGAGAACTATACCATCTCCTCGAAAGCCGGCGGCGTAATGCCCGAAGTAGTTGGTCTGGACGCCGGTACGTACACTTTGAAAGAGGTCATCACCCCGGCGGGCTACAACACCATGGGCGAATTTACGATAAAGATCGATGCAGCCTTCGAAGGCAATAATCTGAAGAGCTTCACCTATACGCCCAGCGAAGGAGCCGCAAAGACATACAACCCGACAGAAGGATCGGACGTTTACGTCTCCGGTCTGATTCCGCAGAATCTGATCAACGTCAAAGCGCCGTTCTTGCCTTTCACCGGCGGCATCGGTACGCTGATTTTCTACGTTCTCGGTATCGCGCTGATTGCGGGCGCCGTCACCTATCTTGTGATTGCCGCCAAGAAGCGTAAAAAAGCCGAAGAAAACGCATAAGCAACACAATTCACACAATCTTTCCGTTCCGGGAGAGCAAGGCAAATAAGCTCTCCCGGATACGGCGGCAGGGAGCGCCTTATGAAAAAGAAGTCCGGGTCACAAAAGAAAAGCAGTACATTGGTTCCTGCTATCATTGTGACGCTCGCTTTGCTCATAGGACTTTCCCTGCTGCTGTATCCGACCGTAGCGGATTATATCAACTCACTGGATTATAAAAAAGACATTGAAGATTACCAGCGGGAAGTGCAGCAGTTAGACGACTCCGAACGTCAGGCCATGCTGCAAGCGGCGCGTAACTATAATGCCCAACTGCTCAAACGCTCCGCCCGCATTGGAGAACTGGACGCCGAACAGCGGGCGGCATATCAATCTCTGCTCGACCCTTCCGGCACCGGCATGATAGGATATATCGAGATCAAACCGGTGAGCATCTATCTTCCCATTTACCACGGCACAGATGAAAATATCCTGCAAGCCGGGGTTGGACACGTCGAAGGATCGTCCTTGCCGGTCGGCGGCGTGGGAACCCACGCCATTTTGTCCGGCCACACCGGGCTGCCCTCCTCCAAACTGTTCAGCAACATCGACCAGCTGAAAAAGGGAGATATTTTTGAACTGCACGTCTTAGGCGAAGTACTGACCTATCGGGTGGAGTCCACAGTCGTGATGTTGCCGGAGGAAGCCGAAAAACAAGAGATCGACCCGGAGCTCGACCGCTGCACCCTGATGACCTGCACGCCCTATGGGATCAATTCTCACCGGCTTTTGGTAAGCGGCACGCGAATTGAAACGCCGGTCGAACAACAACCGGACGTCACAGAACAGCCGATTGAAACGATACCCGCGCCTATGCCGCCGCTCTTGTGGGCAGCAATCATCGGTTTACCGGTTTTACTTGCCCTTATTGTCATCGTGATCCTTATTAGGAAGAAGCAGCGGAGTTTATGAAAAAGCAAAACGAAAAAAAGAAAAAATCTTTGTCCGGAATCGTTTCCGGCGTCGTGGTGTCCCTGCTGATGCTGACGGGGCTTGCACTGGTTCTGTATCCTACGGTGGCGGACAAGGTCAACGATTCTTTCAACGCGGACGTCATTGCCGCATATCAGGAAAAAGTGAACGCGCTGGGCAATGAAGAATACCGGCAGATTCTGGACTCGGCGCGGAAATATAATGAATATTTGTCCATCTATACCCCCTATATCACCGCTTTGACCGCCGAAAGACGGGAGGAGTATCTCAAACAGCTGGACTTGACCGGAACCGGTCTCATCGGCTATATTGAGATCAAAAAATCCAACGTCTATCTCGGTATTTACCACGGTACGGCAGACGGCATTCTGCAAAAAGCAGTGGGGCATCTGGAGGGCTCCAGCCTACCGATACCGGGGCAAAGCGTTCATACCGTTCTCACCGGCCACAGCGGTCTGCCGTCGGCAAGATTGTTCACGGATTTGGATAAGCTGAAGCTCGGAGATACCTTTACGCTCCACGTCTTAAATGAAACGCTTACCTATGAGGTGGAGGATATCTGCCGAGTATCACCGGATGAGATTGAAAACCTCCGCATTGAGCAAGACCGTGAGCTTTGTACCTTGATAACCTGCACGCCTTATGGAATCAATACGCATCGGTTGGTTATCACCGGCCATCTGACCCAAACGCCGGCCACGGAAAATCCGAATCAACCCACAATCGCACAAGCCGTCACTTCCAAATGGAACCTTTGGTTTTTGTTCCTGCCCGCCGTTGTGTTTGCGGGAATCGTGACGATTGTGATAATTGTTCGGAAGAGAAAAAAGAAGAAGCAAAAAATGAACTGAGCTTGCTTGGCCCACAAGGGAGATACTGTCCATGAGAAAACGTATTTTGCCGATTGTATTTTGCATATTGATCTTGCTTTTTTCCGCGCTGCCGGTCTTTGCCGCCGAGACGGGGATCATTACCGTCATGTTTGAGCATGAAAAAAGGCCGGTAGCGGACGCTTCTTTTTTCATATACAAAGCGGCGGAATGGAACGGCAGCGAATATACACTTACAGGCCCGTTTTCCGGCTATCCCGTGAAAATGGCAGACGATCCGAATAGTGAAGAATGGAAAGCGATTGCTTCCACGCTTTCGGCCTATGCGACAAGAGAGAAAACAGTGCCTCTTGCATCCCATAATACGGATAAAGAAGGAACGCTCCGCTTTGAAGGGCTGTCCGACGGGTTATATCTTCTGTTGGGAAACCCCGTAGAGTCCGGCGATGTGCGTTTATTTCCCCAGCCGATGCTCGTGGCTGTCCCGTATACGACGGCAAACGGCGAAAAGGATTATGAGGTGGTCACCGAGCCGAAGTACGAATTCCGTAAAATCACAGAAAAAACCTTCACCCGTCGTGCTTTGAAAATTTGGAGGGACGAGGGTAACGAATCGGGGCGCCCGCAGGAAATCACGGTACAGCTTCTCTGTGACGGAAAAATCTATGCAGAACAGGCGCTGAACGCGGCAAACAACTGGACTTACACATGGGAAGACTTGGACGCTACCCACGACTGGCAGCTCATCGAAAAAGCGGTTCCGGACGATTATACGGTTGCCGTCACAAGGCAAGGCATTACCTTTACCGTAACCAATACCAACGACAATCCGCCGCCACCACCTCCGGAACAACCCACACTGCCACAGACGGGGCTTTTATGGTGGCCGGTGCCGTTGCTGGCCGGAGCAGGCTCAGTATCACTCTTCTTTGGCATTTTCCTGTTGCTTCGGGGCAAGGACGGATCGAATGCGTAGGCGCAGAGGCGCGGCGGCGCTCATCAGCATTGGTTGTCTCTTCTTTTTAGCGGCCATCACTTTGGGTGGCTATAACCTTTGGGACGATCATCGGGCGGAGCAATCTGTGAAAGAAATCACAGCTCGCCTTCCCATTCGGAAACCGATTGAGAAAGATACTGCCCCGGATTATGTCCTGAATCCGGATATGGAGATGCCGACCGAAGAAATCGACGGATATTTGTATATCGGCAAGGTGACAATTCCGACGTTGGAGCTGGAACTGCCGATTATGGATACTTGGGATTATACGCGAATGAAAATTGCTCCTTGCCGCTATGTCGGGACGGTTTATCGCCCCGGTTTTGTTCTATGCGGGCATAACTATACTTCACATTTCGGAAGGCTGAAAAATCTCACACCCGGCGACAGCGTGCTTTTTACCGACGTGGCCGGCAACGTCTTTTCATATGAAGTGGCAGAACTGCAAACCCTCGCGCCGACCGCCGTGGAGGAAATGAAAAGCGACGATTGGGATTTGACTATTTTTTCTTGCACGATCGGCGGAATGGCGCGGGTGACGGTGCGCTGTCGGCAAATTCGGGAACAGAATGAATTGGAATGAAAAAACATTGAACCGTCTGGTATCAAAAAGGGCAGGGCAAATTTTACGCCTTGCCCTATAAAGTTACATACAAAACTATTGACAAAATGAGTCAAATTGGATATAATAAATAAAAATAAATTATGCTATTTTAATCGTTTACGAACAGAGCATTTGAAGCGGAAAACAAAGAAAAGTTCATGTTGAAATCCGTCCGCTTCCGAAAATTTGCGAAATTAAGCGATAAACACACAAAAACTCGTAAACAGAGATGTTTGCGAGTTTTTTTGAAATTACGGAAAGATAGAGCAAATGGCAAAAAACAAACGCAAGAAACAAAAAAAACCGAAAGCACCCTTTCGCGCTCTGGTGTTTTTTTTGCTTGTAATTGCCATTTTGCTTGTTTCATTCGGCGGAATTTACCTGTCGGCATACAGCGGTTGGATTGTAAAGGCCCTCTCCCGCCACACCTATCTCTATCAGTTGGGAATGGACAATCTTCCGGATACGACCACCGAACGTCTTGCAGACGAGAACCTGTTCTTTGATGGCGTTCTATGTCTATGTATGGAAGATATAGCCAAGTTGTGCGGATTTACCGTGATCGGCGACGCGCTTACACGCACCTATTTCCCCACGGACACCCCGGAGGAATACGTAACGTTTTCTTTTGATTCAGATCTGGTCGAGGTAAAAGGTGAAGTCTTCCGCATGAGCAAAGAAATGTTTGTGCGTGATCAAAAAATCTATGTTCCCGCTTCTTTTTTTCAGTCGTTTTGTTCCGGCCTTTCCGTAACTGTAGACGAGGAAAAGTCCAAGATCACTGTATGCCGTGTTTCGGTTGGAGTGGAATATAACGCGCTTGACCAGGCGGTACAGGTCTACCAGCCGATCGAATTTTTAGCACAAAAAAGTGAGGTCATTCAGCCGATGGATACCGGCGCGATGTTCGGCAGTTTCGCGCTTCCGTCCGTCGAGTAAGTTAAGGAAAAGAGGTTTTTTATGAGGACCATGAAACGGTATACCCCTGCATTGATCAAGAGCGCACTGTTCATTGTGTTTGCTTTGCTGATCTTTATGATTTTTTCGCTCTTGACCGTGCTCTTTCACCCAGCAAAGGATATCACAGAGCCGGAAAGCGCACCGCCTGTTGAGAGTCAAACCCCTTCCGGGGACCAAACAAACGACGACGGCCGTCAAAATTATGAATACACTTTTTCGGCGGATCTCTCTGCCTATGAGATCTACATGAATCCCGAAAGTGACGAGTATCTGTTTCTTGTCAATACAGAACACAGACTGGACGAAAATTATGCTCCGGACGATCTGACAGACGTGGCAAACACCCGTCCTGATCGGAGCAAGGTGCAGATGCGGGAATATGCAGCAAAAGCACTGGAAGCGCTTTTCCTTGAAGCAGAGAAGCAGGGAATGACTTATGTCAATCCAAGCAGCGGGCAGCCGTTGAATGTGATCAGTGCATATCGTACCTATGCCTATCAGCAACAGTTGCTTGATAAATGGATCGATTACTACTCCGCCTACGGCGATCAGGCGGAGCAAATGGCGACGCGAGAGGTACAATATCCCGGCGCAAGTGAACATCAGACCGGCCTATGCTGTGATATGCTCAATCTGACCGGCACAGATACCAGTTTTGAAAACGAACGGGCAGGGCAGTGGCTTGCGGAAAACTGTTATAAATTCGGCTTTATTCTGCGTTATCCAAAGGACAAAGTCGAGATCACAGGCATTTCCTACGAGCCTTGGCACTTCCGCTATGTGGGCAGATATCACGCCACGAAAATGCACGAGTTGGGGATGTGTTTAGAAGAATATATGGATTATTTGGACAAGTAAAAGGGAAGCGATCATGAAAATCGGTTGCCAAAGCGGATATTTTATGAAACAATACGGCATGGGAAAGGGAATTGCTTTGCTCGGCGAGGCAGGCTTTGACGCGGTTGATTTCAGTTTCAACGCCTGGCCCTACGATCATTCGATATTCACTTTGGGCGATGCGGAATTTGTGCGCACTTTTCGTTCTATTTCGGCTCAAATCAAAGAGAGCGGCGTTGCCGTCGCGCAGGCCCATGCGGTTGTACCGTCCTATCGGCGTGATCCGGAGATCGATGCGCAGATCTTTGACACGATCATAAAAAATATTGAGGCGACCGCGATGCTTGACTGTCCCTATATTGTCATTCACCCCAAGATCCCGTCGGAATACAAATATGATTTCTATCGCTCGGAAACGCGGGAGTTGAATCTGGAGTTTTACAGTTCATTGATCCCACACCTGGAACGCACCGGAGTGATCTGCTTGATTGAGAATATGTTCAACTGGGACGATCAAAAAGGCAAAATCTGCCCGACCGTATGCTCCTATGCCGCCGAACTGATTGATTATATGGATATGTTAGACAATCCGCATTTTGCGATCTGCCTGGATATCGGTCATGCCAACCTGACGCTCGATCCTCCGGTGCAAATGATCAAGGCTCTCGGCTCACGGATCAAAGCCCTCCATATTCACGACAACAACGGTGTGAGCGATCAGCACCTATGCCCGTATCTCGGCAATATCGACTGGGACGCGGTTACGCAAGCGCTTGCTTTTATCGGTTACAACGGGGTATTCAGTCTGGAAACTGAAAAGACCTTTTGGTACAATCGCTTTCATTCCATCGATCTTTTGAATACTGCAAAACAGATGGCCCGAGTGGCCGCCGAACTTGCGCAAAAGGTTTCTGCGCAATAAATGTGCGCTCTCTTTTTTTGACATTTTAGATAAAATTTCGGTAAAAAGTGTTTACAAACCGTTCATTTGTATGGTATAATACCACTTAAGGAAATTTCGGGTATTCGGTTCCGAATGTCCGATCAAAATTGGAGGGAACATGAAACTGATTTATGATGTGCAGGACAAGCCAAAGTTGTCACAAACCCTTGTATTTGCTTTTCAGCAAATGATCGCCATTATGGCGGCGACCCTACTCGTTCCGATTCTGATCACCTCGTATGGTCTTGATGCGGATCCGGCAGCGGCTCTGTTCGGTGCAGGCCTCGGAACAATCGTTTATATTCTCTTTACAAAGAGACGCAGTCCCGTGTTTTTAGGCAGTTCGTTCACATTCCTCGGCGCATATTCCGCTGTTATCAGTCAAAATTACGGCTATTTAGGAGTGTTGATCGGTGTCGCATTCGCGGGACTTGTTTATGTCGTCATCGCTCTTATTGTTAAAATCGTTGGCTCTGCGTGGGTCAACAAACTGTTGCCCGCTGTTATCATCGGGCCGATCGTCACCTTGATCGGACTCAGTCTTTCCGGAACAGCAACCGGTTGGCTTGCAACAAACGGCGGTGCTGCATATAATTTGGTTACCATTGCAATCGGTTTGATTACTTTCCTTGCAATTGTTATCGCTTCCGTAAAGGGCTCAAAAACCGTCAAACTGATCCCTTTTATCATCGGGATCGGCGTCGGTTATCTGGTCGCCCTGATCTGCACATTGATCGGCAATGCGGCAAACATTGAAGTGCTTCAGGTGCTTGATTACACCCCTCTTACGGGCATCTTCAAAGAATTCAGCGTCACAAGCATTGTAGATTATCCGAAATTCTTCCTGATTCGTGCAATTCAAACCTATAAAGACTTTGCTCCGATCGACCTTGTCGCCATCGGAAATATCGCATTGATTTTCGTTCCGATCGGAGTGGTCGAACTTGCTCAGCACATCGCTGACCATAAGAACCTCAGTTCGATCATCGAACGCGATCTTATCACCGATCCGGGCCTTAGCAATACCTTGCTTGGCGACGGTATCGGTTCGATCTTCGGCAGCATCTTCGGTTGCTGTGCAAACACTACCTACGGCGAGTCGATCGGTTGTGTTGCGATCACCGGTAACGCTTCTATCGTATCCATCTTTACCGCGGCTCTTGGCTGTATGGTCCTGTCATTTTTCACCCCCTTTGTGGCTTTGATCAATACCATTCCCAAGTGTGTAATGGGCGGCGCCTGCATCGCTCTGTACGGTTTCATCGCCGTTTCCGGTTTACAGATGATCCACAAGGTTGACCTTGGAAACAGCAAGAATCTCTTTGTGGTCAGCGCGATTCTTGTCACAGGTATCGGTGGACTTACCATTGATATCGGAGGTACCAATCCGCTTACCGGATCCCCGTATTTCCAGATCACGTCTCTCGCAGTTGCTTTGATCGTCGGTATTATTACCAACCTGATCGTCAACGGCGGTAAGATGAGTTTAGATGAACTTGACGGTCTTACCGGTGCCGTGGACAATATGGGCAAAGCAAACATTGAGGATCAGGATCAATAATCCATAACCGCAGAAAAACTCCGGCTCCCTTTTGGGAAACCGGAGTTTTATGCGGAAAATGATCAATTATAAGGGCAGGGAATCGAGTTCGTTTTCTGTATAAACGGGGATGCCGTTTTCGAGTAATAGCTGTACGGTTTTACCGTTTCCTTTACACAAGTCGCCGGTGAAACTGCCGTCATAGATGACCCCTTTGCCGCAGGACGGACTTTTGGCTTTCATCACTGCAAAGTCTACCTGATTGAGTTTTGCAAGCTGCAGCGCAGTTTCTGCGCCTTTCCTGTACTGTTCGCTCACATCCACACCCTTGCAGGAAATCACCTTTTCTCTGACGATTTCTGCCGACGGACGTGGGGTAGGGAGGCCTCCCGCCTGTTCGGGACACACACCGATCAGTGTATGTTCCGGCGCAAGCGAAAGCAGCGCTTCGCATTTGCAACCGTCCCCTTTATATCTGCAATCAAAACCAAGCAGACAGTTGCTGACAAGAATTTTTGCCATAATGTGCTCCTTTTTGTCGTTTATCTGCCGATATTTTATCACACTGCCCGGTTTCTGTCAATGGACAGATCCGGCAAACGAGGTTTACCATGGAAGATTTTTTGAAAAATGTAACTATTTTTGATCATCCGCTGATTCAGCACAAGGTCACCCATTTGTGCGACGTACACACCGGCTCCAAGGAGTTTTCCGAGATCGTCAAGGAAATCTCAATGCTGATGGGCTATGAGGCACTGTCCGATCTGAAAACAAAGGAGATCAGCATCCGTTCGCCCCTAAAGGTCTTTGACTCACCCGTGCTTGCCGAAGACTTTACCATTGTACCGATCTTACGTGCAGGACTTGGCATGATCGACGGTTTGCGCGCACTTTCTCCCACTGCAAAAATCGGACATATCGGTTTGTACCGTGATGAAGAAACCCTTGAGCCTAAGAAATATTACTTTAAGATGCCGGTTGATGTTGCAGACGGACAGGTCATTATCGTTGACCCTGCGCTGGCAACCGGGGGAAGTGCGGAAGCGGCAATCCGATTTGTCAAAGAGTGCGGATGTACACGCATTAAATTTATGTGCATCATTTCCTCCGAGGTTGGAGTTCGTCTGTTGCATGAGCACCATTCCGATGTGCCGATCTATACGGCAAAATATGTGCCGGGTCCGCTCAACGAAAAAGGATATATCTATACCGCATTCGGCGATGCCGGTGACCGTATCAACGGCACCTGCAGTTACAAACCGACGAATGAATAATTGAAGAAAAAATGAAAACAAACGCACAGAAACAGAAATATCCTTATTACATTATAACGATCTATATAGGGGAGTTCTGCGCATGTGTTTGATTTAATTATACAAAATAACGCATATTTTGAGTAATTTTCTCGCGAATAAAATACAACCTTGCCAGCGCCCCCTGCGGGGCTACCTGCTTTGGCTGAAAGGGAAATAAAGCGGGAACAGCTTACCAAACTCTTAACGATTGCCGGCTATTTTACCGCGCTTTTGTCACAAGCAAGCAAAACTTCATCAGAAGTAAAGGACGGAGCTATTCATTTACATGGTCTTATTTCCGGTGATATGGACTTTGTCCCTAATGATCGTGGCGTAACTACTGAAAGCGGACAGATTATTTATAATATGCCCCAGTGGAAGTTTGGTTTCTCCACTGCTATTGAATTATACGGTGATTTTATAAATTGTGCAAAGTATATCACAAAGTATATATCAAAGGATTTCCGTAAAATTTTCGGTTCGTTTTATTACGCAGGCGGGTGTGGTCTTGTTCGGCATCCTGATGTTGAGTTATTGGATATAGACTATTTTTCGCTTGATTGTAAAGAGTATTCTAAGCCGTTTTTTGGCTTTAAGTATTTAACTATTTCTAAGGAATGTGAAGTTTTATGATTGCACGCAAAGTTAAAGTTGTGTTAGTAAAAGATTGCTCTTTTGCTAATAGGATCACGGGGGAGTCCATTATTTATAAGCAATTAGTCTGTGAAGACAAAGATCGTCTTTATCTTGTCAATTCAAAAAAAGATCACCAGATAGAGGATCATTTAACCATTGTTTTTGACGGTAAAAGGTACTCTATCTTGGATATAACTTGATAAAAGGGGGATATTTCATGTTACCGATTCTTGCAGGTGAGGCTGGCACTTCTGTTTCTACTATGGTGGACGCACTTAAAACTGCTTTGGCAGATTTTAGCGTTGAAAATCTTTCCGCCATTATTGTAGCAGGTTTGGCCATTGCGTATACCAGTATTAGAGGTTCCATTCTGTGATTCCTTATAGTATCCGGACAATAGTCTTGTGAATAGCATACATATTATTTTTCGCAACCTTCTTCACTCCCTTCTTCCACATATTCCATCAAGTCACCCGGCTGACAATGTAAAACAGCACATAGCCGCTCAAAGGTTCTTGTGTCAATATTCCCCACGCCATTTTTCATTTTGGTCAACGCGGCTTGTGAAATTAGATTTTCTTGTCTGATTTTATAAGTGGAAATCCCCTTTTCTTTTAGAAGTTCAAACAGCTTGTCATATTTGAATGGCATTCTTTTCACCTGCTTTCATGTATTTGGAAGCGGGCTTTATTTTGCCCACTTTTCAATTGTACATATTATAACACAAATTATGCACAATAGCAAGTGTATAATTTCAACAAATATAAACACAAAAGTTCGTGCATATTGTATATTGAATATTCACGCTCTTTAGTGTATAATTTAGTCAGAGGTTGAGAGAGCAACCTCAATAAATTAAAGAGAGGTAAACACAATGAGCGAAAACGAATTGACAAGCAAGGTAAAAGAATTAAAGGAACTGAAAATGATGGCAAAGGAGATAAAATAACATGGACAAAAAATTTACTGAACAACTTGAAAAGTACGCCGTATCAATTGAAAACTTAGTATCAATTATTGACATTGCTACCGACATGATAAGTAAAGAGGCATGGGGGATGATATCAGATGACAAAGAAAATCTTGAAAAAAATATGGGGCGTTTGGTTGCTCTGATGGATTCTATCAGTGAAATAGCGCACAAGCGAAATGAAGATGTGAAGGGCTTATTTGTCTCTGCCTGAAGGGTTAAAACCAATAAACATATTCAAGCGGGTTCAGTTGCAAGCGTAAAAGTGATTACATTTTGTGGTTATAATCAAGTAATAGAAACGCCAGCGAGAAAATTGCACAAAATGGCTATTTTGTACCCGAAGGGAGTTCATAGCGGGCATATCTTTGAGATATGCCCGCTATGATACAAAATAAAAATTTTGTATAATTCGGAGAATCTGTTATATTACAAAATCAAATTCAAAGCCGCATAGATCGACGGTATCGCCGTCTTTCACGCCGTGTTCTGTCAATTGATCGATCACACCGCTGTTTTTGAGAACTCTTTGAAAATACATCAGCGATTCGCGATCGTCAAAATTAACTGAGTTGATCAGATTCTCGAGCCACGCGCCCTCCACGCACCAAACGCCGTTTACATTCTTTACGGCGATTTCTTGTGTCTTTCGTTCTTCGACGGGTTTCGCTGTATATTCGGTATCGTAAGTAGCCATTGGCGGAAGTTTAGACAATCGACGCGAAATAAGCGCTATCAGTGTATCCAGATTTTTACCGGTTGCGGCAGATATATATACAATCTCCCAACCGTTTTCCTTCACAAAGTCCTCAAATTCCGTGAGATCGGCAGACGGATCAATACAATCGACTTTATTTGCCGCAATGATCTGCGGACGGGACGATAATTCTTCCGAGTATGCCTTTATTTCTTTATTAACCAAACTAATATCATTAACAGGATTTCTGCCTTCCTGACCGGAAATATCAACGACATGTACCAGCAAGCGACAGCGGTCTACATGGCGTAAAAATTCATGCCCAAGGCCGGCGCCGTCGGACGCGCCTTCAATCAACCCGGGGATATCGGCCATTACAAAACCTCCGTCTTCTCCGATTTTTACCACACCGAGATTGGGAGAAACGGTTGTAAAATGATAGTTTGCGATTTTGGGCTTGGCGGCGGTAACACGGGAGAGGATCGAGGATTTTCCCACGTTCGGAAGGCCTACCAGTCCTACATTCGCAAGCATTTTTAACTCAAATATTACTTCCCTTTCCTGGCCTTTCATCCCACCTTTTGCAAAGCGCGGGATCTGACGGGTAGCGGTCGCAAAATGGGTATTTCCCCAGCCGCCGTTACCGCCTTTGCACAAGAGGAAATCCTCACCGTCAGACATATCGTGAATGACAAGACCGCTCTCGGCGTCCTTGATTACTGTTCCCGGCGGGACAGGAAGATAGAGGTCATCTGCGGTTTTACCATGAAACTTGGAATTTTTGCCGTCTGCGCCGTTATCTGCAATGAATTTATGCTTATACCGATAGGCGAGTAACGTGTTTGTGCCCGGATCGACACGAACGATCACATTTCCTCCGTTGCCTCCATCGCCGCCGTCAGGGCCGCCGTGAGAAACATATTTTTCACGGTGAAAGGAAACGCACCCGTTACCGCCGTCACCCGCTTTTACATATAATTTTACATTGTCTACAAACATTATTTTATCATCTCCAAAAACTGTTGTTCATCTATAATCGCA
The DNA here is from genome assembly GCA_947625805.1 of uncultured Clostridia bacterium. Taxonomy (GTDB): domain Bacteria; phylum Bacillota; class Clostridia; order Oscillospirales; family CAG-272; genus CAKSEI01. The sequence continues at coordinate 23,386 of CANQPT010000008.1, forward strand.
ACACCCAGTTGTTCGGCTTTTGTTAATTTGCTACCGGCCTTTTCTCCGGCAAGCACATAGGTCGTCTTTTTGGATACCGAAGATGAAACATTTCCGCCACGGCTTTCGATCAGATCGGAGACCTGATTGCGGGTCATGGTCGGCAGTGTTCCGGTCAATACAAAGGTCATTCCGTCAAAGCGATTGTCGGTTTTCTCAGGTCTCTCATGCTCGGTTTTGACTCCATACTGTTTGAGTGTATCGATCAGAATCCGTGTCTGTGGATGCGAGAAATATTCCACAATATAATCGGCTGTAATCTGTCCAATATCATCCATTTGAATGAGTTCTTTTTTTGTAACCGTGAAGAAAGCGTCAATCGAATGTAGCCGTGAAGCCAGATACTGTGCCGCTTTTTCTCCTACCTGACGAATGCCGAGTGCATACAGCAGGCGAGATAAACCTGCCTCTTTGGAACGATCGATTGCGGCAATCAGATTGGCGGCGGATTTTTTCCCCATACGATCAAGGCCTTCGATTTGTTCTGCCGTCAGCGCGTACAAATCAGCAAAGCCATGGATCAGCCCGGCGTCACGGAGCGTACGGACCACAGCCGGTCCAAGCCCGTCGATATCCATCGCGTCACGACTGGCAAAATGCTCAATATTGCGCAGTAGTTGTGCGGGACAAGAGGAATTGGTACAGCGTATAGCCGCTTCGTCCGGGGCGTGATAAACCGGCTGTCCGCAGGAGGGACAGCATGTTGGCATTACATACGGCAGGGCGCCCGCTTCCCTTTTCTTGTGGTTGACCTCTATCACCTCAGGGATAATATCGCCTGCTTTTTGTACAATGATCGTATCTCCGATCCGAATATCGCGCTCGGAGATAAAATCGGCGTTGTGTAGCGTCGCACGCGAAACGCTCGTCCCCGCAAGACGCACCGGATCAAAGACTGCGTTGGGAGTCAACACGCCCGTCCTGCCCACCTGTATGATAATATCGCGTAGCACGCTTTCTTTGCGTTCGGGCGGGAATTTATAGGCTACCGCCCACTTGGGTACGTTGGTATTTTCGCCGATTTCTTGACGGCGGGCGATGGAATTGACCTTAATGACCACACCGTCGATGTCAAAAGGCAGTGTTCCGCGCATACTGCCGATTTGCTCGATTTGCGCGATGATTTCTTCATAGGTGCGCAATGTTTTATGAAACGGCACGACCGAAAAACCCTGTTCGGTAAGAAAATCAAGGCTCTCATCGTGACGCTCAAAAATTTGATCGCACTCTTGGATATTAAAAAGAAAAATATCGAGATTGCGCCGCGCGGTAACAGCGGAATCAAGTTGACGCAAAGAACCTGCGGCGGCATTGCGTGGATTGGCAAACAACGCTTCCCCGTTTGCTTCTCTTTGGGCGTTCAGCGCTTCAAAAGAACTGCGCGGCATATAGACTTCTCCGCGTACCACAAGGCGACCTGTGTACGGTATTTTTAACGGAATATCGGAAATGGTTTTGAGATTTTGCGTGACGTTTTCACCTGTCACGCCGTCGCCGCGTGTGCCACCGACAGTTAATTTCCCGTTTTCATAGGTCAGGGCAACCGAGAGTCCGTCGATCTTGCATTCTACTGAATATTCAAGCGTACCGTCGTCAAGAGAGCACAGATAACTCTTTAATTCTTCATAGGAAAAGACGTCTTGCAAACTCTTGAGCGGAACACGATGGGTCAACTTTTCAAATCGCTCGGCGGCACGTCCGCCGACACGGACAGCGGGAGAAGCCGCGTCGCTGTATTCCGGGTGAGCCGCTTCCAACTCCTGTAACCGTCTGTATAGCATATCGTATTCATAATCGGAAATTTCCGGCGCGTCATCTTCATAATATTTTTTGGAATGATACGCGATCTGTGCCCGCAGACGTTCTATTTCCTGCTTTACTGTCCGGCTCATTTTTCGACCTCCGATTTATTTTCTATCTTATATTATACCAAAAAAACACAGGAAAATAAAGAGAAAAATAAAAGAATACCCGCAAAGCGATTCGCTTTGCGGGTATTTACCTTAAATCAATACAGATTAACGCGGATCACGCCGTCGATAGAACGGATGCGCCTTACCAGCGCATCATCGGCATCGGAGGAAATATCAAGGATCGTATAGGCGTATTCGCCCTTGGATTTGTTGATCATGTTCTCGATATTGAACCCGTTTTCCGAAATCGCGGAGGATGCCTGAGAGAGCACTGCCGGGATATTCTTATGCATGACCCCAATGCGGCATTTTCCGCTCTTGGGCATGGAAACCGACGGATAGTTGACTGAGTTTGTAATGTTGCCGTTCTCAAGGTAATCAATCAACTCGTTTGCCGCCATTACCGCACAGTTGTCTTCCGACTCCTCTGTGGAAGCGCCTAAGTGCGGAATTGTGATGATCCCATCCACGCCGATCGTTTGCTCGGTCGGAAAATCGGTGACGTAGCAAGAGACCTTACCGCTCTCAACCGCACTTTTGATGTCGGCCGCACTCACCAGATCCGCCCGGGACAGGTTGATGATCTTTAACCCGTCTTTCATCTTTTCGATGGTTTGCGCGTTGATCATGCCCTTGGTCTCGTTGGTTGCGGGAACGTGCAGCGTGATGTAATCCGCGCAGGCGTAAATATCGTCAAATGTATTGGCCTTTACAACATGGCTGTTAATGCTCCACGCAGCATTGACCGACAAATACGGGTCACAGCCAACCACCTTCATGCCGAGAGCATGTGCCGCGTTGGCAACCATACCGCCGATCGCGCCCAGACCGATCACACCGAGGGTCTTGTCCTTGAGTTCACAGCCCGCAAATGCGCTCTTTCCTTTTTCCACGGCTTTTGCAACACCTTCTTGCGCGTCGGAAAGCGTTGCAGACCACTTGACACCGTCCACGATCTTACGGGAAGCGAGCAATAAAGCCGCGAGTGTCAGTTCTTTTACGCCGTTTGCATTCGCCCCCGGGGTGTTGAATACGACAATTCCCTGCTCTGCACAGCGTTCAAGCGGAATGTTGTTTACCCCGGCTCCTGCGCGAGCAATCGCTTTAAGGTTGCCGTCAAAGGTCATATCATGCATGACTGCACTGCGCACCATAATTGCGTCCGGGCTTTCCACAGTTTCGCTTACCTGCCAACTCGAATCAAACAGGTCAGTGCCCACAGCGGCGATTTTATTTAATAATTGAATTTTCATCTCTTCTCCCTTATGCCTTCGGATTGTTCTCGGCAAATTCTTTCATGAATTTTACCAGTTTTTCCACGCCCTCAATCGGCATAGCGTTATAAATAGAAGCGCGCATACCGCCTACCGAGCGATGTCCCTTCAGGTTTTTCATGCCCTGTGCATCCGCTTCCTTTGCGAATTTCTTGTCGAGGTCTTCATCACCTGTGACAAAGGTAACGTTCATCATTGAGCGTGCGCTCTTTTCAGCGGCTGCGTGATAATAGTCCTGTGAATCAAGATAGTCATACAGCACGGCACACTTTTTCTCGTTGTACGCTTTGATAGCCTCAAGTCCGCCCATGTCGAGCAGCCATTCGTAGACCAACTTTGCTATATAAATACAGTAGCACGGGGGCGTATTGTACATGGAGTCGTTGTCCGCCATCAGCTTGTAGTCAAGCATGGCGGGGGTATCCGGACGGGCGTTGCCGAGCAAGTCCTCACGAACAATCACGACCGTCAGACCCGCAGGGGCCATATTCTTCTGCGCGCCCGCATAGATCACGCCGAATTTGGAAACGTCCACAGGCTCGGAGAGAATGCAGGAGGAAAGGTCTGCCACCAGCGGAATATCGCCGGTGTCCGGAATGTAATCCCATTTTGTTCCGTAAATGGTATTGTTAAAACAAATATGTACATAATCTGCGTCGGCCGAGAAATCTTCTCTTGTCAGCCGCGGGATATAGGTATTGTTTTTATCCTCGCTTGAAGCGACCAGACGAATTTCTCCGTACTTCTGCGCCTCTTTATATGCCTTTTTGGAAAACTGCCCGGTCACGACATAGTCTGCCTTTCCGGTTTTCATCAGATTGAGCGGAACAGCAGCGAACTGCGTGGATGCGCCGCCCTGCAGAAACAACACCTTATAATGATTCGGGATCTGCATGAGTTTGCGAAGAGCCGCCTCGGCGTCCTTAATGATCTTATCGTAAACCGGAGATCGGTGGCTCATCTCCATTACCGACATACCCGAGTCCTCATAGCAGATTAACTCGGATGCCGCTTTTTCCAACACCGGTAACGGCAACATAGAAGGTCCTGCGGAAAAATTATAAACTCTATTCATGTGTTCCTCCATAATATGTATTATTATACATTATAATACGCTGTTTTTTGTAAGTCAATACGGTTTGACAAACTTTGAACAATTCAATAACTATGTACGCCTGAAAGGCGTTTTATTTGACAAATTCGACAGCGTCCTTTACGGTGTCTTCCATTGCATCCACCGTCTTTTTTGCCGCGCGCATCAACCGCTGTTTTTTGCGCTTGTCAGAGCCGGCAAGCAGACCGATCGATACGCCTGCGACTGCTCCGATCAAAATTCCTTTGGTCAGATCCATTGCACTTGACATTTGATTCACCTCCGCACATCTATTTTCTGCCGAAGTGAACGAATTATGCCTATTTTAAAACAAAATGAACGGGCAACCCGTTTTTCCAGCATAGCGGAAACTCTCCCTGTATCAGCGGAAGCATATAATCCATGCAGTCCTCGGTAACCTGATTTTTTTGTTTGTTTTGATATTCGGCCGGCACTTTGCGGATCTTGTTTGCAATTTGTCTGACGGGCGCGCAGAAAAATTCGGTTTGATAAAGCGCGCCGCTCTTCCGCCGCATACAAATCATTACGCCGCTTTCGCCCGAAAGCGCCGCACATACGGCATTGGCGCCGGTTTGCAAAGATTCATGAATATCGGTTGCCGACAAAAGATGGGCTGCGCACCGCTGTAAAATATTGATCTCCACAGAGCGTACCTTGCACCCGAAACGATCTCTGATTTTTTGCTCAAGCACCTTCCCTACCCCGGAAAGATAGCGATGGCCGAACGCATCAAAAACACCGTTTTGACCTGCTTCGCCGACATAAATCCCGTCCGCGTAACGCAATCCCTCGGAAACGGCGATCACGACATTCGGATGCACGGCCAACGCTTTTTCGATATCTTCAAACAAGCGGGCATCTGAAAAATCTGCCTCGGGCAAATAAATATAGTCCACGCCCTGTCCGCAGATACGTCCGGCAAGTGCCGCTGACGCAGTCAACCATCCTGCATCTCTGCCCATGATCTCTACAATTGTAACTGCCGGGACAGTATATACCGCACAGTCACGCACGATCTCTGCCACGGAAGTTGCGATATATTTGGCAGAAGAGCCGTAACCGGGAGTATGGTCGGTCATGACCAGGTCGTTATCAATGGTTTTCGGTACCCCGATAAAGCATATATCGTGGATGTCGTGCGCTTCGGCGTATTCGGACAGTTTTTGGATGGTGTCCATCGAGTCGTTGCCGCCGATATAAAAGAAATAGCCGATCTCATATTCCTCAAAAATGGCAAACAACTGCTCAAAAACACAGGTTTCACCGTGTGGATCCGGCAGTTTTCTGCGACAGGAGCCGAGAGCGGCGGCCGGCGTTTGCGCCAAAAGATTAATCTTTTCCGAATCTGAAAAAAGGGTGTTCAATACAACCGTGTTACCCTCTAAAAGCCCCTCGATTCCATGTTGCATTCCGTAAAGAAGATCGATTCCGTCTGCGGCAAGAGCGGCACGGATCAGCCCTGCGAGGGTGGCGTTAATCGCGGCGGTGGGTCCGCCTGATTGTCCTACGATTGCATTCTTCCTTTTCATTGTAAACTCCGTATTTTTCTTTTTAACAAAACAAAAAGGACGCCATTGCGTCCTTTTGGTGACCCGAGGGGGAATCGAACCCCCGTCTTCGCCGTGAGAGGGCGATGTCTTAGCCGCTTGACCATCAGGCCGTCATCTCAAGCATTTGTATTATAACATATCTTTTTCCCTTTTGCAAGAGAAATTTTTGTTTTTTTAGAAAAATATTGCAGTGTTACATTTGATGCAAGAAAGAATGTGTAATTTGCGAAAAAATTTTAATTTTGGTAACAGATCATTTTTGACAAATCCATAAAAATAATGTATAATAAATTTACGGCAAGAAAAATTGCCTGTTCGGCGGAACAGGCTTTTCTTTTTCAACCCGTAATAAAAAAGAATGAGAGGAACTGCCAAAATGAACAACACAGACATCCGTATTGCACAGTTAAGTGAACAGTGTAAAGACGCCTGCACGATCGATCCGGCGCTGTATACCAAGTATGAGGTAAAGCGGGGCCTGCGTGACATCAACGGGAAAGGCGTGCTCACGGGATTGACCGAGATTTCGGAGATCCGACAGAATAAGATCGTAGACGGTGTGGAAGTGCCGACAGACGGGCAGTTGTTCTATCGCGGGGTCGACATTCGGGATATCATCGCAGGATATATGGCGGACGGACGCTTTGGTTTTGAAGAGGTCGTGTATCTTTTGCTGACCGGAAAACTTCCCACCCGCGTAGAGTTAACGGAATTTTGTGAACTGCTCTCGTCCTTCCACACACTGCCCAAGAACTTCGTGCGGGATGTGATCATGAAAGCGCCGTCTACCGATATGATGAACACCCTGACCCGCAGTGTGCTCACTCTGTTCTCTTACGATAACAACCCCAACGATACTTCCCTGCCCAACGTCATGCGGCAGTGCCTGCAGTTGATTGCCGTTTTTCCGCTTTTTTCGGTCTACGGATACCAAGCGCACAATTTCTATAACAACGGCGATTCTCTCGTGCTGCATAAGCCGCGTCCGGAACTCTCCACAGCAGAAAATATCCTGCATATGCTCCGGGCCGATTCTTCTTATACAAAACTCGAAGCCAAGGTGCTGGATATGGCGCTGGTGCTGCACGCCGAACACGGCGGGGGAAACAACTCATCCTTTACCACCCATGTGGTAACTTCTTCCGGCACGGATACATATTCCGCTATCGCGGCAGCCCTTTGTTCCCTCAAAGGGCCCAAGCACGGCGGAGCGAACATTAAAGTAGTCCGGATGTTCGAGGAAATGAAATCCTCGATCAATATCGAGGATAATGACGCCATCCGCGCTTATTTACGGGATCTTTTGGACGGTAAGGCGTTTGACCGCACAGGACTGATATACGGCATGGGACATGCCGTCTACAGCATTTCCGACCCGCGTGCGCAGATCTTCCGCAGTTTTGTGGAGTCTCTTGCACACGAAAAGGGACTTGAAAAAGAATTCCGTCTCTATGCGGCGGTCGAGCGACTTGCGCCCGAGGTGATTGCTGAAAAGAAACGCATTTACAAAGGCGTTTCGGCAAACGTGGATTTTTACAGCGGATTTGCGTACAGTATGCTGAACATTCCGATAGAGTTGTACACGCCGATCTTTGCGGTTGCACGCATTGCCGGTTGGAGCGCACACCGCATGGAAGAGCTGATCAATGCAGGTAAGATCATCCGCCCTGCATACAAGAGCGTATGCACCGAACGACAGTATGTACCGATGAACGAAAGATAATAAAAAAGGCAGTATAGGCAATCACTATACTGTCTTTTGTTTTGTTGCCATCATTCTTTTGAGAATCAACAGGCCGATCATTAATACAGCGGGAAATATGACGGCATAAAGCAGACCTGTCTTAAGATTACCGCCGGCAAGTCCGGAGAAGTATCCGACCATTGCCGGTCCCGCCGTTCCTCCCACATCCCCTGCCAAAGCCAAAAAGGCAAACATGGCAGTACCGCCCAAAGGACATTTTTCAGCAGAAATACTGATCGTTCCCGGCCACATAATGCCTACCGAGATACCGCACAGCGCACAACCCGCCAGCCCTATGATCGGCAAAGAAGCTAAGGATGCAAGCAAATAGCAGATCACGCACAACCCGCCGCAGAACAGCATGGTTTTGGTCAGATCCAGCCTATGGCTCATTTTTCCGTAGAACACACGGGATACACCCATAAGCGCCGCAAAAAGACAGGGACCGGCAAGATCGCCGATCGTTTTGGATACGCCCATGGCCGATTCCGTGAATGCCGACGCCCACTGGGCCATGGACGCCTCAGATGCGCCGGAACATACCATCAGCAGAATCAACAGCCAAAACAGCGGCAGGCGCAGCAATTTGCCGATTCGCATACCCTCGCCGTCCTCTACCAAACGCTCGATCGGACAAGTGATAAAATTGAATGTGTTATATAACGGCACGAGCGCCCAAATCAACGTAAGGATCCGCCATTTTTCCACGCCGAATACCGCGAAAAACAGGGTAGAGCCTAAGATTACTCCTACCGCGCCCCAGCAGTAGAAAGAATGCAATAAACTCATCATACCGTCCTTGTTTTCAAAAGGACAAGCCTCAACGATAGGACTTACCAAAACCTCGATCAAACCGCTGCCCATAGCATAGAGCACCACCGCGATCAGAATCCCGACAAAAGGAACGGGAAGAATTTCCGGCAGGATAGCCATCAACGCAAGCCCCGCGGCAGACACCGCCTGAGAGGTCACCACGCAGATCCGGTAGCCTATTTTGTCTGCAAATTTGGTGGCGATAAAGTCGATGAACAACTGTGTAAGATAAAACACAGTCGGAATCAAGGCAATCTTTTCAAGCGAAATTCCGTAGGTATTCTTAAAGGTCAAAAACAAGAGCGGTGCGAAATTGGCGGAAATCGCCTGAGTGATAAATCCAAGATAGCAAGCCGCAAGTGTCATGCGGTAATTGGGGCATTCGGTCATCGTGTCCTCCCGATAAAACAAAAAACGGAACGAATGAGAAAAAGATACAATGGAATACTATAATCAGTTCTGAGCGACAAGAAGGGCAAAGAGTTCGGCAAACTCTTCTGCGTTTTCAACCGCACAAAGTTTTGCCCGGATGGCAGGCGCTCCGCGCATTCCCTTGGTGTACCACGCCGCGTGTTTGCGAAATTCAAGCACCGCACGCTGCCCGTGCAGGCCGCACAAAAGAGAGAGATGATGCAGTGCCGTATGCAATTTCTGTTCGGCGGACGGGCGGGTGTAGTCCTTTCCGTTCAGGATGGCAAAGATCTCTTCAAAAATATACGGATTGCCCAGCGCTCCGCGTGCAATCATGATTCCATCACATCCCGTGACCTTCAGCATATCGAGTGCATGGTCGGCAGAGGAAACGTCACCGTTTCCGATCACGGGAATGGACAGTGCGTCTTTGACCCGGGCGATCATGGTATAGTCGGCTGCGGGCCGGTACATCTGCGCACGGGTACGCCCGTGGACGGTGACTGCCGCCGCCCCGTTCTCTTCCGCAAGACGGGCGACCTCGACCACATTGCGATGGTCGTCATCCCAGCCCAAGCGCAGTTTAACCGTAACCGGCAGATCGATGCGCTCCCGGAGGGTGTATACCATGCGTGCCGCTTTCTCAGGCGTGCGCATCAGAGCGCTTCCCTGCCCGGTTGAAACGATCTTGCGCACAGGGCACCCCATATTGAGATCGATCGCCACAGGTACGGCAGCGTTCTCGTCCGCGCGGGCGTCGGCAATCAGACGCACGGCCGCCTCGGCTACCGTGTCAGGATCTGAGCCAAACAACTGAAGCGCACAGGGCGCTTCGTCCGTACCGATTCGGGCGAGTTCCGCAGTCTTTTTGTCCCCGTAGCAAACCGCATTTGCGCTGACCATCTCGGTCACACAGGCCTGCGCGCCGTGCTCGGCACACACCAGCCGAAAAGCATGATCGCTCACGCCTGCCATCGGTGCTAAAATCAATGGTACTTTTTGCATTTTTATACCCAAAAAAGCCGCAAATGCGGCCGTTAAAATCGTGAATCGAGCGTATAAGCCGGGTTCTGTGCGGCTTTCGCCGCCGGGATCATCTATCTGTGACGGAACGTTACCGCTCCGCTCCATGGGTGTTCCCATGCGCCACCCGCAGAACTGTATCGGGCCGATATGCCTTGCGGCGTCTGCATACGGTGTTGCTTCGGATAGGGTTTACATTTGCACAAAGTCGCCAGTGTGCCGGTGAGCTCTTACCTCGCCTTTCCATCCTTACCGCATAAGCGGCGGTCTATTTCTGTTGCACTTTCCCTGAGGTCGCCCTCGGCGGACGTTATCCGTTATCCTGCCCTGCGAAGCCCGGACTTTCCTCATAATACTACCTTTCGGTACGATATTACGCGATCCCGCCGCTCGGTTCGTTCTTATTATAGCTTATTTTGTTTATTGTGTCAAGATTTGCAAAAAAGGCTGAAACGTGCTATAATATGGAAAAAGATAAAAAAGGCCGCCCGGCCTGTCAGCAAAGGAACACAAATGAAAGCGAAAAAAACTCTTAAAAAAACCAATCCACGCATGAGTTTTCTCTCTTTTGCGGAGCTCAGTTTGATCCTGTTATTCACCATGGTCAAATCTTATCGTTTTTATATCTATATCGGGCTTGCCGATTACGCGCTGCCAACGGCGTTCCTTACAACGGAGGCACTGCTTGGCCTGTATACGCTTTTGCTCTTTGTCACCAGGCGAAATCCCTCCACTGTGGTATTTGTCTTTTACGCGGTAATGTGTCTTTTGATGTTTGCAGACCGGTTGTACTTTTCCTACTTCTCTACCCTGCCGGGTGTTGCCAAACTCAATCTTCTCAAGTATTTGACCGGCGTGACCGACAGTGTCGGAGCAATTCTCAATATTTCTCACTTTTTATATCTGGTCGATCTACCCGTTTTCATTTTGTATTTTATTTTCGCAAGAAAACGAATCGCAAAATTCTTCACTTATACCGGACAATATACCTTTCGTTACTACAAATGTGCGCTGTGTATTTTGACGGCCGGAATGGTACTGTTCACTTCTGTTCTCTTTTCGGCACACGGCGGATATTACGCCGCCATCAAAAGCGAGATTTTCTTCTATCACAGCACGGATCTTCTCAGTGCAATGCTGCCGACACCGGTCGACGATGTCGACGTAACAAAATATCTTTCGCATGACGCGGATGCAAAATACGCGGGAATCGCCCAAGGGAAAAACCTGATCAATATTCAGGTAGAGGCGCTCAATGCATTTCCCATCGGGCGTTACTACGAAGGACAGGAGATTACCCCGAATCTCAACCGTCTGTTGGAAGCAGACACCTTGTATTTTGATAATTACTACTGGTGTGTGATCGGCGGCGGCGGAACGTCAGATGCAGAATTTGCCGTCAACAACTCCCTGTACGCGCCGTCGAACGCGCCCGCCTATGACCAATACACGGACAACGATTACTACGGACTTCCCTTTGTACTAAAGGACAACGGATATAAAGGAGCATATGCCTTTCACGGATTTAGCGAAACATTCTGGAACAGGTATCAAGCCTATCCGTTCCAAGGGTTTGACGATTTCATCAGCGGTGAGGATTTGGAAAATACCGACACGGTCGGACTTGGTATCAGTGACGAACAGTTTTTCTTACAGTCGATAGATTATCTTTCGGGCTACAAACAACCCTTTTATGCGTTTTTGATTACCCTTTCCTCTCATCATCCCTTTGAGATTCCCGCTGAATATCAGGAGCTTACACTGGCGCCTGAACATGAAGGCTCAATGTTTGCCGACTATCTGCAATCCATTCACTATGTGGATAAGTGCATCGGCATTTTCTTGGACGCGCTCAAAGAGACCGGTCTCTACGATAATTCGGTCATCACCATTTACGGAGATCACTATGGGCTAAACCGTACCAATGATGACGGATTTACCGATGCGTTGATCGGCAGAACCTACAATCAGGAAGAGATTTTCAAAATCCCGCTGATCGTGCACATTCCCGGAAGCGGGATCACCGAAACGGTCAGCACGACCGGATCTCATATGGATTATGAGCCGACCATCCTTTCTCTTTTGGGAATTCAGAACAAAAAGGCGGTCATGTTCGGCCAAAATCTTTTGGAATACGGCATTTCGGGCAGAGTATACGGACAGAATCAAATGAGTATCGGCGGATTTATTACAGACGATTACTATGCCGAGCAAACAGCGCTTGGCTTGACCGTCTTTGATAAAAAGACATGGGAGTCGCTCGACCCGGCCGCTTTTCAGGAGTTAACAAAAACAGCCTCAAAGACTCTTTCGGACGCACACACCCTGCTTGAACGCAACCAAATCCGACTCAGTAAAATCGGATAGTAAAAATCCGGATCGCAAATACGATCCGGATTCTTTTTGTTTTTATGCAGCGTGCTCCAGCATATTTTCAATATAAATGCCGTAACCGCTGCTGGGATCGTTGATCAACACGTGTGTGACTGCACCAATCAGCCGTCCGTTCTGTAAGATGGGGCTGCCGCTCATTCCCTGAATGATGCCTCCGGTCTTTTCTAAGAGTGCCGGATCGGTTACGTGTACGATCATATTTTTCTCGTCACTCTCGCCCGAGAGTTTCTCGATTTCAACCGAATACTCTTTGATCTCACTCTCATCCAGCGCACAGCGGATGACCGCCGAACCGTTCTCTATTTCATCGTGCAGTGCGATCGCAACACTTTCCGGTTTTGGCTCGGGCAGTCCGGCAAACACACCGTATACGCCGGTATTGCCGTTGGATGTCAAAACGCCGGTTTTGCCTGCGTTAAAATATCCCTTAATCTCTCCCGGACAACCGCCCTCTCCGCGTACGATCCCGCTGACTGTCACCGAAAACACGTTTCCTGACCCCAGCGGCATAAGTTCGCCCGTATCCGCGTCGCATACACCATGCCCAAGGCCGCCGAAACTCATATCCTCAGGATTGACGTAGGTCACTGTGCCGATACCCGCCGTACCGTCCCTAATCCACAGTCCTGCGCGCCAGAAGCCGTCATCCGCACTCTTGACCGGTTGCAAAGTGAGTTCAATCCGTTGTCCCTGCCGCTCGACCGTCAGTTTGAGATCCTTTCCGCCGCACTCGGCAATACTCCCCGTCACAGTGTCCACGCTGTCAATCGCTTTTCCGCCGATCTCTGTAATCACATCGGAAACCTGAAGGCCTGCCGTGAGTGCAGGAGAACATCTTTCCTGCTCGGTCTGCACCTCGCTGATCCCGACCACTACAACGCCGCGGGTGTTCATCCGTATACCGAAGGTCTGCCCGCCCGGATACAGACGAAGTTCATCGTCGTATACATTGACCGTAACCTGTTTAACTGCGATTCCGCAGACGCGCGCCTGCGCCTGATATGCGTTTTTACTTCCATATGAAGCACATTCGATGCCCTGACGGGTATCAAGGCTCACAAACGGAAGCGAAACTGTGATCTCATTTGCCGATGATGCGCGTACGGCAAGGCGATCCGGAATGGATGCGCATGAAACGCCGAACACGCTCACAGCGCTTACCGTGATGAGAATCGCCGCACGTGTGAGCGCCGCGGCGATCCCGTTTTTTATCCTTGTTTGTCTAAGCATGATCTTTTCCTTTTTGTCGCTTTGTATCCTCGCGGATACAATAATACTTTCTGCAATTCCTGCTTTATTATATCGGACAATTTTTTCACGATTATGCAAAAAGACGCCGAATAACCGGCGTCATTTTGAAATAACCTTTGAAAACAGTGGTTTTTTTCTTTTGCATGGTATTAAAAGGACGCTTTTCCCTATTTTTGTATCATCTGAAATTTCGTTGGCATTTCGGATCATTTCTTCGGTTGAGCCGTATTTTTTTGCGATATCCCAGAGCAGTTCCCCATCCTCAGGATAATAAAAGGTGATGGGAAGCCCTGATGTATCTTCTCTTGCGCGGGTATGATCTATATGAACCGAACTGACCGTCTGTATCATTTGGGTTTCAAAGCAGAGTACGCGCACACAAACCTCACCCGATATCTCGACTGAGTCTGCGACCAGCCGTGCTTCCATTCTTTTGATTTGCGAAAGACAAATATGCTCGATCGTATCCCCCGATAAAGAACATTTGGCACGAACAGGAATCTCTCCGCTCAATGCGCCCATGCGGCCGTCCTCACCGCGCTGTGCCGCGCTGAACAATACATCTGCATCCGCATACAGCGCTGCCTCCGCATCGTCGTATTTGACCTGTTTGATTTGTATACTTGCAAAGGGCGCCAGTAGTTCGGTAACGTGCGGTGCGTCCAGTGTCGCATGAAACGGGACGCAGCATTCCATCGCATCCACAAAGCGGCGGGTGGTCAGCGGGCTATGCTCAAGTTCGCTCACAAAGTCACAGGAATACAGATCGGCAATGGTCATGCAAGAAGCGTTTGCAAAAAATCTTCCGTAGATATCATATGTAAAATCAACCTCGATCACACGGTTTTCCCCTGCGGAATCTTTTGCAGCACTGACCGACAGTTCTTTGACATAGCAGTTGATCGTTCCCTCAAATTCTTCCTCTAGCGAAGCGCTTTCCAGATTTGCATCCAGCGGGAAGGATTTCTCTGTGCAGGCATATTCGATGTTATCATCGTTTTTTACCAAATACACGCAGTGCAATACCGCTTTAAGATGACAGTCAGCCCCGCCCGAGCGTACGGTAACCTCCTCCGGCTGTACCGTTACCATGCAGGAAATGACCTCTTTGACCGGTTTTGCCCCTGAATCCAGTTCAAAATCACGGCTGACGCGGTTTTCCTTTTTTTCCACGGTCACCGTGCGCAGATATTCCGCCTCACGGGCACGTTTTTCACAGGAAATTTTGTCCTCCTCCGCACTTTCGCCCTGAAAAACCGGCGATGCGTCCATTGTTTTTACACAATCGAAATGCAAATTTATCTGCGCACGCAGATTCATTTTACGCGGATTGACCAGTCTGCATTCGATCTCAGACGCGGTGGGAAAAACTGAAAAGTCCTGTTCCGCATCCTCCGGGATTTGAAAGTTTCGATTGTATTTCGCCTTAAAAACCGCATTCTTTACGCTGTTTGTGTCGGTAATATACAGCACCGAATAGACCATTTCTCCCTCGTATTCCACTTCTCTGCCGTTGACATACCGTCCGCCCGGACGCAGCGTGCCGTCACAGCGAATGATTTTTTTCGCGTCGTCGAGATGCTCTGGCAACAGAAAATCTTCCGCCAGCTCAATTTTCCCGTCGTCCATATTTGCTCTTTGCAAATATTGCCCCGACGCGGTTGCTTTTTCCTTGTATTCCAACTCTATCCTCTCCGTTCGTTTCTTGTTATTTTATTTTATGATTGAAAAGCGCACATTATTACATTCGGAATGTATCCGTACCCTCGAGTGCCTGATAAATTTTATCAAGCGCCGCCTTTTCAATACGGGATACATACGAGCGTGAGATACCGAGCTTTGCGGCGATCTGCCGCTGTGTGACCGGCTTGATATCGCCAAGGCCGTATCGCATGACAATGATTTGCCGCTCCCGCTCGCTTAAAGAATGTCCCACAATGTGCAGCGCTTTTGCGCTTTTGATCTTTCGGTCAATGTCATCCGCGATCGTGTCCTCACAACTGATGATGTCCATATAAGTAAGCGGATTGCCGTCTTTATCTATATCGATGGTTTCGTTCATCGACACCTCATAAGCAGTCTTTTTCTTAGAGCGGAAATACATGAGGATCTCGTTTTGCAGGCATTTGCTCGCATAGGTAGCAAATCGCGTTCCGTTCTGATAATTGAAGGTATCCACCGCTTTGATCAAACCGATCGTTCCAATGGAGATCAGATCATCCTGATCTTCCGCCGTGGTATAATATTTTTTTACGATATGGGCAACCAGCCGAAGATTGTGCTCGATCAACAGGTCGCGCGCTTGCTTATCTCCCTCATGCATTTTTTCAAAACATTCCTGTTCTTTCTCCCTTGAAAGAGGAGGCGGAAAAGAGCCGCCGCCCGAAACCTTAAGAAACAGGAACAAATAGTTTAACAGTAATGTAAACATTCTTTCACCCTTTCCGAAAAAATCTGTTTCATCAGATGAAATTTTATGGTATAATATATTTATGAAATATGCAATTATTGATATTGGCTCGAATACGGTCAAGATGTGCATTTACCGTGCCGGAAAGAAAACGTTCCGTAAAAACGATACATTCACCCGACCGGTCAAACTGATCGGATATCTGAAAAACGGGATCCTCAGCGAAGAGGGCGTTTCTGTTCTGTGTCAAACGCTGAACGAATACCGTGCCCGGGCAGAGGGAAGAAACTGTGACGTGCTGCGGGCATTTGCCACCGCTTCCCTGCGGCGGGCAAGCAATGCCGAAGATGTGATTGATCGGGTCAAAGCGCACACCGGCATCCGGATCGAGATCCTGTCCGGGCAGAGCGAAGCGCAAATGAGTTTAACCGGGGTACGTCGGGAGATCGGTATGGACCGCTCGGGCATTTTGCTCGATCTGGGCGGCGGCAGTACCGAAGCCATCGCCTTTGGCCCGAACGGGCAGGATGCTCTTATGAGTATGCCTTTCGGCTCGCTTTCCCTCTATCAGGATCACGTCGCAGGTATACTGCCGGACGCTTTCGAGCAGCAAGCAATTCGGGCAAGTATTGCAAGCGCCTATTCCTCCTTTGCCGCACGCAAGGTACAGTCTTTATTCGTCGCCGGAGGGACCGGACGGGCGGTCTGTCGGGTGCGTGCTTATCTGATCGGAGAAACAAGCAATGGATTATGCCGTTTTACGGCACAGGAGATTTTCGCTTTGGAAGAGCGGTTATCCGGCCCGGAGGGCGAACGGATCATCCGTGAGAGCGCGCCGGAAAGACAAACCACGCTACTGCCCGGTCTGATCGCAATCTCCGTCATCGCACATACGGCGAAAGCGACCGAGGTTCTTTTCCCCATAAGCGGTGTGCGAGAGGGGTATCTTCTCTCCATTTTATGACATACAAGGAGATAAATATGAAAAAAGAAGCCGATCGATTTGTGCCGTCCACTCTGTTTGAAGGAATGGTTTCCCTGCGGGTATTGTTAAGTTCCCGCAAACGGGAAATCAAAAAGGTTTTGATCGACGGGGAAAAAGCAAAGAAAAGGGCAAAAGAATTATCCTACCTGAAAGCCATGTCCTATGAGATTGGTTATGAAATCGAATATTTGCCGCACGATACCTTTGAGGCCATGATGACCGGCAACTCTCACGGAGGAATCGCCGCTCTGTGCGGTAAGCGTGATATCCCGCCTTTAACGTCCGAGAGGATCCCGCAGCAGGGCTTTTGCGTGATGCTTGACGGAATCGAAGACCCGTATAATTTCGGCTATGCTCTGCGCTCTCTGTATGCGGCGGGCGTATATGCCGTTATTCTGCCCGAGCGCAACTGGATGAGCGCGGCGGGCTTGGTCTGCCGCGCGTCGGCAGGTGCATCCGAGTTGACCGAACTTTTTCTTGCGCCACCCGAACAGGCAGCCGATCTCTTTCATAAAACGGGTTACCGCGTGGTCGCAGCCGATCTTGACAACTCGATCCCGGTCTATGAATCCGATATGAAAAAACCCCTGCTTTTGATCGTCGGAGGTGAAAAACGCGGGATCTCCGCCGCTGTGCGTGCCAAATGTGACCTAAGCGTTCGTTTAGACTACGGCAGGGACTGCCCCTTTGCGCTGTCTGCCGCGTCAGCCGCCTCTATTCTCGCTTTTGAGGTCATGCGGCAAAACAACTCTTTTAACCGATAAAACAAAAAAGGCATATACTGTACTAAAATCGAAAAGGAGTACACGATATGTCCTTCAAAAACACTTATTTCGCATCGGCAAATTCAAAAGACGGATTTGTCGGTTTTTTTGATCAAGTCTTTGGCCCGGTGTCCTATCGTTACATTCTCAAAGGCGGTCCCGGTACGGGAAAATCCTCGTTGATGAGGCAGTTGGGCGCGGCGGCCGAAGAGGCCGGACACACCACCGAATATATTCTCTGCTCCTCCGATCCCTCCTCGCTGGACGGTGTGATTATAAATGATCTCGGCATTGCTATGTTGGACGGAACTGCTCCCCACGTCTGCGATGTGAATCTTCCCGGCGTTGATTCTGAGATCGTCAATCTGGGCGTATACTGGAACAAGAAAAAACTCGCAGCGCACGCCGACGCCATCCGTGAACAGAGTGCAGAAAAAGCATCCTTATATCAAAAGGCATATCGGACCCTTGCCGCAATCGGTGAAATGGAAACTCTGACCGAGCAAAGCACGCACGGTGCATTTGATACCGAAAAAGCGGCAGCTTTTGCTTCCCGTTTTGCATCCCGATACACGCCCCACACGATCGGACATGAATCCGTGCGCTTAATCGACGGATACGGTATGGACGGCTATACACACCTTGAATCCTTTGAGAGCGAACTGAATTACAAGATCCGCCCCTGCTTGTTGTTAGAATACCGCTTGCTTGGGCTGATCTACCAAGCGCTGCGCCGCCGTCATCCCAATATGCTGGTCAGTTACCGGGCGCTGGATGGTGTGACCGTAAACGGCATTCTTTTGCCGGACGAGGGAATTTCCGTCACGGTGGGCTGCGTCGAGAAGCCGAATGACAAGCAAATCAATACCGAGCGCTTTGTGGATAAACGAGCGCTTTCAGAGCATAAAAACAAACTGCGTTTTTCCAAAAAATGCCGAGAGGAACTGGAGGTTCAATGCACCGAGTTATTCGCACAGATCAAAGACCTGCATTTTTCCTTAGAAACGATCTACGGAACGGCAATGAATTTCAAAAAACTCTCTCAGGAAAGCGACCGCTTGATCACAAAAATTCTTTCCTGAATATACAGCGGGCCGATGGCGGCCTGCTGTTTTTTTGCGCTTGACGAAAAGACAAATTATTGCTATAATATACAAAAATTCGATCGGCTTTTACTGTTCTGATATGATACAGGAGTACGTCATGCTGCGTGCAATACTTTGTTTCTTTTTTTATTCGTTTATCGGCTGGGCGATCGAGAGCGCACTGCTTTCGCTTAGCGCCCGCAAGCCGGTCAATAAGGGACTGCTCACCGGTCCTGTCTTTTTCCTGCCCGGCATAATTCTGATTTTTGGGATCTATTTCCTTGAACCGACGCTCAATTCCATGGGCTTTTTGATTTTGTCGCTGTGTATTGTCAGCGGGGTAAGCGAATTTCTTCTTTGCGCCGCGGCCGATCAGTTTTTGAAAATTCGCCCGTGGGACTATTCTCACCATAGGTGGAATATTCTCGGTTATACATGCTTTACCTCTATTATTTTGCGTGCCATTCCCTCTGCGCTGATTGTAAAATTCGTCCACCCGACCGTTTCGCGCCTGATCAGAGCACTGCCGCAAACCGTTGCGGTTACTGTTTTGACCGTATGTCTGGTATTGCTTGCCTTTGACGGGATTTTCACCCTGATCCGGGTGCGTCGGCTCTCAAAAGAACGGGACGCCGATGCGTCCGAACGCAAGTTAAAACACAGATGGACCGGCAGACATCTGATCAAAATCCCCCTGCACCGCAAAAAGTCCGACGGAAAGATATTTGCACAAGGCTATAACGGATACAAACTCTTCTGGATCTTTGTCATCGGCGCGTTGATCGGCGATATAATCGAGGTGCTCTTTACCCTTGCGACCAAACATACGCTGATGAGCCGTTCCAGTCTTTTGTACGGCCCGTTCAGCGTTGTATGGGGACTGGGCGGCGTAGTGCTTACCGTCGTGCTGCATTCATGGGATAAAAAAAGCGATCGGTATATTTTCATAGGAGGCCTGTTGATCGGCGGCGTATACGAATACGTATGCAGTATGTTTACCGAATACTGTTTTGGGATCGTGTTCTGGGATTACAGTAAGATCCCGTTCAATATCAACGGTCGGATCAATCTCCTGTTTTGTACGTTCTGGGGATTGCTTGCACTGATCTGGGTCAAGGAGATCTATCCGCGACTGTCCTCTCTTGTCGAGATGATACCGCCGCGCATCGGAAAACCGGTCACCTGGATGCTCGCCGTCTTTCTTTCGGTCAGCGCGATTTTATCTGCCGCGGCACTCTTTCGTATGAGCGAACGCGCAGCCGGCAATCCACCCGCTCATCCGGTCGGCAATTTCCTCGATACCGTATATACGGACGATTATCTGCAAAACCGATATCGGAATCTAATCGAAAAATGATTTGAAAAGCAAAAACCGCCTTTCCGCACAATATACGGAAAAGCGGTTTATTTATTGCTCTTGTTCGGCAAGTAACTGCTTTAATGCCGGAATATCAATGCTTTTCTTAGTTGATTGAAAAACCGGTTGATCGCCGTCGTCTTTGGTACGGTAAAATATTCCCTGATCGCCGGAAAGACACAGATAGACTGATTCTTTTTGATCCATAGGGGTCGCACCCGGATCATCGATCAAAAACAGAATCGCTTCTTTTCCGACTTTTAAGCGCAGTGCGGGCGCATCACCTGCAATTTCGTCGCCTTCAAGTCCCTCTGCGATATTCGGAAGTTTACGTCTTGTTTTCACGGTTACGGTATCCGATTCCAATTCTCCTGCGTACACCTCGTCAACTTGGATTGAGTAATAGAAGTCTTCGGAGTTTTGCAGTGTTTCCCCCAACTGATTCAACACCGTTCCGTCAGGGTTGGAAAAGCTGCTGCCTGTTTCTTCGGTAATAACACCGCGCACTACAAGAGTTGCTTTTTCAATTAAATGGGAAAAAGAAACGTCTTTTGTGATGGAACTTTCATCCAAGTCTGACTCCGCAGCTTTACAATAAGCTGAGGAGGAAATTCCACCCAAGGTTGACTGTGCAGCTTTATCGTCAAATAAACAACCAGAAGATGTTACTGAATTTGTATCTTGCTCTGAGTTTTCATTTTGTTCCGTTTGTTCTGCCTGTTGGGTTGGATCTTGCTCATTTTGGCTTTGCTCAAACGTATGCACGGGTTCGGGCGATTTGATCCAAGGCAGGATCATTATGGCGCATACGCACGCGGCGATCGCGAATTTTGCGATATGCCTTGCCCTGTGCGGGGGTGTACGCATCGCCTCTGCAACCGTTTTCTCCGGTAAAAACTCCAACGCGTCACTGATTGTTTCCGAATGTTTCATTTTATTTTCTCCTTTCGCTCCGATACAAAAAAGCCTTGCTTGGCCAAATAAGCCTTGAGTTCGCTGCGCGTGCGATGTAATAGGCTTTGGGCTGACGCGGCACTGATTCCGCAAAAGTCGGCGGCATCCTGTACAGAGTCCAAAAAATAATATCTTCGCAAGAACAAAATACGTGTGCGCTGCGACCGCGTATGCAGAAACTCGTCGATCGCCTTTGCGAGCAGCGCCGCGTCCAGCTCCTGCTCCACACCGCAGGCAGGATCCGCGCACTGTTCCAATTCTTCAAGCGAAAGCGCATATTCTGTGCCGGTTCGCTTTGCGCTGTGTTTCTTTCGGTACAGGTCAATGGCCGCGCGACGTGTCAACTTGCCGAGATATGCCGAAAGAATCTCCGGACGATGCGGCGGAACGGAATTCCATATGCGCAGGTAAACATCGTTGACACACTCTTTCGCGTCCTCCGGATCCCCTAAGATACCGTATGCAATCCGATAGAGATATTTTTCGTATTTTCCTTGAACGAGCGCAAGCGCCGTTTCGTTTCTTTCAAAAAACAGTTCTACGATCCGATCGTCATTCATACGTTTCTCCCGATTGCCGGTTTGAAGGCGCCTCTACTATATATCTCGTAAAAAAATCCACTTTCTTGCACAAAAAAGCAAAATTTTTTGAAAAAAAGAAACTTTTTCGTTTCTTCTTTTCTTTTTATACCTCAAAGATATTATTTTAAGCAGATCGGAGCGGCTTTTGCCGCTCCGATGGCTTTGTTATTTGTTCAGATTGGCCTCAAGGATGGCGAGCTCATCGTACATCTCTTTCGGAACTCTTGCGCCGATGCCGGCATAGAATTCCTTGATGTTGGACAGGTCTGCCTTCCAGCTTTCCTTATCAACGGTCAATAGCTCTTTGACCGTGTCGATAGTAAGATCCAGTCCGTCGATGTTGATGTCCTCCGGATTCGGAACGTAACCGATCGCGGTTTCTTGTGCGTCGACCTTGCCCTCGCAGCGATCAAGGATCCACATAAGCACTCTCATATTGTCACCGAAGCCCGGCCAGATAAAGTGACCCTCGTCGTCGGTACGGAACCAGTTGACGTGGAAGATTTTGGGAGGATTCGGGATCTTCTTGCCCATCTCCAGCCAATGAGCCCAGTAGTCGCCCATATCATAGCCGACAAACGGACGCATTGCCATCGGGTCACGGCGCACCACGCCGACAGCTCCTGCGGCGGCTGCCGTTGTCTCAGAAGCCATGATCGAGCCGACAAAGGTACCGTGCTGCCAGTCTCTGGACTGATAAACCAGCGGAGCAGTCTTTGCACGGCGTCCGCCAAAGATGATCGCGGAGATCGGCACACCGGTCAGCGAGTCAAATTCACTGGAGATACAGGGGCAGTTCTTAGCAAGAGCGGTAAAGCGGGAGTTGGGATGTGCGCCGCAAGTGCTCTTGTCTTTCTTGTCATACTTGGTGTAGTCCCACTTGTTGCCCTTCCAGTCGATGGCGTTTGCGGGCGGGTTGTCATTGAGGCCCTCCCACCAAACGGTATTATTATCGAGATCATGTACAACGTTGGTGAAGATGGTATCACGCATGGTGGTTGCAAGCGCGTTGGGGTTGGACTTGCTGTTGGTACCGGGCGCAACGCCAAAGAAACCGTTCTCCGGGTTGACCGCCCAAAGTCTGCCGTCCTCGCCGACACGCAGCCAGGCGATGTCGTCACCGACACACCATACCTTATAGCCTTTTTTCTTATAGTATTCCGGCGGAATAAGCATTGCAAGATTGGTCTTACCGCATGCAGACGGGAATGCAGCCGATACGTACTTGATTTCTCCGTCCGGATACTCAACGCCCAGAATCAGCATATGTTCTGCCATCCAGCCCTCTTTGCGGCCGAGGTAGGAGGCAATGCGCAGTGCAAAGCACTTCTTACCCAGCAGTACGTTTCCGCCGTAGCCCGAGTTGACGCTCCAAATGGTGTTGTCCTCCGGGAAGTGGCAGATATAGCGGTTCTGCTCATCCAGATCAGCGCGTGCATGCAGCCCCTTGATAAAGTCAGGCGAGTCGCCCAGCGCGTCCACGACCTTTGTTCCTACGCGGGTCATGATCAGCATATTCAGTACGACGTAGATCGAGTCGGTCAGTTCAATACCGATCTTTGCAAAATCAGAGCCGACCACGCCCATGGAATACGGGATAACATACATGGTCTGTCCCTTCATCGAGCCGTCGTACAACTTGGAGAGTTTTGCATAGCATTCTTGCGGATCCATCCAGTTGTTGATGGTGCCCGCGTCTTCCTTCTTCCGGGTGCAGATAAAGGTTCTGTCCTCTACGCGCGCAACGTCGTTGATCGCGGTTCTATGCAGATAGCAGTTCGGCAAAAGCTCCTGGTTGAGTTTGATGAGTTCGCCTGTCGAGCATGCCTGCGCACGCAGCTGCTCCGCTTGTTCTTCACTGCCGTCAATCCAAACGATCTTGTCCGGCTTGGTCAGCGCCGCCATCTCATCGATCCAGGCGTTGACATGCTTGTTTGTCGTCATGGTTTTCTCCTCCGTTTATCCATGTAAATATATTGTATAACTATGGTTTTTCCCCTCGTTATCCATGTTACATTATACCGCAAACGGAAGAATTTTGCAATGCCTTTGTTTCTTTTTTAACAATTATTTTTCAACCGAAAAAGCTCCCGCTCGATCGCGGCAAACTCTGCAAGCGAAAGTTTCTCGCCCCGGATCCCCTTATCAATGCCGCATACAGTCAGTATTGCCGCAATCCTCTCTTTGCCGAGTGCGGGAAATTCCGCGGAAAGCGCATTGACCAAAGTTTTTCGCCTTTGCGCAAAGGCGGCACGAATAATCCGCCGCAGGCGTGCGGGATCGGCGGTTTCTACGGGCGGCTCGGCGTGCGGAAGAATACGTATGACCACCGACTCTACCTTGGGCGCGGGCAAAAAGGCTCCGGGCGGCACGCGGAAGAGTTTTTCCGCCTTGCCGTAATAGGCGACCGCCGGGGTAATCGCGCCGTATGCGGCGCTGCCGGGCGCGGCACAGATGCGATCGGCAACCTCGCGCTGGATCATGACCGTAATCTGCGCAAACTGCACGTCTGATTCCAGCAAGTGCATCAAAATCGGCGTAGTGATATAATACGGAAGATTCGCGCACACCGAAATCGGCGCATCCCCAAACTGCTCTACAAGAAACGCGGGCAGGTCAAGTTTCATGATATCTTCGTTGACTACACTCACGTTTGGACAGTCGGCGAGGGTCTGCCCCAGCACCGGGATCAGCGAGGAGTCGATCTCCACCGCAACCACACGCTCAGATCGGGCGGAAAGTTCCCGGGTCAGCGTGCCGATCCCCGGGCCGATCTCCAGTACGTTCTTCCCTGCCCCTGCCTCGGCGATCCTGCGCGGCACGCTCTCGCTGATCAAAAAATTCTGTCCTAAACTTTTGCGAAAATGAATGCCGTTTTGCTCCATAATCTTTTTGACTGTTCCGATGTCGGTAAGACGCATAAATTTATCTCCCTGCGCGTTTTTTGTTGGAATTGTCTTGACGGGCTCTGTTTTTTATGTTACCATAAATCATACCATAAATTGCAATTTTTTGCAACCGGAGGAGACTATGGACATTCAACTGAAAGCAAGCTCTGCGCTCGATCACGCGGCGCGGGAAATTGCACACATCACGGGGATCGTACCGTCTGAGAGCGGCCCTGTCGTTACTGCCGTCAAGCAGGACGGTCGGGGACTGCGCATCGAGCGGCAGGCAGACGGCTATTCCATTACTTACGGCCAAATCGCTGACTTCTGCCGTGCGCTTGGGCTGCTCGGGGGCTTTGCAAAGGGGGAACAAACCGTACTTGAGCAAACGCCATCCTTTGAAACGCTGGGATATATGCCCGACTGTTCACGCAACGCGGTGCTCAGCGTGCCCGGTGCGAAAGACCTGATTGCACATCTGGCGGCCATGGGCTTTAATGCGGTCATGCTGTACACTGAGGACACTTACGAGATTCCGGGATATCCGTATTTCGGTCATATGCGCGGCAGATTTACCTGTGAGGAACTCAAAGAACTCGACCGGTATGCCCTGTCGCTGGGTATTGAACTCATTCCCTGCATTCAGGTGCTCGCACACCTCGACATGACCTTCCGTTGGAGTACATTCGGTGCGATCAACGACATCGACAACATTCTCAACATCGCAAAGCCGGAGACGTATCAACTGATCGATGCAATGCTCAAGGTGTGCAGTGAGTGTTTTACCTCCCGCCGCATCAACCTCGGCATGGACGAAGCGCATAACCTCGGCCGCGGAAGATACTATGACACGACTCACGAGCACGTTCACATCACCGAACTCATGCGCCGTCACTTAAATAAGGTCGTACCTATGGCACAGTCCTACGGATTTACCCCCATGATGTGGAGCGATATGTTCTTCCGTCCGCAATATGCCGGATACTACACCTCCGACGGCCGGCTGAATGAGGAAAGCGTTGCCGCCAAGCCGGAGAGCGTGATTCCCATCTACTGGGATTACTACTGCGGGACGGAGACCGTGGACAATATGATGTACTGCCACGAGCAGTTCGGCGGAGAATATGCCTTTGCCGGCGGCGCGTGGAAGTGGATCGGTTTTGCGCCCAACAACGCATACTCTCTCATGTTGGGAGGCGGACACCTGCGTATGTGCAAAAAGCACGGTGTGAAAACGGTCTTTACTACCGGCTGGGGCGATCGCGGCGGTGAGGCGGCACAACTCAGCGTCCTGCCTGCGCTGCTGCAATACGCTGAATATTGCTATAACGATTCGGATGTCGTGGACACCGCCTTCATCGACGCACGCTGTAAAGATCTGTTCGGGCTTTCGCTCGACGCATTTCTCTGCCTCGATCTTCCCAATGTGGCCTCCTATAACACGCCCGACCATCCGACCATCACTACCCAGTGCAAGTACACCCTGTACAATGACCCGTTAACAGGCCTGATGGACAAGCATATTACAAAGGACGATCCGGAGACCTATGCCTGCCACGCCAAAGATCTTCTGGCATACGCAGACCACGAGCGCTACGGATATATGTTCCGTACCCTCGGCACTTTGTGTGACGTGCTCTCGATCAAGTCGACACTGTCCATCGACATTCGTGCGGCTTATCTTGCAGGCGACAAGGACACCCTGCGCAAGATTGCCGACGAACGCATCCCGGAGATTCTTGTGCGCTTCGATCGCTTTGAGGATACCTTCCGTGAGCAGTGGTACAAGGAAAACAAGACCTTTGGCTTCGACGTGCAGGAACTCTACATGGGCGGCGCAAAAGAGCGTATGCGCACTGCGGCAAAGCGTCTGCGCGCATGGTGCGACGGCAAGGTCGATCGCATTGAGGAACTCGAACAGCCTGTGCTTGATTTCTACTGCTACGACAAAGACCGCGATCATCCGCATCTGGATGCGTTCAGTTGGGATACGGTGGTCACGGCAAACAGAATATAAGTCCGCAAATCCGGTCAACTTCATTTCTGAAATCAGCAGAATCAAAAGCACGAATCAAAAACATGATTCAAATACACCCGAATGGGCGTTAGCAAAGGCAGTACAGAGAGCAGAGATGCTTTCTGTACTGCCTTCCTTTTGCCAAAATTCAAATCGAGATACCGCAATATGAGAACGACGGTCAAAGAATAGCAATGATCGAAAACAACCGACGGTTGATTCGTAAACAACGAATTGATAATTGAATATTTCAAAAGTGTCCTGTATAATAAAACCACACCGGTGAAAACAAAGATTGTGAGATATAGACATGAAAATAACAATAGGTGAAAAAATCAAGGAACTACGACTGCGTGACGCGAGAAAACAAGATGATCTAGCTGTTGCGGTCGGTGTCACAGCCCAAGCCGTTTCGCGTTGGGAGGCCGGCGGCAGTTATCCGGATTTAGAGCTTATTCCAAGCATTGCAAATTATTTCGGCGTGTCCATTGATGAACTGTTTGGATACCAAAACGACCGTGAGAAAAAGATTGAGGCTATTATTCAGAAAATCGATGCGTTTCACATAAAGGCGCGCGG
>CANQPT010000009.1 GCA_947625805.1 uncultured Clostridia bacterium
TTGTTGAGCGCCCAATAGTCGATGTTATTCTGCATCGTGTATGTGGGCAGGAAACGGGAGAGGCTTACAGGTTTTTTGATGCCCGTCGCCTTTATAACGAATGTAACGATGGGAGCGCCGTCTGAGCCGAAGCTGACGTTATTGCCTTCCCACAATGTTACGCCGTTCAGTCCCTCTTCGACTGTAGGAATTCTTTGGGGAGCGGCTTTGAGGTCATAATAATATTCGCTCTGTTCCGGTTCATTGACGATCGGAATGGTATTCCAGACGGAATATATCTTATTTACCAGTCCGTTCTCGTTCATGAGACGGAAATCATCTTTGACAATGATAGAGTTTTCTTCCGTTGTCCAACCTGCGAAAACCTTTTTCTTATTGCCGCTGATAATGCTGTCAGGCGCAGTGGGTGCGATTTCGGTTGCAGTATAATTGCCGCCCTTGAGACCGTCTCTGCCGTAACCCTGTGCCACGTTTACCACCGCACTCTGCGTTACGCCGTCTGCGTCGACATACGAATAGGGTACGTCAGCCTTGATGGTCGACATATCGGAAAATCCGCCTGCAACTTCAACTTCAGAAAGTACACGGTATTTGACGTCCTTATTAAACGTTACATCAAATTCAGCCGCCCAGGAGATGATATACCGCTCCTGTTTTGCGCCGCTGTACATGCACGCTCCGTTCAGAAGAAGCGGATATACGCCGTTTCCGGGGAGAGTGATGGTGTGATCTGCGTCCGTACTGTTTTGCATCCATGCGCCGGTATGATCCTCATCCTCGGTCCACACATAAGGGTGGATCTTTGCTGCGACGGGACCTGTGGCGTCCTTTATCTCGACAGCATAGCCATACGCCCAGATGTTATTGCTTCTCATCCAGGTCTGTCCGCCTTCGCTGCCATATCTGCCATTCGTCGTGCTATGAACACCGGAAAGCGCGGTTTTATTGCCGGCATCTATGCCGCCGTCGCCGAGGAAGGAGATCTCCACCCCGGCTTCCGCCATACGCCACCCTTTATCGATGCCCTCTGTTCTCATAAGCAATGTGCCCATGGGAAGCGCATCTTCAGCAGATGACGTGAATATCATCGCAGGAAATAATGATACGATCATTACGAGCGCGATGACAAAAGATAAGATTTGCTTCATAATTAATTCCTCCCTAATTATATTGATTTAAGGCAACACCGCTGAGTTCACGGCTGATGCCTTAATTTTATACGTTTATTATATCAAGTTGTAGAGAGCATTTCAAGTATTTTTGAGAAATATTGACAAAAATTTGTGTGAAAATATCATAATATTATACAAAATGCCATTAAAAACGCTATTTTTCTGCTTTTTATTATATCACACTTGTCCGCTTTTTCGTATACATCCGGGATACTTCGGAAAATGGGGGGAAAAATAGAGATTCCCGATGAGGGAGGCATAGTCGGGAGGACAGAAACAGGAGCAGAAGAACTTGCTGAATTTCCGTCGGTAAGCAGACAACACTTGCGACTCACGCTTCAACGGAATGTTGAAGTTTCAGTAGAAGATATAAGCACATAAAATGCAGTTGTGATCGGTCATAAATTTTAGTGATTGGCAAAACTCGGGTTAGCAAAAGAGATATATAGACACACCCCTAAAAAAGCGGACATACCTACATACCAATCGTTAAAAGGTTTACCCGAAGAAAATCAAGCAAGCCCTGCAAACAGGGGGCTTTCGCAAAAAGAAAACGGACACCAATCAAGATACCCATTGTATCAAAATTGGTGTCCGGTTTTGGTTGCGGGGATAGGACTTGAACCTACGACCTCCGGGTTATGAGCCCGACGAGCTACCAACTGCTCTACCCCGCGATATAATCGGCAAAATGGTGCCGCTGACCGGAATCGAACCGGTACGGTATTGCTACCGAGGGATTTTAAGTCCCTTGCGTCTGCCAGTTCCGCCACAGCGGCATTCCTTACCGCCACAATATCATATCACAATGCGTCGGGATTGTCAAGTGTTTTTTCGCACTTTTTCCCGGAGCGGGTATTGTTTGTCCGAAATTGTAAATTTTGCTGTTATTTTCGTGATTCTCTTTTCTTTTGTGTGCTTTTGTGATATAGTAAGACTGACAATATTTTATGATGTGAGGTGGCCTTTTATGCCTTTTATCAATTCAAAAGTCAATTTTGACCTAACTGAGGGTCAAATTCAGAATCTCAAAAGTCAGCTCGGCGAGGCGATCAGCATTTTCCCGGGTAAGACCGAGCGGTATTTAATGCTGAATTTCACCCAGAACTGCCGGATGTTTTTCGCCGGGGAGGATTCCTTCCGCATGGCCATGATCGAGGTCAAGGTGTTCGGCAAACTCAGCCGTTGTGACGAGATGACCGAGCGGCTGACCGAAATTTTCGCGTCCGAGTTATCCATTGCCCCGGACAAGATCTATGTCAAATACGAGGAATGTTACAACTGGGGCTTGGGCGGGAGCAATTTTTAGGCAGTCCCGACTGATTTGCAAAATATTGGGGAATATGGTATAATGTATGCGAAAAATCGGAAATGCGGCAGGCATGATTGATGAGAGGGACAGAAATGATCCGCAGAATCCCCTTATCCGTTGCCTGCGGGGATACCTTCCCCCGAGGGGGAAGGCTGCAAGAACGGAGCGCATATGAAAGAATATCTCGAGGTAGGGAAGA
The DNA here is from genome assembly GCA_947625805.1 of uncultured Clostridia bacterium. Taxonomy (GTDB): domain Bacteria; phylum Bacillota; class Clostridia; order Oscillospirales; family CAG-272; genus CAKSEI01. The sequence goes on from CANQPT010000009.1 coordinate 2,684, forward strand.
TCACAAATACACACGGCATTCGGGGAGACCTGAAGATCGAGCCGTGGTGTGATGACGACGCGGTCTTTCGCGCTCTGCCCGTTCTGTATCTGTCCGACAGCGGCGCTCCGGCGTACCGTATTCTGAAAAACAATCCGTACAAGGGCTTCGCTTTGGTGCACCTTGAGGGCATCGATACGACCGAGCAGGCACAGAGCATCAAAGGTAAGACGGTCTATGCCGCGCGTGAGCACCTGCCGCTCCCGGAGGACCGCGTATTCATCGCGGACATTTTGGGTCTGCCGGTCATCGATGCCCGCACGGGAGAGGACTACGGCCGACTTTCCGACGTGAGCGAGGGCGGAGCGGGACAGATCTACGAGATTCGCCGACCGGACGGCTCGCTTGCCTATTTTCCGGCAGTGCGGGAGTTCATCGACCGCATTGAAAGCGACACGGCGATCTATATCAATCCGCCCGAGGGACTGTTCGTATGAGATTTGACGTGATGACCCTGTTTCCCGACCTAATCCGCTCCTGCCTGTCGGTGAGCGTGATCGGCCGCGCGTGGGAGGCGGGAATTTTGGATATCCGCACCCACAACATCCGCGACTATTCGGCGGACAAGCACCGCCGTGTGGACGATACCCCTTATGGGGGCGGCAGAGGAATGCTCATGAGTCCACAGCCGGTATACGATTGCTGGAAGCATATAGCAGAAGAACTGGGCGAACGCCCGTACGTGGTGTATATGAGCCCACAGGGAAAGGTTTTCGATCAGGAAACGGCCGTTCGCCTGTCCCGCCGCGCGCACATGACGCTGTTGTGCGGTCATTACGAAGGCATTGACCGCCGTGTGATCGAGGAGATCGCAGACGAGGAGATCTCGGTGGGGGATTACGTACTCACCGGAGGGGAACTGCCCGCCTGCATGGTGATCGACGCGGTTGCCCGCATGATTCCGGGCGTGTTGCCCGAGCCGTCCTGCTATGAGCGGGAGAGTTTTTTCACCGGCCTTCTGGAAGAGCCCCAGTACACCCGCCCTCCGGCCTTTCACGGGCGCGAGGTGCCCGAAGTGCTGCAGAACGGTGATCACAAACAAATCGAACGATGGAGATATGAGGCGGCGCTGGCCCTGACCGAAAAAAATCGCCCCGACCTGTTAAAATGAGTGGATTAAAAGCCAAGTCGATCCGTACCGTCGCCTTTATGATGGCGGCGACCGTGCTGTCTAAAATACTCGGTCTTTTGCGCGAGATGATGCTGGCCGCGGCATACGGCGCGGGCAATCCTACCGCGGAGGCCTTTTCGGCGGCGCTTTCCGTTCCCTCTGCTTTTTTCGATATTCTTTTTTCCGCCGCCATTCTCGGGTGCTTTATCCCGGTTTATAACTCTTTTCGGGACAATACCGAAGAGGCCGACCGGTTTGCGTGTATTTTCCTGAATGCCACCGCGCTCTTTACCGGTGCGCTGGCGCTTCTCGGCATCTTGTTTGCCGATCTTGTCATTCGCGTGGTAGCGCCCGGTCTGTCTGATCCGTCTCTTGCGGTCACCATCGTGCGCATTCTCTTTCCGATGATTATTTTCACCGGAATGGCTTACACGCTTGTAGGCCTGATGCAGAGCAAAGGACGGTTTTTCCTGCCTGCGCTCATCTCCTCGATCTCCAACGCGGGCGTGATCTTCTATTTTCTGTTTTTGGATCGCTTTTTCGGCATCTATGGCCTTGCCGTGGCATACGGCGTTTCATGGCTGATCCAGTTTCTGACCCTTGCCATTCCGCTGGCCCACAGCGGCTTCCGATTCCGTGCGATCCTTTCCCTGCGCGATCCGCACTTTGTCACAGCACTCAAAATGGTTCCGCCCATCATGGTAGGCTCCTGGCTCAGTCCGATGACCATTTTGCTCGGCAAACATTTCGCTTCTTTTTCAGACGGGGTCGCGGTCTTTAATTATGCCAATCAGACCTATATCATGATCACCGGGATTCTGGTCTACAGCATTTGCAACTATGTGTTTCCCACCCTTTCCCGTCTTGCCGACAGCGGCGATTTGTCCGCATTCCACACCACGGTACGCACCGGCACCTCTACGGCGCTGTTCCTGATTGTTCCGGTGACGGCTGCCGTCGCCGTGCTCAGCGGAGAGGGGGTTTCCATTCTCTATCTGCGGGGAGAGTATACAGTGCAGAACGCTGCGGACACCGCATATCTTTTGCGCCTGATTGCCCTTGCCATGCCGGCATACGGCTTAATCGAGATCTTCAGCCGCGTGTTTTATGCCAAGAAACAGACCCGTTATCCCATGTTTGCCGCCATCGGGGGAGTACTGATGATCGGCGGTGTGTGCGCGGTCTGCATACGGGGGATCGGACTTGGGATCGGTGCGGTCGCTTGGGCGGTTGCCGTAGGACAGTGGTGTGCCGCCGCGATTTTGATTATCAGCGCGGTGTGTACTATGCGCGCCCTGTTTACGTGTGAATTTCTCATTTCTCTTTGCAAGATACTTGTGTGCGGGAGCGTATCCTTCCTTGTAATGAAACTCTGTTACCGCTTGATCGGCAATCAGCCGTATACCGCGGGCCTTATGGTCAATCTGGGGGTTTGTGCCCTCGTATTTTCCGTGGGAGCGCTCTGCTATCTCGCTTTTGCATGGCTTTTGCGTGCATTTCCCAAAGGAGGTTAAACAACACTTTGAAACCGAAAAAGAAACCGTCGGTACAGGCTTTTCTGAACGGAAGTCTGCTCTATTCCTCGTTTGATCGCTTTGCCGCGTTTATTTACCGCAAAGCGGAGCAGGGATTTTTCGGCGGTATAATGACTGCATATCAGCAGGAGGACCGCGCGCTGCACGGCGGGCTGTTTTCGCGCTTTGCCGCGCGGCTGAACGCCTCCAAGCGGGTCAAGCACAGTTTTGCGCGGGGATGTGAGCAAAGCGCGATTTTAGGCTTTTTTGATCGGCTGTTCCGGGGGCTGGGGGATCTCTCTCTGCGTGTTTACGGTGTGTTTTTGCTGGTGTTCGGTTTGATTTATACCGCGTCTACCGTCTATAAGGCTTGGCTGTATGACTTTGCGGACTTTCCGGAGATTCCGCTGATCGTCTGCGGAGCGACCTTGCTGTGCGGGCTTCTCATGCTTTTCTCGGGGCACTCGCTTACGTATATGCTTTCCCAAAACAGATTGTTCTCTTTTTTGCTGTTTTCGGTGATCGGAGTGCGCCGGGCGTCTTTTGCGGAACAAAAGACCGGGCGCGGCAGACTGTGGATTGCTGCGCTTGCCGGCGTTTTGTTCGGCGCCTGCTCGCATTTTGTGCCCGCGCTTTATCTGTATGCCGCGGCGCTCGGTGTGATCATGCTGTACACGGTGTTGCTCATTCCCGAGTTCGGCGTGGTCGCCGCCTTGTTCGGCCTGTGTTTTTTGCCTACCATGGTGCTGGTGGCCATGGTGTCCTACACCTTCCTTTGCTATATGCTCAAGTTGTGGCGGGGCAAACGCACTTTCCGCTTTTCTCTGTTGGACGGTGCAGTGACGCTCTTCTTCCTGTTTTTGCTGGGAGGCGGGCTTTTCTCGGTAGGCGGAATGGGGAGTTTGTACCCTGCGCTGGTCTATATGTGTTTTCTTCTCGGCTACTTTCTTATGGTCAATCTCATGCGCAACGAGGCATGGATCAAACGGTGCGTGATCGCGGCAGTGACCGGTTCGGCCTGCGTTTCTTTATACGGTTTATATCAGAATTTCTTTGGCGTGCAGGATACCACCTGGCAGGACACGGAAATGTTTGACGACATCACCGGCCGTGTGGTATCTACCTTTGAAAACCCCAACGTGCTGGGTGAATATCTGGTGATGATCCTGCCGGTACTGCTTGCGCTGATGATCCTATCGAAAAGGGTGAGCGGCCGTTTCACGTATTTTTTGCTGTTCGGCCTTTCCTGCGCCTGCCTTCTTTACACATGGAGCCGGGGCGCATGGCTGGGAATTATCTTTGCGATGCTCTTGTTTTTCCTGGTTTACACCCGCAAGACCATGATCCTTTGCCTTTGCGGACTTGCGGCTCTTCCGTTTGCGCCCTTTGTTCTTCCATCCAGCATCATGTCGCGCATTACCAGTATCGGCAATCTGGCCGATTCCTCCACCTCTTACCGGGTTTCCATCTGGGAGGCGGCGGTCAAAATGGCGCGGGATTTTCCCATCTCGGGCATCGGCATCGGGAACAGTGCCTTTTCCAAGGTATACCCGCTCTACTCTCTTGCGGGCATAGAAGCCGCTCCCCATGCCCACAATCTCTTTTTGCAGACCGCCATCGAGATCGGCATTCCGGGACTGCTTGTGCTGCTTGCCGTGGTCTTGTTCTTCGTGCAGGCGTCCTTTGGTTTCTTCCGGCAGTGCAAGGGCGGACAGATGCGGCAGGGAAAGCTGCTCTCGCTTGCACTGTTTGCAGGGGTCATGGGAGTGCTTTTACAGGGCATGACCGATTATATTTGGTATAATTACAGAGTGTATCTGATGTTCTGGCTTGTGCTGGGGCTTGCCGAGGCGGTGCGCAGAGTCGCTCTTGAAGTGGACGGAATAAATGCCATTCCGGAACAAAAAGCATAACGAGGTGATAGTATGAAACAGGAAGCAAAGAACAAACGCCGCTTTAATTTCGTGGACGCGGTCATTCTGCTGTTGATCTTGGCGGCGGTTGCCCTTGCGGCATTCATTTTTGTGTTCAAGGGTCCGTCTTTTTTTACCAATCTGATCGGCGGCCAGCAAAAGGAAATCTACTACGCGGTAGAACTTTCCCGGGTCAGGGAAGAACTGGTGGGAAACGTTCAGCCGGGGGATAAAGTCAGAGACGGTGTGAGAAACTATGATATCGGCACTGTGGTCGGCACACTTTCGGGCGATTGCGAGCACATCGGCGCGGCCCCGGACGGCACGGCCGTGGCGGGCGGTTATCCCGGATATCAATCCCTGATCGTCATTATCAGTGCACGGGCCGCCAATACCGGATACGAGTATTCGATCGGCGGGTACGATCTGCAGCCGGGTGCGGAGGTCAGTTTCAAAACACCGGGGTTGTCCGGAACAGGCTTTTGCGTCGGCCTTGAGGTGGTAGAAAACGATCAGGCAAAAGAAGCGTTTTGGGAATCCACCGCTTCAAAAGTATACTACGCGGAAGTAAAAGCGGAGGAGGAGTGATCATGGAACGCACCAAGAAACTGAAATTCAATCTTCTCGACGTGATCATTATCATCGTTGCCATTGCCCTGATCACCGGACTTGTCATTCGCTTTAATCTGGCCGACCGGATCATCAACAGTGAACAGCAAGCACGGGTCACGTTCCTTGTTTCCGGCATTCGCACGGACACTGTGGATGAATCCCTGTTGGAAGGGGATATCTTCTACTGCAAGAAATTTAACGGACAGTTCGGAGAACTCATTGACCGAGATCAATTCAAGGTGTCGCCTGCAAAGCAACTGCTCGACAACGAGCAGGGAATTGCGGTGGAAAGTAAACTCGACTATCGAAGCGACGTGGTGGGTTATATCAAGGCCACCGGACGCTTTGACGATGAGCGCGGTTTTTTGGCCGACGGGGTCAATCAGATCGCTCCCGGCGGGGAATATGAGATTCACTCCAGCCACCGGTCGATGATTATTACCGTTCTTTCTGTTGATCCTGTGGAATAAATTTGAAAAACTACTTGATTTTACGGGACATTTTTGTTATAATAATACGGACTTATTCATCCGGAACAGCGATAAACAGGAGAGAAAAATGGTAATTCGTTCGATTACGGTTCAAAACAGTGTTGGCCTTCATGCAAGACCGGCGACATACTTTATTCAAGAGGCAAATAAATACAAAAGCACGGTATCGGTCAAAAAGGATCAGCGCAAGGTCAATGCCAAAAGCCTGCTGGGGGTGCTTTCTCTCGGCGTTGTGCAGGGCATGACTGTCGAAATCGAGGCGGAAGGGCCGGATGAGTCCGAGGCTGTCGAAGGCCTTGTCAATCTGATCGAGAAAGGCTTCACAGAATAATTCAGATCACAGGACAGAGCGCGGACGATCGGCGAACGATTGTCCGCACTTTGTTTTTGGAAATGCCGGATCAATACGGGGAAAGATGGAAGAGTTTGTGCAATCCTTAACCAAAGAGCAACTCAAGGAAAAGGCCAACCGCCTGCCGCTGCGGCCGGGGGTGTATATCATGCGCCGCAAAAACGGCACGGTGATCTACGTAGGCAAGAGCCGCGCGCTCAAAAACCGCGTGTCCCAATATTTCGGCGGCGGAGGAGGGCACAATCTCAAAACCGCGAAAATGGTGGAAAACGTCGCGGATTTTGACTATATCCTGACCGACACAGAGATGGAAGCGCTGGCCTTGGAAAACAGGCTGATCAAACTCTATCAGCCCAAGTATAACATTCTGCTCAAGGACGGAAAAAGCTATCCGTACATCAAGGTCAATCTGAAAGAGGACTATCCGCGCATCGAGTTTACCCGCAAGAGAGGCGACGACGGCGCACGCTATTTCGGCCCCTATTCGGGCGGCAGCGCGGTGAACGAGGTGATCGACACCCTGCGCAAGACCTTCGGAATCGCGGGGTGCAAGCATAAATTTCCTCAGGAGATCGGAAAGGTGCGCCCCTGCGTCTACCGGCAGATCGGGCAGTGCAGCGCGCCCTGTACCGGCAAGGTCAGCCCGGAGGAGTATCACGCTGTCTTCGAGCAGATCATGCCGGTGCTGCGGGGAAACTTTTCCGCGGTCAAGGATCAGTTGGAGCAAAAGATGAACGACGCGGCCGAGCAGATGCAGTACGAGGCGGCGGCGCTCTATCGGGACCGCATCCGCACCCTTGACACCCTGCGCAGCAAGCAGAAAGTGGTGGCCGAGCCGGACCTGAACTGTGATCTGTTTGCCGTTTATACGGACGACGTATGCTCCGCCATCGGTATGTATATCGTCAGAGAGGGTGCGCTAACCGACAGTGACAGTTTTATATTCGGCCATGACGCCATTCTGGACGAAGAGGCCCTGATCGGATTTTTCTATGAACTCTACCGTCTGCGTACCGATATTCCGCCCCGGGTGATGATCGGTATGGAGATTTCCGAGACGACCCGCGCACAACTTGCGGAGATCTTATATACGCTTGCGGGCAAAAAGGTGGAGGTACACCTGCCCGAACGGGGGCGTTTTCGTGCGCTGACTTCCATGGTGCAGGATTACGCGGCCCAGCAGGCCGCCGAGTATAAGCACAAGAACGAGCGGGATTCGAAGATGCTCTTCCGTCTGGCTCAACTGCTTTCCCTTGAGGTGGTGCCCGAGCGCATCGAGGCCTATGATATTTCCAACTACGGCAACGAGGCGATCACCGGCGGCATGGTCTGCGCGGTGAACGGCGAAATGAAAAAAAGCGAGTACCGGATCTACAATATCAAGTCCATCGAGGGGCAGGACGACTATGAGGCCATGCGGGAAACCGTCTCCCGCCGCCTCTTGCACGGGCATCACCCCGATCTGATCCTGCTGGACGGCGGCCGCGGTCACGTAGGGGTGATTCGGGAACTTTTGCGGGAGCAGGGATACGATATCCCCGTGTACGGCATGGTCAAGGACGAATTTCACAAGACCCGCGCACTGTGCGATGAGGAAAATCTCATCAGCATTGCCAACGAGCAGGCGGTATTCCAGTTTATCTATCGCCTGCAGGAGGAGGTGCACCGGTTTACTGTCACAAAAATGCGGGCAAAGAAATCCGCCACTGTGCGCCGCTCGGTGCTGGAGAAGATCGAGGGGATCGGCCCTGCCAAGGCAAAGGTACTGTTAAAAGAATTCGGCGGCCTTGCGGGCGTGCGGGGGGCAAGTCTGGAACAACTTACCGCCGTACGGGGCATTGGTAAGGCCGATGCGCAAAAGATAAAGGACTATTTTTCAAAATGATGCGGATCATTACGGGAAAAGCAAAGGGCACACGGCTTGAAACTCTTGCGGGGGACGCCACCCGGCCCACTGCCGAGCGGGTCAAGGAGGCGCTGTTCAGTATGCTTGCCGACCGTGTGCAGGGTGCGCGGGTGCTGGATCTGTTCGGTGGGAGCGGACAACTCGCCCTGGAGGCACTCAGCCGCGGAGCGGAATATGCCTACCTGTGCGACAGCGCACGGGACGCGGTCTGCGTCATTGGCCGCAACGTCGAAAAAACACGGCTGACCGACTGTACCGTGCTCTGCTGTGACTGGCGGCGTGCGCTGGATCGGCTTGCGGGCGAGGACTTTGATCTGATCTTTCTCGATCCGCCCTACAAACTGGGGCTGATCCCACAGGTACTGACCCGGATCGCGCAGCTGGGGCTGTGCGGGCCGGGAGGAATGATCGTCTGCGAAGACGAGCGGCTTGAGCCGCATACCTGCCCGGGATTTACGGTTTACCGGTATACCAGATACGGCAGGATCTGTCTTACGCTGTTGCAAAAGGAGGGGGAAGATGCGTAAAGTGCTGCTGGCGGGAAGCTATGATCCCATTACAAACGGACATATGTCCTTGATTCGCACCTGTTCCGAACTGTTCGATGAGGTACACGTCGTCGCCTTTATCAACGCGGAAAAACAGGCGCTCTTTTCGGTTGCAGATCGGGAGAAAATGCTGCGGGCGGCCTGTGCGCCTTTTGCAAATGCGGTGACCGGTTTTTATCCCGGTTATGTGGTGGAGTATGCGGCCCGCAACGGTATACGCATTTTGGTGCGCGGGGTGCGTACGGCAGAGGATTTTGACTATGAGATGATCATGGCGCGCAACAATCACGGCTTTGATCCCAACATTACCACCTTTTTGCTGCCCGCCGATCCGTCCCTTGCGGAGATTTGCTCCAGTGATGTGCGTGCGCAGGCGCTGCGGGGAGAGGATATTTCCGCGTTTGTGCCGGAGGGGGTCGCGCCTTTGATCGCGCAGTGTCTTGCTCCGAAAAAATGACAGGACGCTTTGTCTTGACTTTGCAGACAAATATGATATAATGGAAACAAAAGCAGCAGCCGTTTATTCGGCTCAAATACGGAGGAACCAATGAAACAACACGGATGGAATCGATTGACGGCGTTTTTCTTATGCTTTGCACTGTTGACAGCACTTTTTCCCGCCACGGGATTGGTCAGCACGGCGGCCGAGGATCTGATCGTTTATGTCGGCGACGAAAACACCAATTTATATGCGGAAAATTATTCCGCATATTTGACCGCTTCGGCCGGCGCCGCACGCACCTTCCGCGGATATGCATGGCGCGGAGATCAAGTGCTCAGCCGCGTGGATCTGCTCACCCGCAAGCCCTATACCGCCGTGACTTTAAGCGCCGGCGATTTTGTTACCGAGGACGGTAGACGCATCGCAAGCGAAAACGTTTCCTTTACCTATCTTGACGCGGTACGGGTGACCGAGAAAAACCAAACTTTATTTGATATTATTTCTTCAGACACCGTACGCGATCTGGACGCAAAGCAGGTGTACGGCGCCTGGGTCATCATTACCGTTCCGGAAAGCGCGCAGGCGGGTGTTTATCACGGAACGCTTTCGGTCGCCTCGGGCGATGCGACCTTGGCTGAACTCGACTACACCATAGAGGTGTTTGATCTGGTACAGCCCGAGATCACCTCGGACGTGGACCTGTGGATGTGGCCGTACAATTCGATCCGCTATTATTCCGGAAAGACCACCGAGGAACTCTATGGGCAGACGGAGATGGGCGACGTCGATCCCGAACTGCTTTATAATGCGCATCTGGACGAGAAGTATTTCCCGGCTCTTGAGAGCGAACTTGAGTTGTATGCAAAGGCAGGCGGCAGCGCCGTCTTTGCACAGGTCAGCGAGAAAAACCGCACCAACGGCGATCCGTACCCTTCGCTGGTCAAATGGATCAGACACAAGGACGGCACCATGAGTTTTGACTACAAGGATTTTGACCAGTGGGTCGAACTCAACATGAAGCACGGCATTGACAAAGAGATCAAATGCTATGACATGGGTGTGTTCTGGAATAATATCACTTTCTATGACGAGGGTCAAGGCAGAGTGGTTGAACAGCATGACTCAACCGGCGGTCAGATCTGGACCCGGTTTTGGACCATGTTCCTCGAGGACTTTATCGTACACCTGGAGGGAAAAGGCTGGTTTGATATTACCTACATGGCTCTGGACGAGAAGGACTACAATATTACAAAAAACGTGATCGATCTGGTCAAGAGCGTCAAAAACGAGGACGGGAAATCCCTCAAGATCGCAACCGCAGTCGCAACCTTTGACTGCGAGGAGTTGTTCGATTCGATCGACGATCTCTCTCTTGCATATGGTTTAAGCGGCGGGCACTTGGTATCCGTGGCGCAGGACAGAAAAGAAAAGGGTCTGATCACCACCATCTACACCTGCGGACCGCAGGGCAGTTCCATGCTCAACACCCCGGGTGAAAGCGCCGAGAGCATTCACGTTACCTACAAGGAAGACACCACCGGTTTCCTGCGCTGGGCGCTGCAAAAGTACAACGCCGAGCCGTATGAGCAGAGCGTAAACTATAATACCACTCTGTGCGCGGGCGACTGCTATCTCATCTATCCGGACACCCGGGACGGCAAAATGCAGGCACGCTCTACTCCGCGCTATGAAAAACTGTGTGAAGGTCTGCGGGATATTGAAAAAGCATGGTATCTGGAAGAAAATCTGCCCGAACTTGCAAACGAGCTGCATGACGCGCTGCTCGAAACTCAGAAACAGCCGGATTTCCGCGCCGCCATTGAAATCTATTCCCGCCGTCTTGCCACAGGCGACTATCCGCGCTTTGCGCTGACCTCTGACACCTTTCAACTGCCTTACGGCCGGACCCACCTCTTGGCGCTGAGCGAAAGTGGACAGCAGGTGGTACGCCAGCAGGCAAAGCAGACCTATATTGATGATTTTAATTTCACCTATTCGGACGGCTGGAAAGGCGAAGGGCAGTACTTCTGGCTTTTCTTATACAGCACCAACCACTATTCAACGGCAAACAGTAACGCCGAGGCTCAGTCAAAACTCTTTTATGAGTTTGATTTTTACGGCGACAGTCTGCGCATTATGGGTTCGACCGGACGGGAGTACGGACAGGGCTTGGTCTATATCGACGACGTGCTTGCGGGATCCCTTGAGGCGTATTCGGAAAATGGCGGTATGTATCAGATGCTGTATCAGAGCGATAGGCTTGGGTCAGGCGAGCACCACGTCAAGGTGATCGGCGCGGGCACTAAGGCTCCCGGGGCTGCCTCCTACAAGATGCAGGTCGACTATGCCGTGGCAACGGTTACCGTTCCGGTGGTCTGGTCGTCCGCCAATCCGAAGATTGCAACCGTTTCGCAGGACGGAACGGTACACGGCGTGGGCGTCGGTCAGACGACGATCACCGCCACCTGCGGCGACGTCAGCACTACGGTCGTCGTCAACGTAAATGCAAACAAGGCGGCAATCGACGAGTTGATTGCGGAATATGAAAAGATCGACTTGAGCGGATATCCCGAGGAAACTTCGGCTGCTTTCCGTAAAAGGATGGAAGATGCACGTACCGCTGCCAACAACGAGGATGCGACTGCCGAGGAATTGAATGCCGCATATCAAGCGCTGAAAGACGCAAAATATATTCTGATTGACAAGATCACGCTGAAATTCCGACCCATTATGCTGACCTTTGTGCAGGGCGAAACATTCAGCGCTGCCGGCGGCGTGCTGAGCGTGCTGTATTTAGATGGCAGCGAGGAACTCATTCCGTTGACCGAGGATATGGCAAGCGGTTACGACACCTCTATAGTAGGCGAGCAGACGGTTACTGTATCCTGTTATGAAAGAACGCTCACCTATCAGATCACGGTGACCGCTCCCGGCGATCCCTGCAAGACCTTTAAGGACGTAGTAGAAGGAAAGTGGTATGTGGAGGCAGTTGCCTATGCGGTGCAGCACAACCTGTTCAACGGTATTTCCACCACAGAGTTCAAGCCGAATACGGCGATGAACCGCGCTATGCTGGTCAGCGTGCTCTACCGTATGGAGGGCAGTCCGTCTGCCGCGGGCATGAGCAATCCGTTTGATGACGTGCCGGAAGGAAAATATTATACCGAGGCTGTGTTGTGGGCGTCGTCAAATAATATTGTCAACGGCATCCGCGAGGGTACCTTTGCTCCGATGAACAACATTACCCGCGAACAGATGGCGACCATTCTGTATCGTTATTCGGGCCTGCGGGGTCTGGACACCGGCAAGAGCGCCAACCTGTACCGTTTCCCGGATGCAAGCGATACGTCGGCGTATGCGCAAGAGGCGCTGGCATGGGCGAATGCCGAAGAATTGATCACCGGTACCCAAGCAGGGGATCGGGTACTGCTCAATCCGAAGGGCAACGCCACCCGCGCACAGGTTGCAACCATTCTGATGCGTTTCCAGCAGAATATCGTGAAATAATCGGAATGCGGGAAAACTCTTCCGGAAGAGTTTTCCCGCACCTTTTTTGAAACTGTGAAAAAGGCCTTTGCCCGGACAATCGCGCCATCAGGCGCATTGTGCCCTGATTGTATTGCAAAAAGAAAAATCCGATGAACGATTGACCAAAGTTCATCGGATTTTTGACCCTGTTGTGATCTTTTATTTCAAAAAGAAATGCAGTAGTTTGCTGTTCAGCTTGCTTGTATAGGGCTGGTAGCGCATGGGAAGGTCGATCCACGTCTTTTTGTCTGTCATGCTCTTGAGGTGCGAGAAAGCCTCGAAGCCGGTCTTGCCGTGGTAAGCACCCATGCCGCTTTCGCCTACGCCGCCAAAGCCCATTTCGCTGGTGGCAAGGTGAATGACCACGTCATTGATACATCCGCCGCCGTAAGAGAGGCGTGAGGTGACCTCTTTGATCCGCTGTTTATCCTGCGAGAAAAGATAGAGCGCCAAGGGCTTTGGTTTGTTTGCTGAATCTTGGTAAATTTCATCAAAACGCTCAAAGGTAAGAATGGGCAGGATCGGGCCGAAAATCTCCTCCTGCATGACCGGATCCTCCCATGTGACACGATCGAGCACGGTGGGCGCGATCTGTAAACTGTCCGGGTTTGTCTTTCCGCCGTAAATTACCTTGTCGGGATCGATCAGACCCTGTAAGCGCTCAAAATGTTTCCCGTTGACGATCTTACCGTAATCGGGGCTTGCGAGCGGGTCGGCTCCGTACTGTTCTGTAATTTGCCGGCAGATCTCATTTACAAGCTGATCCTTGACGTCCGAGTGGCAGAGCACATAGTCGGGTGCGACGCAGGTCTGCCCGCAGTTGAGATATTTGCCGAATACGATGCGTTTGGCCGCCAGCCTGATCTTTGCGGTGCTGTCCACAATACAGGGGCTTTTTCCGCCCAACTCAAGCACCGACGGGGTGAGGGTCTCGGCCGTGTGCCGCAGTACCTCTTTTCCCACCGCCTGACTGCCGGTAAAGAACACCAAATCAAATTTTTGGTTTAGTAATTCTGCGTTTTCCTTTCGCCCTCCGGTGACCGCCGCGATATATTCCGGATCAAAGCATTCGCCGATGATTTCAGCGATTATTTTGCTTGTCGCAGGGGAATAGGCGCTGGGCTTGACGATGGTGGTATTCCCCGCGGCGATCGCGTCTGCAAGCGGGTCGAGGGTCAAAAGCAGCGGATAGTTCCATGGGCTCATGATCAGCGTGTTGCCGTAGGGTGCGGGTTTGACATAACTGTGCGAGGCAAAGTTGGTGAGGGGCGTGCGCACGGTATGCTCCTTTGCATAGCGGCGCAGGTGCTTTCTCATATAGGTGATCTCGCTGAGCACAAGACCTGTTTCGCACATAAAGCCCTCGTACGCGCTCTTGCCCAGGTCCGCTTTCAGCGCCTGCGCGATCTCCTCCTCGCGGGCGTGTACCGCCTGCCACAGTCTGTTCAGGTTTTCCTTGCGGAATTCAAGGGGCAGGGTAGCGCCGGTTTGAAAATATTTACGCTGTTTTTCTACAAGTTCTGCAATGTTCATCTCTTGCTCCAATCTGCGGCTTTATAATAGAATTGCTCTAACTCTTTTGCGTTCATCAGTTTGGGAACGGGATAGAGCGGGTTTCCCTCTTTGTCGGCGTGCTTTGCCATGGCCGGGACGTCCTCTTCCCTGATCCCCGTAAGCGTTTCCGGAATGCCCATCTTTCGATTGAGATCCCGTATGGCCGCGATGAATTTCCCGGCGCTTTGCCGTGCGCTCTCGCCGGGTACGGCGATGCCTGCGGCCTCGGCAAGTTCGGCCAGTTTTTTGTGGGCGCTTTCGCCGTATTCCTTCAGTACGATCGGCAAGAGCACCGAATTGGCAAGTCCATGGGGTGTGCCGTACTGACCGCCCAGCGAATGGGCTACCGCGTGGACGTACCCCACATAGGACTTGGTAAAGGCAAGCCCTGCACAGTTGGAAGCGCGCAGCATATTTCGCCGTGCTTCTATGTTTGCCCCGTCCCGATAGGCGGTTTCGATATTTTCAAAAATCAACTTGACCGCCTCTTTGGAAAGCGCCCGGGTCTGTCTTGTGGTCGAGCGGCCGATGTAGGCCTCCACCGCATGCGTGAGAGCGTCCATACCGGTGGTAGCGGTAAGATGCGGCGGCAGGGAAAGGGTCACGGTCGGATCGAGTACGGCATAGTGGGGAATGAGCGGAAAACTGTTTATCGGGTACTTGTGTTTTTTCTCGCTGTCGGTGATCACTGCCGCCAACGTGACCTCGCTTCCGGTGCCTGCCGTGGTGGGAATGGCGATCAGCGGGGGGATTTTACGCAGTACCCGCAACAGACCTCCCATCTGATTGACGGTTTTGTTCGGGTATGCGATCCGGGCGCCCACCGCTTTGGCACAGTCAATGGGTGAGCCGCCGCCGAATGCAATCAGGCAGGCGCAGTTTTCTTTTATGTAAATTTCCCTTGCCGCTTCTACGTTCAGAACGGTAGGATTGGGGCAGACGCCGTCGTAGACCGCGCACCGGACGCCCGACGCTTGCAGAAGATCTTCTAACGGTTTTGTGATCCCCGCCTCCCGCAGGGGGCGGTCGGTAACCAGCAGAACAGATTGTGCGCCCAACTCGGCTAAGAGCGCGGGCACTTCACCGATGCTGTCATAACGCACCGGCTGCCGATAGGGCAGCAGGGGCAGGGCGGCCCGAAAGCCCAACTGAAAGATCCTGCAATAGACCTTTTTGAATGGATTCATGAATGTTCCTCCTTGTTTGCGAAAAATGCAACGGCGATTGCTCCGGGACCTGCGTGCGTACTGACGGTACTGCCGATCATGGTGACCGGCAGTTCGCTCAGACGTCCCTCCCAGAGCGCACGGCTGTTGTCGATATAGCCTTTTAAGAGCGCGTCGTCAAGTCCCGAGTAGCCCAACATCGTGGGCATGGAAAAATCGATGCCGCCCTTCTTTTCGATAAATTCGGTCAACATATTATTGCTCTGCCTTGAGCCTCTTGCTTTGCCTAATACCTTGACCTCGCCGTTCTCCACGCTGAGCACAGGCTTGATCTGCAAAAGGGTCCCCGCAATGGCGGCGGTTCTCCCCAATCGTCCTCCCCGTATGAGATATTCCAAGGTGTCCACCCGTGCGATCAGACAGACACGTTTTTTGACCCGTTCCAACTCCCTTGCGATCTCGCAGCCGGCATATCCCTGATCCTGCAGACGTTCGGCATACCGCACCAGAATGCCCTGCGCCAGTGTGACCGTGCCGCTGTCCACCACCCAAATGACTCCTCCGGCCTCCGAGGCGGCGAGCATAGCGCTTTGCGCCGTGCCGGACAGTTTGCCCGAGAGGGTGATGACGACCGCCTGATCGCCGGTTTCCACGATGGGGCGGAAAGCGTTCGCAAATTCTGTGGGCGTGATCTGGCCGGTGGTGGGAAGTTCTTTGCAATGCTCTAATTTTTCATAAAACTCCTCTGTGGTGATGGTGACGCCGTCCAGATAGTCTTTGCCGTCGATGCGGGTCTTGAGCGGCAGAACGGTGATGTCCAGTTGCTTTGCTTCGCTTTGGGTGATGTCACAGCCCGAGTCGCTGATGATTCTTACGCTCATTGGGGCAGTCCGTCCCGGCTGATCTGCCGCAGGTTGTCGGTAATCGTTACCAGCGCGCGGTAGAAGATCTCTCTGGTTTCTTCGGTCAGATCTTTTCCCGCGATTTCCACCGCAAGACATACGCGATTTTTGACCTGTTCGGCGATTTTCTTGCCTTGTTCGGTCAGCTTGAGCAGACCGCGCCGAAGCGATCTGTCGGAGGTGTCCTTTTGCACCAATCCCTGTTCGGTAAGATAAGAAACAGCCCGTGAAACGTCGGCCTTGTCCCTGCCGCACAGTTTGCAGAGTTGTGCGCCCGACACGCCCTCCTCAAACCTGTCAAGGGTGATAAAATAGGCGGCGTAAGGCCCTTTCAGGCCGTATTTTTCCATTTCTTCCGCGGCGATTCTGTGCCAGTGCCGCGAAATCTCGAAAATGGAATAGGAAAACAGTTCAAATCGTTCTACCATATGTTCGCTCCTTTGTTTTGATGAATTTATTATACATCATAATTGTTGATAAATCAACAAAAATTTGAAAAAAAGGAATTTTATTGTTTTTTCTCTGTTAAAACTTGACAAAAAGGCCCGGTTATAGTATAATACTTACGTATGTTTATCGCATACGGAAACTCTTTGCCGCGCAGGTCGCGGCCTTATGTCCACAGGGAGGTGTAAAACTATGGCAAAGATCAACGCAACCTATGAAACGATTTTCGTGATCGACACCCAACTCGGCGACGAGGGCATTCAGTCGATGACAGAGAAGTTTACTTCTTTGATCGCTTCAAACGGTGAGGTGACCGAGGTCAGTGAGTGGGGCAAGAAGCGTCTTGCATATCCCATCAACGATTTGACCGAGGGCTATTATGTGTTTGTGAAGTTTACGGCCGCCGGCGAATTTGTCGCTGAACTCGAGCGTATCTATCATATCACAGAAGGCATTCTTCGTTCGATTGTCGTCAGAACGGAAGCGTAAACGAAAGGAGTTTGAAATGGCAAATTTTAATCTCAACAAGGCGATTTTAGGCGGCCGCTTAACGGGCGATCCCGAACTTCGTCAGACAGGCACCGGCACTCCGGTCACGTCGTTTACCGTGGCCATCAACCGCAGATATTCTTCGTCGCAGAACACGGAAAACGGGCAGAACGCCGACTTCATCAACGTTGTCGCCTGGAGAGAACGCGCCGAGTTTGTCTGCAAGTATTTCAAGAAGGGCAGTTCGATCTGCGTGATCGGATCGATCCAAACCAGAAAATGGACCGACAACAGCGGCCAGAATCGATATGCCACGGAGGTTGTTGCCGACGAGATCAATTTTGTCGACAGCAAGAGCGAGAGCCCGATGGCGTCTGCTTACACGCCTGAGAGTTACGCCGCTCCGTCCTTCTCTTCAAACGCAGATGAAGCGCCGAAATTTGAAGATGTTTCAAACGAGGACGATCTGCCGTTCTGAGAGAGCAGAGTAAGATTAACAGGAGGATTATTACATTATGGATAACGAAACCGTACAGTCCGAAGTGACCGAAACCGTCCAAGAGGCGGCTGAGGCTGCACCCGCAGTGGAAACGGAAGTCGTCGAAGCGGCTCCGGAAGATACGTCGGCGCCGGCACAAGAGGAAGCCCCCTCTCAGGAGAGGAAGCCCTATCGTCAGAACAACGGCCGCGGCAGAAGAAGAAAGGTATGCCTTTTCTGCACCGAAAAGACCGCTGTGATCGACTATAAGGATCCGGTCAGACTGCGCAAGTTTATCAGCGAGCGCGGTAAGATCCTGCCTCGCAGAGTTTCGGGCACCTGCGCAAAGCATCAGAGAGAACTCACCATCGCCATCAAGCGTGCGCGTGTGCTTGCTCTGCTGCCCTACGTCGCAGACTGAAGAACAACGAAAAAACAGCGCGGCTGTGTGCCGTGCTGTTTTTTATGGTTTCGGAAAGGCTTATGCCGCGCTTTTCTTCAGCGATGCGCGGATGAAAAGGAGCGCCGCGACCGCGATCACGCAGATTGCGCTGACAATGATGAGCGAAGCCCACTCGACGTTTGCGATCTGTGCGAAGTTGAACTCGCCGGTTTCGGCATCCTGCAGCTGCGAGAAGATCAGCGAGGTGTCGACAATCAGACCGCCGATGACCACAAGGCCGGATGCCGCGCCCAAAAGCGACGCCTCGAAACCGCCCGCCTGCTCCTTGCGCAGTCTTGCCGGTTGGACGGCGCGCAGGTCGACGGTCGAGCCGATGTAGATTGCAACCAAAACGGTGATGATCATCTCCGGCAGCATATAGGTTGCATTGTAAATGAACGAGTAGGTCAAAGCCGCGGCGGTCGGAATGGAAATTCCCGCCCAGACGGTCGCACCCGAGACGACGTGGCAGGCGTAGCGCAGCAGGCATACCAAAATCGAGCCGAGCGCCAGCGCCGCCGCCTGATTTTTGACCGGTTTGCGGAAAATGCCTCCCAGACCGCACACAAGAAAGGCCACGACGTAATCGAGCAGAATGACCGCGAGAATGCTCTGCCAGGTGGTCACCCAGGACAGGGTGTTTAATCCCAGAAGCTGTTGGATCACTCCGAAGATCATCCCGGATACCAGACCGTAGCTTAAACCCCAGCGGTAGGAGATGACGATGACCGGAAACATACTCGCGATCGTGACCGAACCGCCATAGGGCAGGTCGAACAGTTTGACCATGCTCAGGATTACGCCAAAGGCAATGAGGATCGCGCTCTCGGCGAGCGCACGGGTTTTGTTGTTCATAAAAAACAACCTCCTTATGAAAAATTACCGCCTATAATCCGAGCGGTAACAAAGAAGGTATGGCTTAATCTCCCTACGCCGGCATTATCCGTATCAGGTGAAAGGGTTCGAAGCGTCGCTTCATCTCAGCCCCAAAAGGGCACCCCTGATTATATGCGGTTGTAAACGTATTATAGCGCATTTTGAGGTTTTTGTCAAGGTTGACAATGACCGCGTCTTTTGCTATAATGTATGCATGGATTATTTCGCGGGCATATACGGCAATCAGACGGCAAAGGACACGCTTGGACGTGCGGCAAAGACCGGTACGTTTGCACACGCCTATATTCTCGAGGGAGTGCCGGGCAGCGGACGCTTTTCCCTTGCGCGGGCGGCGCTGTGTACGCTTGCGGGAAATGAACAGGATGCAGACCGGATCGCCCGCGGTATTGCGCCGGACGTCAGTGTGATTTCCGTACCGGAGGGCAAAAGCACTATTACGGTAGATCAGATCCGCACATTGCGCTCCGAGGCGTATCTTGCGCCGCATGAGCTGCCTTTCAAGGCATTTGTGATCGAGGACGCCCACCGCATGAATGAGCCGGCACAGAACGCACTGCTCAAACTGCTGGAGGAGCCGCCGGCGGGAGTTTACTTTTTTCTCTTATGTGAGCCGGGCAGTCGTCTGCTGCCCACTGTCAGTTCCCGTGCGCCGACCCTGCATACCGAGCGGTTGGCCCCGGAGTCTATGGACAAGGCGCTTTGTGCGCTGGACGCCCGTGCTCTGCGGTTCAAACAGGACAAACCGGAGGAGTACGCTTATCTTTTGTCCCACTGCGAGGGCAGTATCGGGCGTGCTCTTGCCGCCATTGAGAGCGGCGAGCAGGATATCCTGTACGGGACGGTGATTGGTCTTTTGGAGCTTTTGCGTGGAGCCGATAAGGCGGCGCTGTTATTGTACGAAAAGCAGCTGCCGGACAAGCGTGAGAACTTTTGTGAGTTCCTTTTGCACCTGTCCGAAGCCTTGCGGGATATTCTCATTTTGAAAAAGGGCGGGGAGCAGACGTTGTTTTTCCGCCATGCGGAAGAGGTCGGCGAATATTGCTTTGCTTTTTCCGAGCGTGCCCTTTCGGATAAAATACAGGTTTGCCTTGATTATACCGAACAACTGGAATACAACGTCAATCTCAGACTCGCACGTGTTCGTTTGCTTGAGGCGCTTTGGGGGTAAAACATGGAAGAGAATAGGATAGAAGAAGAAAATAAACCGGAAGAGGCGGCGGAAGAGCAGCCTATGCCCGAGTCGGTAGAGGTCATCGGTGTGCAGTTCCGCGTAAGCGGTAAGGTATACTATTTTGCGCCGGGCGACGTGCAGTATGCCGCCAATACCTACGCGGTGGTGGAGACCGCCCGCGGACAGGAATACGGCAGAGTGGCGATGGCAAACACGGTTGTGCCCGGCTCCGAGGTGGTGCCTCCCCTGCGAAAAGCGCTGCGTCCCGCTACCGAGAACGACACCCGCCGGCACGAGGAGAACGCCAGAAAGGAGCAGGAGGCTTTTGCCATTTGTGCCGAGCAGATTGCGCGTCACGGGCTGGAGATGAAACTGCTGGACGCGGAATATACCTTCGACAATTCCAAACTGCTCTTTTATTTCTCCGCCGAAGGGCGTGTGGATTTCCGCGAACTGGTCAAGGATCTTGCATCTATTTTCCGTACCCGTATCGATCTGCGTCAGGTCGGCATTCGGGACGAAACAAAGATGATCGGCGGTTTAGGTGTGTGCGGACGTCCGTTCTGCTGCAGTACCTTTTTGCCGGATTTTGCTCACGTGACCATTAAGATGGCAAAGGAGCAGAATCTCTCGCTCAATTCTACGAAAATCTCGGGCGGCTGCGGCAGGCTGATGTGTTGTCTGCGCTTTGAGCATGAAACCTACGAGGAGGCGGTCAGGCAAATGCCCCGCAACGGCTCGGCCGTCAAAACGCCCGACGGAGAGGGCACGGTGGTGGAAACACAGCCGCTGGCGCGCCTTGTGCGTGTGCGTATGGCCGACGATCCAACCAAGATCCGCTGCTGGGCGCTGGAGGAGTTAGGCGATAAACCGGCCGCCAGGCGCGTTCCTGCCGACCCGGAGAAGATCTGGGAGGGCAAACCGCAGGGAGAGCAAAAGAAACAAAATCCCCAAAAGAGCGCTCCTGCCGAGGAGCAAAAAGGCCCGCAGAACGAGCGAAAAAAGGCCCGTCTGCCGCGTCGGCATCGCGGCAAGCAGAGGGGAAGTCAACAGGACAAAAAAACACAAGAAAAATAATTTTAGAAAAAGAATTGCATTTTTCGCGCTGTTGTGATACAATATTCACGCAAATACGGGGAAAACCCCATAAAATATCTTTTGGAGGTACATAAGAATGGCTTACAAAATCAGCGACGAGTGCATCGCTTGCGGTGCATGTGCAGAGCAGTGCCCGGTTGGTGCGATCAGCGAGGGCGATGGTAAGTACGAAATCAATGCAGACGAGTGCATTGAGTGCGGCGCTTGCGCAGATACCTGTCCCGTGAACGCTCCCGCGGCAGAGTAATACGGATACAAATTCGGGCAAGCCTACCGCTTGCCCCTATTTTTCTTTTACCATGGAACGCCTTGACCGCATCAACGGAAATCTTGTGCTCACGCAAAAGCGTGCCGGACTGTGCTACGGAACCGACGCGCTGTTGCTTGCCGCCTATATGCGCGGACGGAAAAATGGGCGGGCAGTGGAACTGGGCGCGGGCACGGGCGTGGTATCCCTGCTTGCCGCCTCACACGCCAAATACGCGCATTTTTACGCGGTTGAGGTGCAGAGCGAATATGCGGACCTTTGCGCGCGCAACGTGCACGCAAACGGCATGGATGGCCTTATCACGACCGTTCATGCGGATGTGCGGGAACTCCGTGCCGAACAGATCAGCGCAGAGGCGGACGCGGTCTATGCCAACCCGCCCTATCTGCGCCTGCAGGCCGGATCGCGCAATTTGGACGACGGCAAGTATATCGCCCGGCACGAGGTCTACGGAACGATCGGGGATTTCTGCGAGGCGGCTCGCCGCCTGCTCAAGCACGGCGGTCTGTTTTACGCGGTCTATCGGCCGGATCGCCTGTGTGATCTTTTGACCGCTATGCGCTTTGCCGGCCTTGAGCCCAAGCGCATGACCTTTGTGCACGACAGTCCTGCTCACCCGCCGTGTCTTTTGCTTGTGGAAGCCAAAAAGGGCGGAGCAAGCGGGTGTGCGCTCACCAAGCCGCTGTTCTTGCGGGAAAACGGTCTGCCGACCGCAGACGCACGCTATATTGAGGAGAACGGAAGTTTTGGAGATGGATACGGAAAAAAATAAGGTGCAGGGCGGCACGCTTTATCTTGTGGCGACTCCGATCGGCAATCTTGCGGATCTGTCCGCCCGTGCCCTCAAAATACTGACGGAAGTAGATTTTATCGCGGCGGAGGATACCCGCAATACCGCCAAACTGCTTGTTGCATACGAGATCACGACCCCCATGGTCAGCTATCACGAACACAACCGCTGCGCACGGGGCGAAGAGATTGTCGATCGCCTGCGCATCGGGCAATCCTGTGCGCTGGTCAGTGATGCGGGCACGCCCGCCATCAGCGACCCGGGCGAGGATTTAGTGCGGGCGTGTATCGACGCGGAAATTCCGGTCACCGCTGTGCCCGGCTGTTGTGCTGCCGTCAGTGCGCTCACCCTGTCGGGCCTTTCCTGCGCACGCTTTGCCTTTGAAGGCTTTTTGTCCGGCACGCCGGGCCAAAAGAGAAAGCATTTGGAAACCATTCGCAGCGATCGGCGCACACTGATTTTTTACGAAGCCCCCCATCGCCTGATCGATACGCTGGATTTGTTGTACGCCGTGTTCGGCGAACGCAGGATCGCGGTGGTCAAGGAACTCACCAAGCGCAACGAACGGGTGCTGCACACGGCGCTTTCCCGCGCCGGCAGGTATTATAAAGAGAATCCGCCCAAGGGGGAATACGTGCTGGTGGTCGAGGGAGCAAAGAGCCGTACCGACGACTTTGCCTCCTTAAGCGTGGCGGAGCACGTCGCCTTTTACGAGGGGACGGGCATGAGCCGCATGGACGCCATGAAAGCGGTCGCTAAGGATCGCGGTATCCCCAAAGGGGAAATTTACAAACAGATGCTGGAAGAGAAAGATGAAGATCATTGATTGTATTACCGCCAAAAAACCGAGCCTTTCGTTCGAGGTGTTCCCACCCAAGACCTCGGCCAATTTTCAAACGGTGCGGGAGGCGACCGAGCGGATTGCAGACTTAAAACCCTCGTTTATGAGCGTGACCTACGGTGCGCTGGGCACCGGCGCAGGCTTTACGAAAGAGATCGCGGCAGGAGTGAACGCCAAAGGCGTGCCCGCTCTCGCCCATCTGACCTGCGTGAACTCGACCAAGGAAAAGATCCGTGCTGTTCTTGACGCGCTGCGAGACGAGGGAATCGAAAATATCCTTGCTCTGCGCGGCGATCTGCCGTCCGAGGGAGAGCGCGCGTTGTCTGATTTTCACCATGCCTCCGAACTTGCCGCATTTGTACGGGAGTACGGCGGATTTTGCATCGGCGGAGCCTGCTATCCCGAGGGACACCCGGAGAGTGCCAACAGCGTCCAGGATATCCGATATCTTAAAACAAAGGTGGACGCGGGATGCGAATTTCTGACCACCCAGATGTTTTTCGACAATAATATCTTATACAATTTCTTATATCGTCTGCGGGAGGCGGGGGTCAATGTGCCCGTGGTCGCCGGGATCATGCCGGTGACCGCTCCCTCACAGCTTGGGCGCATTCTCAGTATCTCCGGCAATGCCTTGCCCCAGCGGTTTATCCGGATCATCGACCGGTACGCGGACAACCCCGCCGCTCTGCGGCAGGCGGGTATCGCTTTTGCCACCGAGCAGATTGTTGATCTTTATGCCAACGGTGTGGGCGCGGTACATATTTACACCATGAATCACCCGGATGTGGCGCGTGCCATTCGGGACAACGTGTCGGAGATTATCCGATGAATCTGCCGGTCAATGTGCTTACCCTTGATCGGATCGAGGTGCGTGCGCGTCTGGACGGTATGCCGCCCGAACAGGCAGAGCAGATGGTGACGCGCTGTGATACGCTTGTGCGCACACAGATGCGTCCGGCCTATGTCTTTCGGGAAAGCGCGGTGCACATCACAGACGACGAGTGCGATTTCGGCTTTTGCAGAGTGCACAGCAGGGGACTTGCGTCCGCCCTTGCGGGAGCAGAGCGCGCGGTGTTCTTTGCCGTGACGCTGGGGATCGGGGTAGACCGTCTGCTTACAAGACTGGCAGCCGCATCGGAACTCGAGCGCTATGTGTGCGACGCGATTGCTTCTGCCTATGCGGAGGCGGCGGCAAACGCGGCGCAGGAACGACTGCCCTATGCGACCGGCGTGCGCTTCAGTCCCGGTTACGGGGATTTCCCGCTCTCTTTTCAGAGCACGCTTCTGCCTTATGCAGACGCCGCGAAACAGGCGGGTATTACACTGACGGACGAATACCTGATGATTCCGACCAAATCCATCAGCGCGGTAATGAGGATCCAAGATGACCATACTTGAAAGAGTCAAAACAAGACGCCTGTATTTTGACGGCGGAACAGGGTCGCTTTTGCAAAAGCAGGGGCTTCCCGCGGGAATGGCGCCCGAGGAGCGGTCGATTTCCCACCCCGCCGAAATCACGGCCCTGCACGCGGCCTATTTAGAGGCGGGCGCGGACATCATCAAGACCAATACCTTTGGGATTAACCCGCTGAAATATGAGAACTATACCGACTATCTGCACGCCGCTTTTGCCTGTGCAAAACGGGCGGTGGAGCAGGCGGGACACGGTTATGTCGCGCTGGACGTCGGTCCGCTGGGGCGAATGCTCGAGCCGTTTGGCGATCTGCCCTTTGAGCGGGCGGTCGAGGCTTTTTCCGCCGTGGTGCGGGAAGGAGCGAAAGAGCAGCCGGACCTCATTTTGATCGAGACTATGAACGACTCGTACGAGACCAAGGCCGCCCTGCTTGCCGCCAAGGAACAGAGCGATCTTCCGGTCTTTGTGACCAACGCTTACGACGCGGGCGGTACGCTGATGACCGGCGCAGACCCGCTTGCCATGATCGCCATGTTAGAGGGTCTGGGCGCGGACGCGATCGGAATCAACTGCTCGGTCGGCCCGGCCGGGATGTTGCCGCTTGTGCGCACCTATGCTCATTATGCGTCCGTTCCGATCATCGTCAATCCCAACGCCGGGCTTCCGTCGGTGCGGGATGGGCGGACGGTGTACGACGTCGCGCCCCAAGCGTTTGCCGATACTATGGCCGAGATCGCCCGCGCGGGCGGCTGTATTTTGGGCGGCTGCTGCGGCACGACGCCGGAATATATCGCCCGGCTGCGCGAACGCACCGAACAGATCCCGTATGTTTATCCCAAACCCAAGACCCACACCTTGGTCAGTTCTTACACTCACGCGGTTTGCTTTGACGGCGATCCGGTGCTGATCGGCGAGCGCATCAATCCGACCGGTAAGAAACTTGTCAAACAAGCGCTTGAGCAGCGCGACTATTCGTATATTTTGCAGGAGGGACTGCGGCAGGCGGACGTGGCCGGTGTGCAAATGCTCGACTGCAACGCGGGCGTGCCGGGCATCGACGAGGCGGAAGTGCTTTCCCAGGTGATTGCCCGCCTGCAAACCGTGACCGATCTGCCTCTGCAGATCGACAGCACCCTGCCCGCCGCCATTGAGCGCAGCGCGCGCATTTACAACGGCAAGCCGCTGATCAATTCGGTCAACGGCTCTCAGCAAAGCATGAACGCGGTGCTGCCCATCGTCAAAAAGTACGGCGGGGCGGTGATCGCCCTGACCATGGACGAGGACGGTATCCCCGAGAGTGCGGACGGTCGGTTTGCAATCGCCCGTCGGATCGTCGAGCGTGCGGCAGAGTACGGGATCGATAGGAAAAATATCATCGCCGACCCGCTTGCCATGACCATTTCCGCAGGGCAGCAGAGTGCGCGTATCGCCCTTGAGACGGTTGAGCGCATCACGGCCGAACTGGGCATCGCGACCACCATGGGTGTGTCCAATATTTCCTTTGGGCTACCCGCCCGCGACCCGATCAACGCCGCTTTCTTTACGCTTGCACTGGGAAAAGGTTTGTCCTCTGCGATCGTCAATCCGTTTTCCGAGCCGCTCATGCAGGCATACCGCGCATACCGTGCGCTCACCGCCTACGACCGCGAGTGTATGGACTATATCGCCGCGTTGGACGAGGGCGAACGTCCGCCCGTGCCCGAAAAGGGGCAGACTCTTTCCCTTGCCGACGCCATCGAGCGGGGAATGTCCGACGCGGCCGAGCAGAGCGCACACGCAATGTTACAGAATTGCCAACCGCTCGAACTGATCAACCGTGAGGTCGTCCCGGCGCTCAACCGGGTAGGTGAAGCCTTTGAGCAAAAACGGGCGTTCCTGCCGCAGCTGCTCATGAGCGCGGACGCCGCATCCCGAGCCTTTGCCGTGATCCGGGAGCATATGCCCCCGACCGAGGGAGACGGCGATCGGGTGGTGCTTGCTACGGTCAAGGGAGATATTCACGACATCGGCAAAAATATTGTCAAGGCGCTGCTGGAAAATTTCGGTTTTTCTGTGATCGACTTGGGTCGTGACGTGCCGCCCGAGCGTGTGGTGGAGGCCGCCCGTGGGTGCTCCCTGGTCGGACTTTCCGCCCTGATGACCACGACCGTGCCCGCAATGGAAAAGACCATTCATCTATTGCACGCGGCATATCCCGGTATTCAGGTAGTCGTCGGCGGCGCTGTGCTCACCCAAGAGTATGCGGATTCGATCGGTGCGGATTATTATTCCAAAGACGCGATGGAGACCGTGCGTATCGCGCAAAAAATCTTTGGGAAAGGGTAAATGTGAATATCGATAACCGGCTCGCGATTTGTTTCTATGAATCACCCGAATTTGCAAAGGCCGAGGCCGGTATTGCCTAGGGTAATCGTTTGTGCCTCGCACTGTGTGCGGGGCATTTTGCTTTTCACACCTATGACCGATGTTCAATATATTGAATATCGGAGGGTGCGAAATGAATCAAATTGTGATAATGGCGCTGATCGCAACGCTCGGTACATGGGCCGTGACTGCTTTGGGCGCTGCAACCGTCGTCTTTTTCCGAAGGCCCAACCCAAAGGCGCTCAATCTGATGCTCGGCTTTGCTTCAGGGGTGATGATCGCCGCCAGCTTTTGGTCGCTCTTGCAGCCCGCGATCGAACGGGCGGAGGCTGTTTCCAAAATTCCCGCTTATCTTGTGGTGACCGCAGGATTTTTGTTCGGCGCGGTCTTTATGTGGGCGTCGGATAAAATCGTTTGTTATGCGCGCGGCAGAGCCGACAGTACACAGGGAATGCCGAATGAGCGTCTCAACCGGATCATTATGCTGGTGCTTTCCATCACGCTGCACAATATCCCGGAGGGGCTTGCGGTGGGCGTGGCGTTCGGCCTTTTGCAAAACAACGCGGAGCCGGAGAGCCTGATGGGCGCGATTACTATCGCGCTCGGGATCGGCTTACAGAATTTCCCGGAGGGGGCCGCGGTGTCCATTCCGCTGCGCAGGGAAGGCTACTCCCGGCGCAAGAGTTTCCTGCTCGGGCAGGCGTCCGGCATGGTCGAGCCGGTCGCGGGCGTGATCGGTGCGCTGCTGGTGGTCTATGTGGTGTCCATCTTACCGTATGCGCTTTCTTTTGCCGCAGGTGCGATGATCTTAGTCGCGGTGCACGAGCTGATCCCGGAATGCCAGAAAAACCAGCAGACTCAACCCTATTTTGCGACTATGGGGATCGTGATCGGCTTTGCCGTGATGATGTTATTGGACGTCATGTTAGGGTAATCAGGGGCGTGTTGTACAAAACAAATTACGGTATAGTCCGGTGGCTATACCGTTTTTCTTTACAATTTATAAAATTCACAAGGTTATTTTCCACGCTCAAGCAGTTGGTTGTATGCGCGCAGATGTTCGGCGCGCAGATGCAGCTGGGCGGCGGTGCGAATGTAGGCGCTGTGTTCGCCGAGTTGCAGCTGCAGCTCGACCGGCAGGGAAAGAAAGTAGTTTCTCGAACTGCGGCTGTGTGCGACCAAGTCGTGTAAATTCTGATATTGCATAAACTCAGTATGCCCGCTCTGCCGCAAAAGAATTCACTTTTTTTCGTCTTGCCGGATAGGCAATACAATCGGGTACAACGCGTTTTTCAGGGAATGCCCGCCGCGTCTTTCGTGTTGCCCGCTTTTGCCATACGTTAGTATGGACTGCAAGCGTGCGCCTTGCACCCATCAACGGGCATTCTCTTCAAAAAATCCCCGACCCCTGACGAGCGCGATTTTTCGATTTGCAAGGCAAGGAATACCAAGCATATTCCGAGGCCGATCACACAGCAAAGCGGGGAAACACGCCGTCAGGGGCGCTTTGTACCCTGATTGTATTGCCTAATCTGTGTCGCTATGCGGTACATTTGTGCGGTCGAGTGGATCTCCTCGGCGTATTCGCACAGTATTGCTTGCGTTTTCGCAGGATAGGCACGGAACGAACAGCGTGCCGCGCTGTCCCCGCCGATCAACTCATTCAGATTTTTGTATTCCATACGCTTACTGTGTGCTTCCGGCACACGATTTATACAAAGAAAGCGGGGAACTTTCCCGAAAAAGTTCCCCAATTCAATTTTATAACGTTACGCCTGTTTTGAAGATAGCGATCTCACGATAGCCGTTTTGCTCGGTCTTGGTTTGCGCTTTGCCGTTTACGATCTTCTTGACCGTATCATAAAAGCGATCTGCCGTTTGTTCCATGCGCTCGCCCTCCAGCAGAACGCCTGCGTTAAAGTCGATCCAGTTCCGCTTGCGCTTTGCCAAAGCGGTGTTGGTTGCGATCTTGACGGTCGGGACCGGACAGCCGAATGGCGTGCCGCGCCCGGTGGTGAACAGTACGAGCTGCGCTCCGCTGACCGCAAGGGCTGTGGCGGCCACCAGATCGTTGCCCGGCGCACTGAGCAAATTCAGACCCGGCCGGATGAGAGGCTGACCGTAGGCGAGCACGTCAAAGACCGCCGCGTCTCCGCTCTTTTGGATACAGCCCAGCGACTTTTCTTCAAGGGTGGTGATCCCGCCGTCCTTGTTGCCCGGAGAGGGATTTTCGTAGATCGGCTGACCGTTTGCCTTGTAGTAGTTTTTGAAGTCGTTGATCATGTCGACCGTTTTGTTAAAGGTCTTTCGGTTCCGGCAGCGATTCATTAAAATGGTTTCTGCGCCGAACATCTCGGGCACTTCGGTCAGAATGGTACTGCCGCCGTTCCCGATCAGACGGTCGGAGAACACACCCACCAGCGGGTTGGCCGTGATGCCGGAAAAGCCGTCCGAGCCGCCGCATTTGAGTCCGACCACCAGTTTGGAGATCGGCTGTTCGGTGCGTTTGTCCGTTGCGGCGAGTGTCTGTAACTGCTCAATGATCCGTACACCCTCTGCGATCTCGTCCTCCACGTCCTGCGCCTGTAAAAAACGTACTCGCTCCGGGTCATACGAACCAATCACGGCTTTGAGGGATTCGATCCGGTTATTCTCACAGCCGAGACCGAGCACCAGCACGCCGCCCGCGTTTGGATGGCGGCAAAGACCGCTCAGCGCCTTTTGGGTGTTGGCGTGATCCTCGCCTAACTGCGAGCACCCGTACGGGTGGCAGAAGGCATATGCGCCTGTGCGTGCGGCAAGGGCGTTTGCAAGGTCGCTCACGCAGCCGACCGTCGGAATGATCCAGATCTCGTTGCGGACGCCGACCCTGCCGTCCGGACGCGCATAGCCCCAAAAGGTGTCCGTTCCGGTGACGACGGGCGTTTCAGTCGGTCGGTATGTATACGCGAGAACGTCGCCCAAATCGGTGCGCAGGTTGTGACTGTGTACCCACTCACCCTCTGCGATGGGTGCGGTCGCCCGACCGATGGGGTAGCCGTATTTGATGACCTGCTCGTCTTTTGCGATCGGGCGGCGGGCGAATTTATGCCCTGCGCGCTCGCCCTCGGTGCATACCGCGACGTTGTCGCGCTCGTGGATTACAAGCATCTCATTGCCTCGTACGCACCCAGCGTGCGAATCTTGTCAAGATCGGCCTGTACCTGCTCACAGAATCCCTCGTACTCGCCCAGATCCTCGCCCCAGAAGTCGGCCTTGGCACACAGCGCGGGGACAAGGCCGGCATCGTGCTTGTGGGCGGCAAAGTAATCAAGAACAGCGTCGTCATCTTTTGCAAGATCTGTGTCGCAATAGAACGCGATCAGCGCGGCAAAGGCAAAGGTAATCCGGCGCGGGATCACGCCGTTTGCCGCATAGTAATCGTGAAAGGTGCCCAGCAACCGCGCCCGAAATTTGGAGATCGAGTTGAGCGAGATGGATAGCAGTGCATGGTCAATAAACGGATTGCCAAAGCGTTCGAACACCTGCTCTGCAAACTGTTCCAATTGCTCTTTCGGCAGTGCCAGCGTGGGAATGATTTCTTCATATACACAGCGTTTCATAAAGCCTGAGATGACCTCGTCCTGCATACATTCCCGCACGATGGTCTTGCCCGCAAGATATGCGGCAAGCACGGTGGCGGTGTGTGCGCCGTTTAAGATGCGCACCTTGCGCTCGCGGTAGGGAGTGACGTCGCCGCAAAAGACCACTGGCAGTCCCGCCCGGTCAAGGGGAAGCAGATCTCTGATCCTGCCTCTTTCCTCGATTACCCAAAGGGCGAAAGGCTCGCAGATGTCGAGCATCGGGTCGCCGTACTGCTCGGACAGAGCCGGGTCGTATCCGGTCACGATGCGGTCGACCAGCGTGGTGCAGAAATAACAGGCGCTGCACACCCAGTCGCGGAAGTCTGTGGGCAGATCCCAGCGCTCGGCCGTTTGCAGCACACAGGACTCAAGAGCGCGCGCATTGTCTGCGATCAATTCACAGGGCAGGATATATAAGCCTGCCGACCGGGCGCCGGAAAAGTGCTCATAGCGCTCCCACAGCAGACGGGTGAGTTTGGCAGGATAACTTTCGGGCGGGGCGTCCGCCATACGATCGTTTTCCGAGAGGGCAATGCCCGCCTCGGTGGTGTTGGATACCACGATGGAAAGCTCTTTATTTTTTGCAAAGGCAAGCAGAGCGTCAAAATCCTCGTAACAGCAGAACGCCTGTTCCACCGAGCGGACGGTGCGGGTCTCTTGGATCACCTTTCCGTCCATCATGCCGCGGGTGAGCAGGGTATAGGCGCATCCCTGCGCGCGCAGGGTCGAAAGGCTGCCCGCACGGATGGGTTTTGCAATGGTGACGGCGGCGTCGGTCACACCGGCCCCGTTTGCCGCGTCGACCATATAGTCAACGAATGCGCGAAGGAAATTTCCCTCGCCGAATTGTAAGATTTTCATGATGTGCTCCTTTACAGATATTGCCCGATGTTCACGGATGATGCCGATGCGCGGTCGACAAACAGGGTGAAGTCGGCGTGTTCTTTCAGCATGGTGGCGGGCACGGTGGGAGTAAGGCCGTTTTCCAGCGTGGCCTTGATGGCCTGCGCCTTGACTGCGTGAGGCACGCAGGAGATGATGCAGTCGCTTTGCATGATCTGATACACGCTCATGGAAACTGCCTGTGCCGGCACGTCGTCAGGCGTCGCAAACCACCCCTCTCCGCATTGCTGCGCCCGACAGCGCTCATCCAGATTGACGATGATATACGCATCGGTTGTATTAAAATCCGCCGGCGGATCATTGAATGCGATGTGTGCGTTCTCGCCGATGCCGATCAGTGCTGCGTCGATGGGGGCACTGCGCAGTTGCTCCGTGAGGGCTGCTATGTTCGCCTTTACGTCGCCCTCGGTTTCCACGTAGTGCACTTTCTTCGGGTGTGCGAGATCTTCAAAGCGCTCACGAATGTATTTGCGGAAACTGGCCGGGTGCGTGACGGGAAGACCGATGTACTCATCCAGATGAAAGACCTCGACTCTGGACCAGTCGACCTGCTCTTTTACCAGAGCGGCGATGGTTTCAAACTGCGACGCACCTGTGGACATGAGCAGGCGAGCGCTCCCTTTTTTCGCAATCGCTTGGTTTAATTTTTGTGCTGTGAATCCGGCCGCACGGGAGCCCAACTCTTGCGGGGTTTCGGAAAGAACGATTTTCATGCCTGTGTATCTCCTTGTTGATATTGGATCGTCCCGCCTACCATGGTAAACAGAACCTGTATGTGTTCATCAAAAATTGTGAGGTCAGCGTCATAGCCGGGCGCAAGGCGGCCTTTGCCTTGCAGGTTCATTGCGTCTGCCGGAGTTTGCGACCCCATCTTCACTGCGTCGGCCAGCGGTATGCCTACCCCCGTCGCCGTGCGGATCAGGCGGTCAAAGGTCGCCGTACTGCCTGCAAGCGCACTGCGGTCGGGTAACCACGCCGCACCGTCCGCCAGCACGGCGCGTGTGCCCGTGCCCTTTGCGCCCAGCATACATTCGCCGACTTCGGGAAGGGAGGCGCCCCGCATGGAGTCTGTGACCAAAATCATGCGGTCCGGCCCCTTGACCCGATAGATCAGCTGTAACAGTTCGGCAGGCAGGTGTATGCCGTCTGTGATGGCCTCGCAGTAAAGGTCATCCCGCAAAAGACAGGCCTCTGCCGCCCCGGCGATACGGAAGCCGTTTTTTCTGTGCACGCCGGACATGCCCGAGTACAGGTGGGTGGCGATCCGGTATCCCGCGTCTGCCGCCGCAAAGACAGCCGACGGTTCTGCGTCGGTATGCGCAATGCCGCACACGGTCCCGCGAGGGGCGAGCGCTTTTACCAGTTCTACCGCTCCCGCAAGTTCGGGTGCGGCGTCCACGCGGGCGATACACGGATAGCGTTCGGTCAAAGCCCGCCATGAGCCGTCCGCCGGATCGCGCAGATATCCCGGCGGCTGTGCGCCGCACTGGACGGGATTCAAATAAGGGCCCTCCAGATGTACGCCGAGAAATGCCGCACCGCCCGTAAATCGGGTCGCTTGCAGCGAATCCAGCGCCCGTTCGATTTCGGGCAGGGGTGCGCTCATGGTGGTGGGATAGACCCCGGTCACGCCGTGATGCGCATAGTCGTGCATGGCCTGCGCCGCGCCCGCGCTGTCCGCGTCCATAAAATCGTATCCGGCAATGCCGTGGGTATGCAGTTCGATCCAACCGGGACTGACGTATGCTCCCTGCGCGTCGATGACCTGTTCAAACGCGCACGGGTCGAGCGTATCCGTGCAGGTCAGCGCGGCGATTTTGCCTGACTCGATCAAAATTGCGTCCTCGGACAGGGCCTTACCCTCCAAGAGCGGTTTTGCGTGAATGATTGCGGTTTTCACGTCGTTTCCTTTTCTACCAGTTCGCAGGGAAGAACGGATTTCTTTGCGACCGTTTTTCCTTCTTTCAGATCGGAAAACAGCCGAATGCCCAGCATACAAAGATCGGATACGTGATTGTCCACCGACGTGATGCGCGGGGTAGAGCACTCGGAGAGTACCGAGTTGTCGTATCCCACGATGGCCAGATCCATCGGTACGGCTTTGCCCATGGTAAGCGCCGCCTTGAGGGTACCCACTGCCAACTCGTCTACCGAGGTGAGCACCGCGCTGACCGTGGGGTGTTGGGCGAGCAGAGCCGCCGCCGTTTTGCGCGCGGTTTCAATATCGCGGGGACAGTTGAAGACCGGGGCGTTTTCGGCGGGAATGCCGCAGGCCTCGATCGCACGGCGGAATCCGGCGAGTTTTTTCGTGCCGCTGATTGTGTCGGTATCGTACAAATAGAGAAATTCACAGTGCCCGCGGGTATACAGCAATTGCACGGTTTGCCCGACGGCGGCCGCATCGTCGCAGAAGACGTTGTAGCACTCGGGATGATCGGTTTCCAGATTGATGGTGATGATGGGGACGGCGCCTCCGGCGGTCAGTTGGTCCTGCACCGGATGAAAGGCGGAGCCGATGGTAAAGATGGCATCCACGCGCCTGCTGAGCAGGCCGTCGATATACCGTCCGATGTGGGAGGGACGCTTACCCACGCTGTACAGGATGATATCATATCCCATCTTTCGCGCCTGCCGTTCCAGCACAGAAACCGCCCGCACATAATAAAGGTCGTCGATCTCGGAAACCAGAATGCCGATCAGTTTCATACTGCCGCTGTTGATGCCCTGGGCGTAGGGATTGGGACGGTATCCGGTCTGAGCCAGCACCGCATTTACCTTTGCCCGGGTCTGCGCACTGACACTGCCGCCGTTGATCACCCGGGAAACTGTGGCAGTGGACACGCCGCATAGCTTTGCAATATCGTAGATATTCAAAACCCAACCTCACTTTGTAAGCGTTTACACTCACAATTATACACGATAACCCGAAAAAGGTCAATAGAAAAATAACGATTTTCGGAAATATTTGTAAACGCTTACATTACCGGTAA
Source organism: uncultured Clostridia bacterium (assembly GCA_947625805.1). Classification (GTDB taxonomy): domain Bacteria; phylum Bacillota; class Clostridia; order Oscillospirales; family CAG-272; genus CAKSEI01. The sequence continues at coordinate 36,980 of CANQPT010000009.1, forward strand.
AAGGAATGGCTTATTCAAAGTCATACCAATAGCCGCCCGCAAAATCGCGGGAGTCGGTATTGGTCACGGGGAAGGCGATCGCCCAGCCGGGATTGTTGTGGCGGAAACTGTCAAAGCGGGTGGCCATGTAGGCGAGTTCTCCTGTGGGATCCTCGTAGTCCTGGAAGCGTCCCGCCTGCTTGCGCGGATTATTAGCCGGATCGGCGGTTTCGATCTCGGAATAGCGGAAAGCCATACGCATCAGCCGGATGTTGTTGCGGCAGAGCGGATCGCTCGTTTTGGAAAGCGCCCTCTCAAAGCAGGCATAGACCGCCTCCTTGTCCACGTGCTCGATCATGTATTTGCCGGAAAGATAGATGGGCTCCTGTCCGTCCAGAGTGTCCTCCATTATGCGGATTGCCGCCAGTACCTCGTCTGCTCCTTCGCCGAACAGCGGCGCGATGGCGCTCAGATTGTCCTCAAGCGAGAGGGAGGTATCGTATCCTGTTCTGCCAAAGGTGTAGAAGTTGACCAGGTGATTCCAGTGGTTGAAGCACTCGATCTGTGTGCCCGCGCCCTCGATGCCCGCCTCGGTGAAATGCTGCCAGATGCTCTGGATCTCGTCCGCCATGGGTATGACCCGCTGACGGTTGCCGAATACGCCCATGTAGTAGTCGTAGTAGAATACCCGTGCGCCGGCATCCCTCCAACGCAGAATGTTTTCCTCATACTCCGTGCCCGAAAGGCAGGATCCGTCCGGCTTTCCGCATTTGCGCTGCTCTTTTGCCCATGTGGCCTCATCGATGTGCAGATTGGGCTCCAGACGAACGCCGTCCGGACATCTCCACAGATCCACGTAAATCAGCATATCGATCTTGGCCCTCGGGTGGCGCTTTCCTACTCGCTTTGCCACACTGTTCAAGAAATAGGTGTAATTTTCCACCTTGGAGTGGGGTGCGCACTTTTCGCAGCAGCACTGCTCGTGTACGCCGTCGTTGGGCCAGAATGCGATCATGTCCACCTGGGGATTGCGATCGATCCATTTGTTGATGTTCTCGCTGACCTGTTCAATACATTCCTCGTTTCTCGCGCAGTACACGAGTTGCCCGCGCTCATTGACCGGACGGAAACGTGTGCCGTCCGCGCACAGGCGGTAATATTCGGGATGCGTTTGGTAATAGTGCTCAGGAAAATCCTTGTTGCCCTCGGCGGGAAGCCATGTAGACGAAGCCTCGTGATGGCCGACGGTCAGGCGAATGCCTCGCTTTTCAAATTCCGGTAAAAACCCGTTGTCGCGGTAAGCCTCGTATATGCTGGCCCAGACCAGCATCCGGTTGTAGCGGTTTTTTGCCATCCATTCAAGAAAGGACTGATTGAGATGGTGATACGGGTCGCCCGCGCGCTCGCCGTACTGGACGATCGCCGTACGGTAGGGGCGGTCTGCGTGGGCCTTGACATAGCGGCCCCGGGGCAGGTCGATCTCTTTTTCGCGGGGGATATACTCGCCCGCCCGATTGCCCGGCGCACTGTATGCGGCAAGACAGCAGTGCAGATATCGCTCGATAAATTCATAGGCGGCGTACAGGGTGCCGCGCTCCATATCGTCGAAGCCCTCGCTTCCCGCGATCAGCACGGTGTTCTCACCCACCTCGATCAACATTCCCTCCTCGCCGGTCAAAAGAGACTCAAACTCCTCTTTTCCAATCGGGCAGGCGGCGTTGCGCCCGGGGCCTCCGATGATCAGGTTGTTCGCCCCCGGAACGGGCGTGCTTTCTCTGCGTGCTTCAACGTCCAGCGTGCGTTTCAGATAACGGGTCAGTTCTTCGCCGGCCAGAGCCTCTCTGGGGGTCGGCTCTTCCGGCAGAATCAGCACGGTTTTGGTTTGTCCTGACAGTTTCATGGTGTACCTCCATGCGGATTGTTTGGCGCTATTCTATCACAGGCCATAGCAAAAAACAAGCCGTTTATTTCAAATTTTTTGGTTTTTTCTTGCATATATGCCTCAAATCTGCTATACTGGAATTAAGGAGAGTTTGCAATGAAAAAATTTCTCAAATGGATCGAAAATTATTGGTATCATTATAAGTGGCATACGCTGATCGCCGCGTTTTTTATCGTGATCGGCGCGGTCTGTCTTGGTCAAATGCTCTCGCGTGAATCCTATGACGCATATCTGATGTACGCGGGCGGAAGTTACTTCACTGTGAATGAGGAACAAGCAGTGCTGAAAGCATTTTCCAATATCGCAGAAGACTATGACGGGAACGGCAAGTGCTCGCTCTGCTTGACCAAACTGATCGTACTCAGCGAAGAGCAGTTAGAGCAGGCGCGCGCTCAGGCAAAGACGGAGGACAGCGCCCTTGCCTATAACTTTCAAGATCGCCGGGAAACGCTTGAACAGTTTGATTTTGAGATCATGTCGGGCAAAAGTTATCTTTGCCTTTTGAGCGAGGATATGTACAAACGGTGTAAGGGAAAGGACCGCTTTGTTCCCGTTGCGGAGTTAGCGGACGTAGCGGCCGAGAGCCTGTATGACGACTATACCATTCGCCTTTCGGAAACCGAGTTCGGACAGTATTTTTCAGAGGCGCTTTCGGTGCTTGGCGATGATGTTTTGGTTTGCCTTCGGCACATTTCCGCCACCGATGGACAGAACAGGCACGCCGCCGCCGAATACAAAAATTATCAGGAACTCTTCCGCTCGCTCGTGCAGTTTTCGGTGAAATGATTTTTGACCAAGTGCTTAGGCAATACAATCAGGGTACAATGCGCCCCTGACGGCGCGATTTCTCGCTTTGCTGTGTTATCGGCCTCGGAATACGATAGTATTCCATCGGCCTGCTGCCTTGCAAATCAAAAAATCGCGCTCGTCAGGGGTCGTAGATTTTTCAGGAGAACGCCCGCCGATGCATGCAAGGCGCGCGCTTGCGGCCTATACTTAACGTATGGCAAAAGCGTGCAACACAGCAGGCGCGGCGGGCATTCCCTGAAAAACGCGTTGTACCCTGATTGTATTGCCTACAGCAAAGGTAAACAGCCCGTCGGTTTTTCGGCGGGCTGTTCTCTCACAGTGCTTCGCTTTCCATTAGTTCGGATATGGTCACAAACTCAAACCCTTTTGCCTTTAGTTTGGGGATAAAGCGGCGCAGAGCCTCAGGTGTGGGACTCGGCTTGGTCACGTAGTCGTGGCAGAGAATAATATCTCCGCTTTTTGCGTTTCCGAGTACTAACTTGACGATGTTGTCTGCCGGATTATGCGCCCAGTCGGTCGTGTCGATATCCCATAACAGCAACTGATAGGACATGGTTTTTGCACAGTTTTGTACCGCGTTGCAACAAAAGCCCTCCGGCGGTCGGAACAGTCTGGGACGGTAGTCACACAATTCCTCTAATACCTGTTCGGTCTTTTGAAGTTCTTCTGATAGAGCCTTTTCACTCAGGTTCCGCATATGCGGGTGAGAATAGGTGTGATTGCCCACCTCGTGGCCGGCCTCGATCTCGCGTTTTACCAACTCCGGGTACAACTGCACATTTTCACCAACGACAAAAAAGGTTGCCTTGATCCCGTATTCGTCTAAGATGTCTAAGATCTGTTCGGTATAATACGGATGAGGACCGTCGTCAAAGGTCAGTGCGATCTTGTTTTCCTCATTGGGTACCGAGATCACCGCAGTGGGAGCCGCAAATGCTCTCTGTCCGAAAAGCAGAAAGGACAGAGCGCACAGTCCGCTGAGCGCGCGCTTTATAGTTCGGTCAGCGAGCCGAAGCGGTAACCTTGCGCTTCCCATTCGCTAAGCAGTCTGTCCATGATCGCCGCGTTGGTTGCAGAGGTCGGGTGGAGCAGGATGATCTCTCCGTTGTGGGTATGAGAGAGTATCTTGTCAATCGACTTTTGCTCGTCCGGCTGTTTGTCGTTGTCCCAATCGGCGTATGCGAAGCTCCAGAATACGGTTTTATAGCCGAGTTCCTTTGCAAACTGCAGATTCTGTTCGGAAAAACGACCCTCGGGAGGACGGTAGAATTTTGCCATTTCTCTGCCGGTCAACTTGAAGTAAGCCTCTTCAAGGGAAGAGAGTTCCGATGAGAATTGCTCCTTGTTGGTCACGGTTGTCATGTCATGGTGCTTGGCTGTGTGGTTACAGACAAGGTGTCCCTCGTCCGACATTCTCTTCACGGTTTCGGGATTGCGCATAATAATGTTGTCCAAAACAAAGAATGCGCCCGTTGCGTGATGCGCTGCAAGCGCGTCGAGAATTTTTTCCACGTTGCCGTTTTCATATCCTGCGTCAAAGGTTAAATAGATGACCTTGTCCTCGCCCGCGTCGGTATCCGCATAGTATGCGTCATATTTTCCGATGAAGTCAAAGCAAGAATCCAGTTCGGGCAGCGAGTGTGTGTCGTTGTTCTTACAGTACCAGTTATACGCCGTGTTTGCATCTGTCGCCCAGAGGCTCATACCGCACGCGAGGGATACACACAGCGCCATCACGGCTTTTGTGATTTTTTTCATTTTTACACCTGCCTTTCGTGTTTATTTTTCGCAGGCGGCCAAAAGATAGCCCTATCAATTTTTGCTTTTTTGCAAGAAAAATGCCAAATCAAAAAGAACACCGAAGTGCTCTTTCATTCGTTTTTGTCTTGCGTTGCTGCGTTGATTTGCTTCAAGTGTTCTTTGAGTGCCAAATTGATATACTGCGAAAGAGAGCGGTCGCAATCTTCTGATAAAACCTTCAGCCGCTCAACGATATCTTCGTCCAACGTGATGCTTACTTTTTGCTTTAGCGGTTTCATTATCGTACCTCCGCAAGTTATTATACTATAAAATACGATTTATTATTGAATTTTCCGCCAAAGTAGTATAAAATAGTATTATATCAGATAAAAGCAAAATACTCCTCATCTGTTGACTTCGTCTCCGCCTTTTTCTGAGGGGAAGTCAGTGGATGGGGGATCGCACAGGAGTAAACATGATCGAACAAAATGACCAACAGCGTTTTTACAAAGAATTTTTGATTGGACATTTGCAAAAGAAAGACGTGGAGGTTCGTTTTCCTGACTTGCCTATGCACATTGAAATGCTGGCGGCCATGGAAAGCTGCAGGGCGCTCAAAAGGATCCGTGACATTCTGAACGATCACACCATGGATGACCCGGAATGCTTTGACGCGATCGAACGGATCATCAAAGAATTTGAAGATATGTGTTTTTCCCTCGACCGTCACGATTTCGGATAATGGCAATAAAAAGCGCACCCGCAGGTGCGTTTTTTGATTTTTAAGCCGTGACCGGCTCTTGCTCTGCGCTGCGAATAATCTTTCTTTGCAGTACCAGAACACAGCACAGGTGGATGAGTGCGGTCATGCCCCATGAAATGGGGATGGAGATATACAGTACCTCCAGACGGTGATATACCGCGAAGATTGTATGGATCCACAGGATCCGGAACGCACAGGAGCCTGCGAGGGAAACAACCATAGAAAGTACGCTGCGTCCCATGCCGCGTACAATATTTGAGCCGACCTCCATGCAGGCCAACAGGAAGTAGGGTAAGATCATGTAATTGAAGCGGGTGTCCAGAGTGGCAAGGATCCGGTCGGCGTTTTCGGCTGTTTGGTTCATGTACAGATGGGAAAGGGGAAAACGGAAGATATATACGATCGCGCTCATGACAACGGCGATCAGAATGGTCGCAAGATAGCTGTTTGCCGTAATGCGTGGCAGTCGGCGGTATTTCTTGGCGCCCATGTTCTGTCCCATAAAGGTAAGGGCCGCCTGAGCGATGCTGTTGGTGGCGGTATACAAAAATCCTTCCAGATTGCCGGCAATCGAGTTTCCGGTCACCACTGCGGCGCCGAATCCATTGATCCCCTGCTGAATGAAAACGTTGGAGATCGAGAACAGTGTTCCCTGAATGCCGGAGGGAATACCGATGGCGATGATCTGCCGTGCCTCGGTGCCGTGTAGGCGCAATTTCCGGAAAGAAAACCGACAGGGGCCCGGATCGCGGATCAGGGAGGTCATGACAGCGGCCGTCGCACAGGCGGTGGAGATGACCGTTGCAATCGCCACGCCGTCCACGTCCATGCCAAATCCCAGCACAAAAAAGATGTTGAGGATGACGTTGAGGATGCCGGACATGGAAAGAATGATCAGCGGAGTAGTGGTATCGCCTTTTGCCCGGATGATGGCGATGGCATAGTTGAGCACGGTAGTTACCGGCAGTCCCAAAAACCAGATCCGGCAGTAGGTGGCGGACATATCGATCAGAGCGGGGTCGGCGTCCATCCATTCGAGCACAGCCCGTGCGCCGCCGACCCCCACGCTCATGCCGACAAATCCGCAGATGAGGGCGATGAAGATGGCGGTATGTACTGCCCGCTCGGTGCGTTTTTGGTCTTTTGCGCCGATGGCGTTTGCCACCACGACGGTGGCGCCCACGGACGCGCCCATAATCAGATTGGTAAACAGGTTGATCAGCGCCCCGGTCGAGCCGATGGCGCCCACCGCTCCGTTTACGGCGGAGAAACGCCCGACTACCACCATATCCGCCGCGTTGTACAGCATTTGCAAAAGATTGGTCAGGATGAGCGGGAACGCAAAGGCCATGATCTTGGAGAAAATCGGTCCTTCGGTCATATCGATTTCTTTGCGCGCAAAAATGTTTTTCATCACATGGTGTATTGTACTCCCGAACGGAGCAAAAGTCAATGCAAAACGGAAAAATTTACTATAGTCTGTTTGCATAAAAACAGGCCGTACATATGGAATGCCGCTGTTGACATTGTCTATGATGCAACGGTTGCGGACACCAAGCACTTTGATCTCAACGTCAATCATTCAAAAAAATTTTTGAAAAATTTTCGATTTTGTGCAAGAAATTGGATTTTTTACGAGATATATAGTAGAGGCGCATTAAATTTGATCGTTTATACTTGATTTTGAGGAGGAATTAAAAATGAAACGAAAATCTCTGATTGCATTGATTCTTGCGCTGTTCGTTGCGGTAGTATCTTTTTGCGTATGCTTTGCTCAAGCATCGCAGACAGAGCAGGAAGCCGTGCCTTCTGAAGAACCCACGGAAAAACCCACGGATGGATCGTATGTGGTTTTCGACTCAACGGCTGAGCTTTGGCCCGCCTACGACGAGGAATGGATTTTGGGAAACTCCGAACTGATTATACGGGGAAAGATTCTTTCGGAAGATTACAGCGCGTATTCCAACCCGGAAAATGATCCCGATTTGCTGAATCAGATGGGAACACAATTAGAGAACACCTACAACACCTATTACACGGTACAGGTTGATGAGGTGTACAAGGGTTCGGTGGACGGCGACCGGTTGACTGTTGTAACGGTTAACTATCGGGACGAGGACGGTCGTTCATACGTTGAAGATTCGGGATTCGATCTTTCTGTCGGGGAGGAAGCGATTCTTTGCCTGTGTGTCAACGAATACCGTACTCCGCTGGATGGAACGGCCTACTACTCCTGCAATCAGGCATGGAACGGCAGGTTTTACCGGAGCCATCAGGCAAACACAGAGCAAGATTCTGAGAATCCTTCGTTTGTCAACAGATCCGGAGATGTGCTGGTGGCCGACGAAACTTTGATTTCTAAAATTCAGCAGGCAACTGAAAAGTACGAGAAGCAATAAACGTCAAAAGAGAACGGTCAGGCGGCCGTTCTCTTTTATCATTCGCATCACAAAGTCCGTCATTTACGAGGGAACACCACGCGCGTCAGGACTGCGAATGAAAGCGGAATCGTCTTCTGCAAGATGTAATTTCACCAAAAATAAAAAAAGTTCTGAAAATATTCTATTAATATTGACAATCTTTTACGACGGTAGTATAATGAAATCGAAACAATATGGGAGGATTTTATGATGAAAAGAAACGCATTATCAGGAATAGCCTTATTACTCGTGCTTTGTATGACGATCTTATGCGCTTGTTCCAAGCAGAACGAGGATTCTCCTGTCGCAAAAGAGAAAGCACCCGCTCCGGAACAAACACAAGCGACCGACCCGGAAGCTTCAGTTCCTACGGACTCGGAAGATCAGGCGGGAGAGAGCGGCGCGGAAGGGAACACCATTTACGCGAGTGGATGCATGCCTTCTGCCAGTGCGGAATTTCTGACCGAAACGACGCCGGTATTGTTGCGCGGAGAGGTGGTCGAAGAGCAGTACAGCAGATATTCCAATCCCGACGATGACCCGAACGTGCTGAATGAGGCGGGAGATAAAGTAATCAATTCCTATGACACCTATTACACGGTAAAGGTGAATGAGGTGTATAAAGGAAGCGTGGACGGTACGTATGTTACCGTGAAAACCAGAAACCGTCTTGGCCTGCCGGCAGAGGAAGATGATTCTGACAAATATGTGACAGATCAGGCAGACTTCAATCTGCATCCCGGATCGGAAATGCTCCTTTGTCTGTCCCATGAGGATGTAGCGACCCCGCTCTATGAAGAAGAATACACCTATATCTGCTATTACGGCACACTCGGTGCATTTTACAAGGTGCAGGATCCGGACGCACAGGCGACAACCCTTGACGCGATGGCCGTGACTTTTGAGAATTCGCAAGGTGAGCGCGTCACCTTTGGCGCTTCGGCTTAGACCACGTTACAGAATGCGATCGAGCGATACGGTCGGTCAAAGAACGGGAGAGGTCAGACGACCTCTCCCGTAGTTTATACTTAAATATTTTCCATCACAAAGTCCATCATTTGCGTAAAGTCGCCCTTGCGGGGGGCCATATTGACGTCGCCCGCGGCGTACTCGGTGACAAGGAAGGTCTTGATGCCCAACTGCTCGGCGGGCAGAACGTCCTCGCTTACGCTGTTGCCGACCATCAGGCACTCGCAAGCGGAGAGGCCGGTATTGGTTAAGATCTCCCGGTAATATTCCGGAGAGGGCTTGCAGAAATAACTGTTGTCATAGTGGGAAATCCACTCGAAGTCATCGGGGGTCAGGTCGGCCCAGGAGAGGCGGGTGGCCTGCGCGCATTCGGGCAAAAGAGGATTGGTGGCAAGAACGGTCCGCACGCCCTTTTCATGCAAGCGGTCGAGCAATATTCTTGCTTTGGGATTGGGCTTGGTGATCTCGCGGGTCAGCAGAAAATCTCCCTTGGAATAGAAGTGCTCGAACACAGGCATACGAGCGCGGATCTCCTCACCCAAAAGAGCCGAAAAGGTATCCCAGAAGCGGGTGCTGTTGGGGACTTGTCCGTCGTTGCCCACCATGGCTTCTACCCCTGCCCATACGGCGCGAAGAAACGCCTCTTTGCCGTAGCCCAGCGGGCAGATCACGGCGCACAGGCGGGCAAGATAATTTTCGGTAAATTCCTTGTCGTCCATACGGACCAAAGTGCCGTCCATGTCGAACAGCACGGCCTTGATTTTATTTTCCATAGTCAAATGAGCACCGTGAAACGATATGCGGATTGATGGTCCCGGAGATCTTCCGGTGGATGGGATGATCCAGATAGACCGGAAGGCTCTGCTCGCCCGCCAGTTCCATACGGATGAAAAGATCCATATTGACCGGGCGCTGTACGCAGTTTTCCTCGATCTGCACCTCCCGGATCTCATCGGGCAATGCTTTTGCAAGGGCGGCAAAAGCTTCGCCGATCTGAGCGGTCACGGCGGGAGAGAAAAACCCTTCTTCAAATTTCATCATTACAATATGCGTCATGCACTCAGTATAGCATATCTTTTTGCTAAAATCAAGAAAATTTACTCCATGTCAAGAGGAAATGCGAAAAATTTATAAAAAATTCAAAAATACTTTTTAGACAAGGGCGTCAAGTTCCATTTGAAACAGTTCTGCGGCGCTGCGATAGCCGAATATTCCGCGCGGGTATCCGTTGATCCATTCTTCAAGATGTCGGATCGCCGCTTGCGTTACCTTTGCGAAATTTGTTCCCTTCGGATAGAAGCGTCGAATCAAGCGGTTTGCGTTTTCATTTGAAGCCCGCTCGAAAAAACTGTACGGGTGACAATAATATACTTTTGTTCTGCGTCCCTCTCCGTAGATAGACCGTTCTATTCCTTCGTAGTCCGAAAATTCCGTCCCGTTGTCGACGGTAATTGATTTGAAAATGTTTGGGAACGCTTTTCCGTATTTCTTTTCCAGTCGGTCAATCGCTTCCACGGTTGAACCCGCCGTTTTGTCTTTCAATATCATTACGATTTCGTTCAATGTTTTTCGCTCCGTCAGCACAAGCAGAAGTTTTTTATTTCCGCCCCGTTTTCCGATCACGGTATCCATTTCCCAATGCCCGAACGTTTTGCGCGTTTCAACCTCTGCCGGCCGGCTCTCTATGCTTTCCCCGCGGGGCGGGCGGACGATCTTCGTCTTTCTGTATTTTCGCTTTCGCTTCCCGTGTTGCGGCAAGTCTTTATTTGTGACGTGCAGGAAAATTCCTTTGTCTATGTAGTTGTACAGCGTTCGGACGCATATTGTCGTATCGAATTGTTTTCCTTCCTCTCTTATTTTTCCAAGCGCAGCGGCGGGCGAATATTTTTCCTTTATGATCTTTGCTTCGATGTATTCCGCGAAAGCATAGTCCGAACCGATTTTCAGCGGCGCGCCCATTGCCGAATAATTTGCCTCCGCCTTCTGCTGCGCTATGTCCGGGCTGTACCTTGTTTCCGTTGTGTAGTCGCTGTTCAAATGCTCATATTTCCCGCGCTTCATTTCCCGATATATCGTGCTGATATGTTTATGAACGACCCCGGCAATATCGCGCGGAGATACGCCCGCTTTTAATAACGCCTCGATCTTCAAGCGGTCTGTAAAAGATAAGTGTTTGAAATTACGCATTTTGTTCCTCCGTTCTCCGCGCTATAAGAAAACAAACAGCCCGCCTCCAAAACAAGGAAGCGGGCTTCGCCTTGCGGTCGTTTAGCGGTCTGTGATGTGAAGTTCCTGCTTTAACGCTCTTTGCAGGACTGCCGAAAAATTCACGCCTTCCCGTTCGGACATTGCATTCAACCACGCCGGAATCGTCAGCGTTTTCTTTACGGCTTTATTGTCGTAAAATTGCCGATATTCGATTGTGTCGCATGATATAAGCGAAACAAATTCGTTTTCCGCGCTTTTCGTTTTTCCCATTTCGGAAGGTTTTGGAATTTCTTTCCCTTCTTCCTCTAAATTATATAACGTCAAGCACAGAACGTCAGAAGCCATTTCGTACGCTTCTTGTATCGTTTCCCCTTGCGTATAGCAACTTTCAAGATCGGGAAAACGAACGGAATAAAATTTCCCTTCTTTTGCAAATATTGCCGGATAGATATACTTTGCCATTTTGAAAACCTCCATAATATAGTTAAATATATGATTGCCGGACGGGGGCTTATTTAAGCCCCGCGTCCTTTTTGATACTTTTTAATGTTCCGCTTGCAATTTCCTTTGCGTGACGCGGTACTGGGAATTTCTTTCCCGTTATCGGACTGTAATAAATGTCGTGTCTTTTGCCGTGCTGTATGAATATTATTTTGTTCTTTTGAAATTCCTTTAACAATTCACTCAGCTTCATTTTTCTTCCCTCACTTTCTGATTATATTATAGCACGTATTTATACGTATGTCAATACCCTTTTGAAAATTTTTTCGTATTTTTTTCAAAAAAATAAGCGCCCGCCGAATGACGGGTGCTTATTCGTCCATACCAAGAAGCCAAGCGGCGGATACTTTCAAGATTTCGGCAAGTACCCGTATTTCGTAATCCGGGACGAAGCGTGTTCCGATTTCAATTCTTGAAATGCTGTCCCGCTCAATCATTACGCCTTTTATTTGCAAACGCGCCGCAAGATCGGCTTGCGAAATCCTCTGCGTGACGCGCGCTTGCCGTACCCGCTCGCCGCAGATGTTCTTCCGACCCTCGAAGTCGTATATTTTCATTGTAAATCCTTTCTGAACAATGTGTTAAAGTTCCGCACACCTCTTGACTTTAACACATAATTTCGCTATAATTGTGTTAAAGATAAGAAACTCGAATAAAGTCGAAAATCTTTTCTATTTTTTACTGCTGGAGGAATGTCTATTCTATGAAAAACAAGGGTAAAAAATTCATCGTCGGCGTCACGCTGTGCGTCGTCGGTATAATCGGTCTTTTCGGATTGTTCGCTGAAACTGAAAGCCGCGCCGCGCTTCTTGCCGGAAGCGTTGTTCTGATTGTCGCCGGGATCGTCCTTGTTTTCCTCGATAAAAAATACCCGTCCAAGCCAAAAGCGGAAAGCGGAAGCGCGGAGGACGCCAAAACGTATGTTTTTATCACGGAGAACGGAAAGAAATATCACGTTGACCCGGATTGCCCCGGAATAGGCAATGCAAAGCGCGTCCCGTTGAGTAAAGCAAAAAAGCAGGGGTACACCCCTTGTTCAAAGTGTCAATACAGTTATATGAATAACTTCGGTATCAAGTAAATGTTTGTCGGATTTTCAAAAACGCTTGTCCGAATGGGGCAAATTCGGATCGGCTTCGGCGCGCGTCTTCGTTCAAAGAATTTTCTTGCTTTCCTCGTTGTATTTGGGATTCTGTATTTGACGTTCTATGCCGTTTTGTGGTCTGTGATTCTTGCCGGGTGGACTTTGTACGGCGTTTTTCTGCTTTGTTTCTATCTTCCATACAAGGGAATAAAGCGGATTGTCAACCGAAAGAAAATAGCGGGCAAGGGGTAAACCCTCGCCCGCTATTATTATACGCTTTATTCCTCTGCGTTTTTCACTTCGGGAAGCCCGGCGACCGAAGTCAGCAAAGAAAGGATTCCGGCAAGCGCGGAGGCGCTTCCCACCATAACCCAGTTGACCTCCCCAAGCACGGCGGACGTTCCGATCGTAGCGACAGCCGTTTGCGCGACGGTCTTAATTGCGCGGATTCCCGCCGCCTTTAACCATTTCAAAAAGTTCTGTTTCATTGTCTTTTCCTCCTTTTAGATTTTCTGCATATCCGAAGCGTTCACGCGCCCGGTATATACCGCTTTTGTTTTTTCTGTACTCACAAGCAGGATTTTCCCGCCGCTTTCCACTTTTCGGACGTAAAGCGTAGCAGAAGGAACCCACGACGCCATTTTCTGCCCGTTATAAAACGTCGTGACACCCGGCTTGCATTTCACCTTGTCGCCCTCTTTGAACGTCGCTTCCGTTGTGGCCGCTGCCGCCGTTCCTCCGTTTGTTGTGATGTACGTATCAAAGCCCGCCGCCTTCAGTTTTTCCGCCATACTTTCGGCGTTTGCTTTGACCGCATACGCGCCGACTTGTACTTTATAAAGGTTTCCGACCTTTACAATGTATGTATCAAAGCCCTTCGCCTTTAACTTCGACGCCAGCGCGTCGGCGTTTTCTTTTTGGGCGAACGCGCCCGTCTGCACACGGTAAAGCGTCTTTTCTTCCGTCCCCGTGCTTCCGCCCGTCGTAGTTCCCGCCGCGGCGGAAAGCCCCGCTTTTACTGCTGCGCGAAAATCGTTCATCGTTCTGCCGAAGTTGTCCCACCAGTTGTTCG
>CANQPT010000010.1 GCA_947625805.1 uncultured Clostridia bacterium
GGGATTTGGACATTTTTGCCTATACGTTCAATTTTTACATCGGGTTTGTTACATTATACAACAAAGTGTATAAAAAATCAATACATTATTACAAATCATGCATTCCGGCCAAAAACTTCGATATAGTTAAATTCTTGGTCTTCGCCTGTTTCTCTTTCGTTATGTGTTGTAATTCGGTATACGAACGACCGCCCTCCCTCGCAGGACGGCGGTCATCAACGCGGAAGAGGATACCGAATCGGTGCAGGCGGGCAACAAACAGGGGGACAGCAGGCGACATACGGCCAAAATCGACCGCAAACATGGAAAAAGGATTTTGACCGCATTTCGTGACGGTATGCTGTCAGAATACGTTGGTTTGCGGGCGTTTTGCACAAAAAAAGAGCGGGACAATTTTACACGATCGAATTTCGGAAATCTCCGAAAAAGGCATTACAGGGCATATTTGGTTTGCACCCGCTCCAAGATTTTTTCGATGGGTTTGCCCAGCAGCAACAGGAAAACCACATTGGATACGGCGTAAAGCGCCGTAAACGGGAGAGCCGACGCCAAGGCGGCGAAATAACGGGAGAAATTGAAAAAACCGTCCGCCCAAAGCACCGTCCACACATCCATGAGAACCGAATAAAGGATGCCGGAGACGGCGCCATATACCGCCAACAGAATCTTGCTGCGCTTCAGGGGACCCGCAAGCAGTCCGGCAATCATCCCCAAAATCCCCCAGCTGAACATCTGAAAGGGCGTCCACGGCCCCTGTCCAAACCAAAAATTGGAGATGACGGCGGAAAGAGAGCCGGTGAGAAATCCGGCTTCGTTTCCAAAGTACATGGCTGTGATCACCACCATGGCGGTCACCGGCTTAAAGCCCGGAATCGGCGTAAAAAGGATCCGCCCCAGCACCGACAGCGCCGTCATGCAAGCAATCAGAATCAGCCGTTTTGTGCTGACTTTTTTATGCTCAAATTGCAGAAAAACCGGCAGGCAAGAGAGCAGCGCCACGCAAAGGGAAATCCACGCGTACTGCTTTGCAGGAAACAGGAGGGTGCCGCCAAGCACAACTGCGGGAATCAACAGGCAGAGAACACCGTAGGAAATCCACTTTTTCATTGACGACCTCTCGCCGCCCGGCAACATTCGATCACCTGCTCGCAGGTGATCGCGTTTTTCCACAATCCTCTGGCCATGCGGTTGGCCGCCGTGGTGTAAAAGGCATTTTCCGCAAAGAACTTCTGAGACGGGTCGGCACAAAGAATTTCCCCGTCGAACACAAAGGCGCAGCGGTCGGCGATCTCGGCGGCGAACTCCACGTCGTGTGTCACCAGAATTACCGTCATTCCGCCTTGCTTGAATTCCCGCAGAATTTCCCGCAGATTTTGTTTGGCAAACGCGTCGATGCCTTTGGTCGGCTCATCCAGCAAAAGAATTTTCGGCTCGGAGAGCAGAACTTTGGCAAGGGCGCTTTTTTGCTGTTCGCCGCCGCTGAGGTCATAGGGATGCCGGTCAAGCAAATCGAAAATTCCGAGCCTGTCCGCAACGGCTTGAATTCGTTCTGCGCGTTCTTTTTTTGGAATCTCCATGGTTTCCAGAATTTCCGAAAGATCTGCCCGCACCGTGTCTTTTACAAAAACCGTCTGGGGATTTTGGGGCAAAAGGGCAAGGTTGCTGCGGTACAACGCGCCGCCTTTATAGTCCTTGACCGGTTTTCCGCCAATCAAAACTTTTCCCCGGTAGGCTCTGTCCAGCCCCGCGATTACATGCAGCGCCGTGGTCTTCCCGGCGCCGTTGCCTCCGAGTATGCAGAAAATTTCGCCCCGGCGGATCTTTACGGACACGCCCCGCAGAACGTCCGGCAAATCCTTTTCATAGCGAAACCATACGTTTTTTAATTGCACCGCCGTCTCTCCCTCTTGGGGGATTTCCGGCGTCGGGAGCGTTTTGGCGCGGCATGTAAACCGGCGCTCCAAAAAGTCCCGTCCTTCCCGCACCGTCAAAGGACACGACTCTCCTGTGTTCAACCCCTGCCAGATGCGTACCGCGCTGGGCAGGGCATGAAGCATGGGGTGACCCGGCCGGAGTTCCGACAGCCGCGGCCCGATTTTACGCGGATCATCGTCCAGCAGAATACGTCCCTTTTCCAGTACCAGCACCCGGTTGGCAATGGGAAAGACCTCCTCCAGCCGGTGCTCGGTCAGCAGGATCGTCAGTCCCAGTTCCCGGTTGATTTTTTGCAGCGTGGCGATAAAATCGGCGGCGGCAATCGGGTCAAGCTGACTGGTGGGTTCATCTAAAATCAGCAAATTCGGCTGCATCACCATCACCGACGCCAAATTCAAAAGCTGCTTTTGCCCGCCGGAAAGCGCGTCCGTCCTTTGGCGAAACCAGTCCTGAATTCCGAAGAAGCTCGCCATTTCTCCCACCCGGCGTCGGATCACCTCGGTAGGGATACCCATATTTTCCAGTCCAAACGCCAGCTCATGCCAAACCTTGTCGGTGACGATCTGGCTTTCCGGGTTTTGCTGCACAAAGCCGATCACCCCGGCATCGGTCAGCGCGTCCTGCGGCGCGCCCTCAACCAAAATTTGGCCGCTTTTTTCTCCGGCGGGAGCAAGTTCCTTTTTCAGCAGCCGCAAAAGGGTGGTTTTTCCGCAGCCGGAAGGCCCGCACAGCAGGATAAATTCGCCGCTTTGCACCGAAAAGCAGACTTCCTCCAGCGCATTCTGCTCCGCTTTCGGATAGCGAAAACTTAAATTTTCGACCTGTAATAGTTCCATACAAGCGCCTCCTTCACTTCCAAAATAAACGGCAAAAGCGACAGCAGGCCGAACGCCGTATATACGGCCAGTGCGGCGGGCGTTGTCTCGATTTTGTCCACTCGGGGATAATAGGTAAACTTCGTAATCCCCGCCACAGCCCCGGCCAGCGACACGGCGAGCAGCAGGACACAGACGCCCAGCAGAGCGCCGTCCGCGCTACGGAACCGAAACAGGGAAATATTCGTCCGGCCCTTTTTCCCGTACCCGCGGGCCTTCATGGACGCCGAAGTTTCCATCGCGTTTTCTAAGGACCATGAGACCATGGCGGCAAAGACCCGCATTCGGTTTTTTACCCGGTCGGTTATACTTTTCCCGGCATACAGTCCCATTGCTTTCTGCGCCCGGCTGACCCGCCGCGCCTGACGCAGATAAGCGGGTATGAACCGGAGCGCCATGGAAAGCACCAGCGACAATTTCGGGATCGCTTTCCCGAACAGATAGAGAAATTTGTCGCTGGTCATAATTTCGCTGTACGCCTTACACCACAGCAAAACGCCGATCACCATGACGGCCAGAGCAAAGCCGTATAAAAACGCCTCTAACGTCACCGGATTACCGTTCAAAAAGAACAGAGGGGTCACGCCGTTGTGGGAAAACAGGGGATTGGTAACGGCAACCATCAGGAAAAGCGGCAGATAAAAGCCGATATCGCGCAGCGCCGTCCCACGTCGCCCCAGCGTCGCGCAAAACAAAACGCCGCCCAGCAACGCTTCCGCCTGTAAAACGGGATGGGAAAGAAACATGGATATCAGCAGCACCGACAAAAAATACAGCATACTCACCGCAGGGTGAACCCGTGCAAACGCTTTCATTGCTTTCCTCCCATCCATTCCGCGCCCACGTCCTGGCCGAGGTCGCAGGTGTAGACCCATTCGATGTTTTGTCCGTCATGCAGCTCATACCGGGAACAGCCGTAATGCGGAAACACGCCGTCCACCCGGTACATCCACCCGGAAAGCGGGCCGCAGGAGAACTCATAAAGATAGTGAATACCCTGAATATATACGCTGCCGAACGGACTTTCCTCCGCGCCTTGAAATTCCAGTTGAATTTTGTTGTATCGTACCGCACGGTCGAGAATGTCAAACACGGTGTCGCCCTCCCGGAGGACGTATTTCGCGGGCGGCAGAATCACACCGTCCGGCGGAACAAATTCCTCCGACCGGAGGGCAGGGTCGAGATCATCGTAATTCTGCAGGATCGTATCGCAGCGGATAGAGAGCGTCACGGTTTCGCTCTCCGGCGTAATATCATCAATATGGGTCAGATAATATTCGTCTACCGACTGAATGTGTGTGCCGTTTACCAGCACGGCTGCAATCAGCAGAATCCCGAAAACCGCCAGAATATCTTTTTTCACGGCACACCGTCCTTTCGTTATTCCTCGTCGTCCTCCGCAAACTGTGCGGCCAGTTCCTCCATTTCTTTTGCCTTGCGCCGTCTCTTCTTGCGAATCCGGCAAACCAGAAAGACGGTAAGCAAAACGGCGACGGTCCCCAGAACGATTCCGATCACAATGGCTCGCAGCAGATTGTCGACCTGCGTTTTGGTCTTGACCACGTCATCCCAGTGCTCGATTTTCGTGCGGTCGTAAACGCTTAAAGCATTATATCGATCCACAATGAAATCGACCGTCTTTTTATCGGAAGGGGAAATCTTTTCAAAGGGATAGAGCTTTCCCCGTATCTGTGCATTGAGATCGTCGATTTCTGCATGGATCGCCGCGATCTGCTCCTTTGCCGCCGCCAGCTTTTGCCGGTAAGCCTCTTTTTCCGCAAAATCCGGCGACTGCTCCAGCTTATCGAGCAGTGTCATGACGGTCACATACTGCTCCGTTGTGAGATTTTGGGGGAGGGCATCGACCGTCTGTTTATCTTTGTCGGAGAAAGAAACCGCTTCACCGGAGCCTTCGTCTTTTTCCGGGCGGAAATCGTATAACGTGCGCATTCCGTTTTGCTGCCGCCAGAGCGCCGCCATCGCCAATAGTGTCTGCTCGCTCGCCATGGTGTTGGACCGGTCGGGTAAAGAAGTGGGATTGTTCGGGTTGTAGTCATAGGAGTGGACAAAGCCGCCGTCCGGCTGACGGTAACGGAGCACGCCGGAGAGCAGGGTGTTTCCGTCCTTGATGAACCGCTCGTCCCCCAGCGGATCGATTCCGAGACAGCACAGGGCGATGATCACCTGATCCGTACTCTCCACATTTTGCGTGCCCCAGCTTTTGAAATCGCCGGTGGGAAGCTGCATGGCGGAAAGGCAGGCAAGGGCCTCGTCCACGGATGTGCGCACTGTTGCCTTGACTTCCGTGTTCCCCTGCTTTCGCTGATACCGGTATTCGGTTTCGTCCGCATAGTAAGGCGCCAGAGCCTGCACCGCCATCGCCGTCAGATCCGGGTCGGAAACACTGCCGTCCAGCGCCCAGCCGCCGTCAGACAACTGACGGGACAGGATCTCTGTAAGGATATCCTCCCGTGTGTAGAAAGCGTCTGCGGGGACTTCATAGCGCATCGTGTCGAGGGCTATCAGCCCCCAGATCCAGCCGTTGATGCCCTGCCGCCCGAGAGGGGTCGTTTTTCCCCGGTTATAGGTTCCGTCTGCAATTAGATTGATGGGCTGCCCGTTTTCATCGGTACCGAAGGCGGTAGGGTCGCCGCCGGACGCCAGAATCGCCAGCGTCATGCGGTGCCATTCGGTGGCTTTCGCGGCGCTGAGCTTGCCGAGCTGCCGGTAACGCTCTTGGATACGGTCCCGCAGTACGGCAAGATACCCCGCGTAATTGTCGGTTTTTCCAAGACGGGATAGCCCGACCGGATACCAGTCGCCCGCCGTGGAACCGGCAAGCTCCAAATAGGCAACGCTTAGCAAATTGCCGTCGGAGGAACCCACGTCGGATTTCTTCCAGTCGATGATTCCCTGTGCAATCGACAGCGGGTCAGGCTCGTTTTCAGCAGCTGAAACGGGGGATGCCAAGCCGAAAAGCAGGACAAGGCAGATAAGACCTGCCGTCAGACGTCTCACCATGGCTTTCTACACCTTGTTCTCCGTGTTTCGGGAGGCCATTTTCCTGCGATAGAGGCGTACCCCGAAAAGAACGGCAAAGCCGGCGGCCAAAACGGCAAGAACGATCCCGATTATGGATGCCGGATGAGGTTTTCCCGCAAAATCGGCGTCCTGCTTTGACTGCTCTGATTTTTCGGCAGTGTCGGAGCCGTTCGGCGCACTTTCCATTCCGGGAGCGTTCGTTTCATCCGACGAATTGTCGGACGCATCGTTCTCTTTCGGGTTTCCCGATGCCGCCGCATCGGTTGTTTCATTCGATGGGGCGCTTGGATTTGACGGGACTGTCAACGCGGTAGACTCGCTGGGGTCGGTAGGTTTGCTCGGATCGGTAGACTCGCTGGGGTCGGTAGGTTCGCTCGGCTCGGTAGGCTCGGGGAGACTGTCCGGATTTTGCAGCGCATTTTCAAGCGTCTGCACCGCCCTGTCAACCGTGCTTTGCGAAGCGTTCAGCGTTGCCGCCGCGGAAAGCGCCGCCGAATAAGCGCTTTTGACGTTGTTTCTTGTCATCAGACCGGAAGAGAGCGACTTTGCCATCGTCCTTGTCAGAGCATCTTTATCGGCGACGGCGTAGTACCCTGATTGCGGCTGATTTTCCACACCCGGGATCTGTCCGCCCAAAGCGCTCATACCGCCGATGTCGGCGCCGTATCCCAACGTAAACTGCACCCGGACAACGTCGCCGTCGGAAAGATACAGATCGGAAAAACCGACGTTGGGGAAATTGTTGTTGACGCAGTACATCCAGCCGGAACCGTTGGAGATTACAAATTCCCCAAGATAACCCGTCTGGTTCTTTTGGTAATCGGCCGGATCGTAAAAGTCCATGTCGGACTTGAGTGGAGATTGCAAGTACCCGGGAATGGAGGGACTAAGTCCCAGCTTTTTCGGATTTGTCGCCGTGCCGCTTTTTTTATAGCCGTTAAAACTCTCCGCCGAAGCAGTTCCGTCCGCAATATAGGCAAGATAAAACCCTTGCTCTACCGAACCGCTGTAATAGCCGACAAATCCGTTTTCATGCAGCAGTCGCACAAGCGCTGCGGCGGCCGATTCTCCGGCACGGATGGGAAATGACACCGGATGCACCAGATACCCGCAGCCGAGCGTAAAGACCTCCACGCTCCAGACAGCGTGGCCGATGACCTCGCCCTTTGCCGCAGGCTGATAGGTAATATGATAGGTCAGTTGTTTTTTCTTTCCGCCGTCCGACGAGGCGCTGACAACTACCGTATTTTCTCCCGATTTGGAAAACGCAAGCGTATAGCTCGTTTTGTCGCTGTCGTCCCATGTGGGTTCAACCCGTCCGCCGTTCAGGATGACGGTAGAGGCGATCTTTTTCCCCGCCCCGTTTCTTGCCCACACATCGAAGGTCAATCGGTCGTTTCGCACCGTTATCCCGTTGCACAGCGTTGTTGTAAGCGTCGGCCCTGCGGCATTTGCTTTTGGTCCTGTCATCGGGATCAGAAAAGCCGCAAGTAGTATCATGCATACGATTAACGTCAGAATTTTTCTTTTCTTCACGGTTTTATCTCTCCTATGGGAAAGGGGGAATACGGCGATTTGCCGCATTTCCCAAAAGGAAAATCAACGCTTTTTCTGCCTCTTTCCGGACACGCTTAAAACAATAACCGCAAGGCCGCTGACCAGCATCAAGAAAAGATAGACCGACAAATGGGTCGTATCCCCCGTTTGCGGAGACGGGCTGTCGCCGGAAAGATTGCCGGATTCGGACGGGTCTGACGGGTCGCTCAGGTCAGAAGGTTTACTTGGGTCGCTCGGATTGCTTGGATCCGTAGGTTTGCTTGGGTCGATCGGATCCGTAGGCTTGCTCGGTTCACTCGGATTTGACGGATCGTCGGGATCCGACGGTTCCGCAGCATCCTTCAAAGCCTGCAATTTTTCCTCCGCCTCGGTCAGCGTTTGGTAATTGGTCACCAGCGCCCGGAGCGTTTGGTCGTCCAGCGTGTCATACGCTTCTCTTGCCGCCCGAATGGCGTCCTCCCGATCAATCGTAACTTCACCGATGGCGTCAATCAGGGAAATCACTTCGTCCACAGCGTCCGCCTCTTCGGTGAATTGCCAAAGCAGGAGGGGATATCCGCCGTTCACCAGCTCATACCGATCGGCCTTAAAGGCGTCTCCAAGCGCGGCAAGCAGCGTGCCGTCTTTCATCTGGGCCTCGGTCAGTGCAATCGCTGTATCTTGGATTCCGGTCTCTTGATTGATACCGCCCTCGTCGCAGGATCCGGCAAGATAGTAACAATTCTCAACCGTATTCTTTGTTCTTGTCGAATCGCCGACAACCGCGCCCGCTCTGCCGCTCATATTTGGATTGGAAGTGGTTGCCTTGACACTTCCCGCGTTGTAGCACCGCGCGACGGTGTGCGGCCCGTCCTGCATAGCGCCGACAATGCCGCTCACGCTGTAGCCGCCAATGATATCGCCAAGGTTGCAGCAGTCTTCTATCGTGACGAGATGCCCTGTGTCGAGGTGACCCACGATGCCGCCTAGGTGCGTGGAGCTTTCCGGCCCGGTGACACATCCGCGGTTCAAGCAACCGGAAACGACGCTTTCGCCGCCGCGCACCGTGCCGATCACACCGCCGCTGTAGCCGCCGCAGGTTATGTCCGCGCCGTTCCAGCAGTGAATCACGTCCGCGCCGTTGCTCCAACCCAGAATGCCGCCGAAGAAACTGCTGTAACCGGCATCTCTTCCGATCTCGCCGCTCGCCACGCCGACGTTCTGGATCACGGCGCTGTCCGCCGCATAGCCGAACAGACCGCCAAGCGAGGAGTAGAGGTTATCAATACAGAAGCCCTGCCCGTCGAACGTACCCGCAAAAGCGAGCTTTTCCGACTGACCGATGGGCGTCCAAAGAACGTCGCTCAAATCCAGATTCGCGGTCAGCGCGACGGTTTGGTTTGCAAAATTCTTTCCTTTGTTGACCTGCGCGGCAAAGGCCGTCAGTTCTTCTTCCGTGCCGATGAGATAGGGGTCTTCCGCCGTGCCGGAACCCTTCCACGGCAGTTTTTCCTCTACGGTGATCGGAACGGTGGTCTTCAGAACGCCATAGACGATCGTGATTTCCTTGTCGTCCAGCGTCAGCGCGGAGGAGGGCGCGCACCGATAGCCGCTCACGGTTTGCTCTGTTCCGTCGCTGAACGCGGCCGTCACCTCCATGCCGGCGGGATCAAACAGATCGCCCTCAAAGTACTTCTGCTGATTCGGCTGTTTTGTCACCTTGATGCACACCGCGTAGGGGTCGTTTGTATCCAGCTTATTCGCTCCGCCGATCAGATCCAGCGCGGCAGCAAGAGAAGAATAATTGTTTACATATCTCCGCTCGCCGGCAGGTACGGTCCCCAATACCTCCAAAGCTTCTTTGATTTTTGCTTTATAATCGGGGTCGGACGGGTCGGGAAGACCGGCAATCGCCGCCACGGCCTTGTCAATCGCCGCCCGCTCTTCCTCGGTAAAATTGCCGCGCATATCGTAAAGCGCGCGCATTCCGTTTTCCAGCCGCCAATAGGAGATCAGCGCATAGGTCGCCTGATCGTTGGCCATGTAATTCCAACCTGTGCCGAGGGTGTGGCAGAAGCCGCCGTCTTGCAGGCGGAACTGCTTGATCCCGTCCAGCAGGGTCTTTCCGCCCGAGGTGACAAAACGGGCGTCGGCCCCCGGGTCGATCCCAAGGCTGCACAGCGCAGCCAAAACCTGTGAAATTCCCTCGACGTTTTTACTGCCCCAAGAGGAGAAACCGCCGCTTGGATCCATACGTGAGGAGAGCACGTCCAGCGCCTCATCGACACATTGCCGCACCGTCACGCTGCGCTGTTCTTTGCTGCCGGTATTCGTATAAGTGTAGACCGTGCTGTCGTTATAATAGGGTGCAAGGGCTTGAATGGCCATGGCGGTAATGTCGATATCCGATCTCGTTCCATAGGCGCCGCTCAGCACCCAACCGCCGTAAGTGTTGCCGCCGACGCCGTCGGAAAGCTGCAATTTCAAAATCTCCGTTATGAAGTCTTCCCGGGAATACTGTGCCGTTTTCGGAACGGTAAACATTTCGGTATCCATGGAAATCAGACCGAAGATCCATCCGTTGATCCCCTGCTTTGCGGGGCCGCCGTTTAACACGCAGTTATAGCTTCCGTCGGCGATCAGGTCGATGGATTTCCCGTTGTAAGTGCCAAAATGCGTGGGGTCGCCGCTGAGGGCCTTAATTGCCAGAACCGCCCGATGCCATTCGGTGGCTTTGGCGGAATGGAGGATCCCGTTCTGCTCGACATAGGTTTTCTCAATATATGCCTGCATGGCGGCAAGATAATCGGCATATCCGTTTCCGTCGTCAATCAAATGCCGGTACTTGCCATGCACGTCATAGTATCCGAACCGCCCCATGGCCAGCGCCATCCAGTCGGTTTCCGTGGAACTTG
Organism: uncultured Clostridia bacterium; assembly: GCA_947625805.1. Taxonomy (GTDB): domain Bacteria; phylum Bacillota; class Clostridia; order Oscillospirales; family CAG-272; genus CAKSEI01. Next base: position 10,304 of record CANQPT010000010.1, read on the forward strand.
CGCCGCTTAAAAACGTATCGTTGCCAAGGAGCGTACCGGAGTCGACTCCGTTATGGGCTTTGGCGCTGTTTATTGCCCCGCGAATTAGATCGGCAAGTTCTCTGGAACGTGCTGTCTTTTCCGTAAAGCCCGGAAGCACAGGTCCCGCCGTGTCGATCTTTTCTTCCCATGTCAGCATGGGGTAGGGATCTCCGTCTGCAAAAGCACCGCCAAGCTGAGAGGCCGAAAGCGACTCAACTTCGGTAACGCCTTCTTTTTCATCGACAGCGCCGTCATTTTTCATGTAAAAGCAATTTGTTATGGCCTGTGACCTTGCGCGGCCAAGCACGGCACAGACATAATTACCGCTCTCTGCTGAATCGATAACGACTCCGGCATTATAGCAGTTTGCCAGCGTCGGAGAGGACGCCTGATGACCGCCTGTAACGCCGCCCACGGTAGCGGGTCCGGTCACTGTGCCGACGTTATAGCAGTTTTCCACAACGCCCGCACGGAAGTGTTGACCCGTAACGCCGCCGATATACCCGGTCGTTGCGGTAATAGAACCGGTATTGAAGCAGCTTTCAATTTTACACGTATTATTTACAGAACCAACCACGCCGCCGACGTTACTGCCGCCGGTCACCGTCGCCCGGTTGCCGCAGTTTTCCACCGTGCCGCCGTTCAAGCAGCCGATAACGCCGCCGACATTCGACGAGCCGGTTACGCTGCCCTCTACCACCAGGTTCTTCACCGTGCCGCCCTTTACGTTTCCGAACAGTCCGACGTAAGTGCCGGAGGCGATATACAGTCCGCTGATTACATGATATCCGCCGTCAAAAATTCCCTCAAAGGGAGCGGACGCGCACCCGACGGGCGTCCACGGATTATCTTTGCCGCCGAGGTCGATGTTGGTATCCAGCTTGATCCGCTTGCCCGCATAGCTGCTGCCGCTGTTTACCTCGCCGGCAAACGCCAGAAACTCATCGGCGCCGGAGATGACGAGCACCTCTTCCGCCGCAAATACGGCGGCAGGCAGCATGGCGATTACCATCCATATCGCCAAAAAGCCCGCGATTATACGATTGGATTTTCTTTTCATTTTTGGTTATCCTCCTCAATGAGAGTCTCACGGTTTAGAACTTTTTTCTTTTTTTCACGTATTGCTGTCAGCCGTATCTTTTTCATGTTCGGCTCTTTCAGTCCGGCGGCTTCCAAGGCTCTCGGCCAGGGACCGAGAAATGCTTTGATGCGGGATCTTGTCGCATGGTCGAAGTCCTCCTTTTTCGGCAGTCGTCCAAGTTCTTTTTGTTTTTCACGCAGACGCTCTTCCGCCCAGAACTTCTTTTCCTCCGGCGTCATGAAATCCCTCCTAAAGCAAAATACTCTTTCAACCCTACGTTTGGGTTGAAAGAGTGCAACAGATTGTCTGCGAACCGGGAAACGTTTTTCCCGCATAAAAAAGAGTGCAGACGAAAAGCCGGAAGTTCGGCGTAAATCGGTTGCACTCTTCTCACCAAAGCGGTGGTAAACCTTCAAAAACACGGCAGATATCCTGACTTATGACACAGCGGCGGATAACACCGCAAAAGAGCATTCCTTCTCAAAGCGCAAGACGCTCCAATGGATTTCATGCTCTGTCTGGTCAAATACAGTAATGGCGGTTGTTCCGGATTCGAACCGGATTTCCTTTTAATCTACTCAGCTCACAACTTTTCAAACCGTATTTTCAATATTCAATTTATATAATAGAATTTTAGCATAATTTTGCAAAAAAGTCAAGTGAGCTTGATGACAAAAATCCGACACATAACGGAGGGTGAATTTCCAAAGTAAATTCCTCTGTGGCATTCACCAAATGCACAAAAATTTTTTGATTTTTGCTCTGAGGGGATTGACATTTTGTTCGGAATGAAATATACTATCCGAGGAAGACCTTGCGTTAATAGTCGCCGTCCATTTATGCAGTCGGGGATTCACTTGCGTGAGGCCTTCTCTTTCGCGTTCTACCCGAACCGCTCTTTTTTCGGAAAACTGTCTTGACAATTCACAAAAAAATGCTATAATAGAATGGTAAGTATGCAGATGTAGTTCAGTGGCAGAACATCAGCTTCCCAAGCTGAATATGCGGGTTCGATTCCCGTCATCTGCTCCAGTCCCGGAGAATAACCCGGGATTTTTGTTTACTCAGAGGAACAGATGAAACACGAAATACCGGAATTCTTGCATCGTGCATTGATCGATCAGTACGGCGGGCAGATTGCCGCGCGTATTATGCAGGGGTATGCCTGCAAGCGGGCGGTGAGTGCGCGGGTCAATACGCTCAAAACCACGCCTGCCGATCTGCGGGCGGCCCTTGCAGGCGCGGGAATAGAATCGCGCCCGGTGGCTTGGAGCGATCAGGCGCTGATCTTATCGGATACGGACGAGCGGGCGGTCGCCCCAACCGAGGCGTATGAAAGCGGTGCGCTCTATCTGCAAAGCCTGTCCTCCATGCTGCCCGTGACCGTGCTGGGGGCGAGGGCAGGGGAGAATATCTTAGACATGGCGGCCGCCCCGGGCGGCAAGACCACACAGATTGCCGCTCTTACCGAAAACCGTGCGCTGATCACCGCTTGTGAGAAAAATCCGGTGCGGGCCGAGCGTCTCAAATACAATATCCGCAAGTTGGGCGCACGGGGGATCAACGTGATGGTGCAGGACGCCGGACGGCTGGATCCTCTGTTTGTTTTTGACCGGATCTTACTCGACGCGCCTTGCAGCGGAAGCGGTACGATCGACCTTGGCGGCGGCCGCCCGCCTGCCATTACCCCGGAACTGGTCGAGCGCTCTGAGCGAACCCAGCGTGCGCTATTGCGCGCAGCTGTTTCCCATCTTCGGCCGGGCGGGGAGATGGTCTATTCTACCTGTTCGGTGCTCGCGGGCGAAAACGAGGAGGCAGTGCGCACTCTGACCGATCGGGGCAAAGCAGAACTTGTGCCCCTTGACCTTTCGCGTTTCGAGGGCGTTCCGCTGCTGCCCACGTCCCTTCCCGGCACGGTCTGCGTCTGCCCGGACGGACAGTATGAGGGGTTTTTCATCGCAAAGTTGAGAAAAAAGTAAGAAATTGTCAATTTTTCCGATTGCTTTCACCTTTCTCTCTTATCTCTTCACACAAAAAAGGTGCCATTGCTTTGGCAATGACACCTTTTTGTAATACCGTTTGGGTGAATTACTTGAGTTCGACAGAAGCGCCGGCAGCCTCGAGCTGAGCCTTGATTGCCTCTGCGTCTTCCTTGCTTGCGCCTTCCTTGACAGCCTTGGGAGCGCTCTCAACCAGTTCTTTCGCATCCTTGAGGCCCAGACCCGTGATTTCGCGGACAGCCTTGATGACGTCCAGTTTCTTGTCGCCTACTGCGGCAAGCACTACGTCAAACTCGGTCTTCTCCTCAGCGGCTGCATCGGGAGCGGCAACGCCGCCTGCAACTGCAACGGGAGCGGCGGCGGATACGCCGAACTCCTCCTCTAATGCCTTTACGAGATCGTTCATCTCGAGAATGGTCAAACCTTTGATCTCTTCCAGAATCGAAAGTGCCTTTTCACTTGCCATTTTCTGTTTCCTCCGTTTCAAATTACGAAATTAAAATATGTGTTGCCGTTATTGCGCGGCGGCTTGCGCGGCGGGCTCTTCCCCGCTCTTGTCGATGATCGCCTGAAGGGCATATGCAAGATTGTAAAGCGGACTGCGCATGCTGCCCATGATCTTGCAGATCATCGTATCCTTGGAAGGTATGCTTGCGATTTCGTTCACAGCGCTTGCGTCGATTACGCCGCCGTCGATAAATCCGCCCTTGATCTCAAAGGTTTCCACCTTTTCGGCGTATTCTTTAAGGATCTTCGCGGGAGCGACGGGGTCGGCAGCGCTGACTGCGAGAGCGGTCATTCCATTGAGCTGTGCGCTGAAATCATAACCTGCCGCTTCGCAGGCACGGCCGATGATCGAGTTCTTGTAGACCTTGTATTCTACCCCCGCTTCACGCAGAGCGGCGCGCATCTTGGTGTCGTCCTCTACGCTGATGCCGGCATAGCCTACCAGAACTCCCGCCTGTGCCTCCTTCACCTTTTGGGCGAGATCGTCGACGATTACCTTCTTGGATTCAAGAATTTTTGCACTCGGCATTCTTCTTTCACCTCCAACGGTATTCGGAAAAACAAAAACTTTCTTTCCGGACACGGTACCCGAAAAGAAAGCACAAAAATACTTTGATCGTTTCTCCTCGGCAGGAAAGCGTTCGCTTTTACCGTAACCTGCTGTCTTTGGATTTCCGACGGCTATTGTATCACAGTTTTTCTCCTCTGTCAAGGGGGAAAAATGAAATTTTTTACAATCCGCGGAAAAGCCGTTTTTCCCGCTCGGCGCAAAGGGCGTTTTTTTATCAAATTATTTTGTAAAATACCGTTGATTTTTTCGCGCTTTTATGGTACTATGAAGATACTAAGTTACAGGAGCGTGAAAGGAAACATGAAAAAATTCATTTCCGTGCTTGCAATCTGTGCCATGCTGCTCAGTATGTTTGCGGTTTGCTCAAGCGCGGCAACCCCTGCGGGTCTGAAGGATTCCGGTATTGACTATACCGAATCCACCAAGACCATTGCCAACCCCATGACGGGTTATCCCGCCACACCCTTTGTTTATCCGGAGCCGGGCAAGGGTATTCCCGTGCGCAATGACACCGGATTTCAGCATTACTTCATCGATATGAAGTTCTTTTCCGGCGGATATACCATGATGAAGGTCGATGAGAACGGCGAAATCGTCATGGAGCCGAAATACGATGAAAACGGCAATCCTCTTTTGGACGAAAACGGGAAACAGGTCTACGGCCCGATCTACGGCACCGGTCAGGAATTTCAGAAATTTCCGCTGAACGAAGAGCAGAAAGCCCAGCGCATGAGCAACAACGGCAGTATCAAGTGGGAATGGGCAAACGGCAGTCGCAACACCGGCGGCGGCGAGGATATTCCGCTGGACGAGCCGACAATCAACTCCATTCGCGCAACTCTTGAGAATCTGCGCAAGAACGGCGGCACTTGCTTAATTCGTCCCGAATATGCCGCCGACGCAAGCCAGTACAGCGAGCCCTACGACTTTGAGATTCTGATGACTCACGTAAAGCAGCTTGCCGAGATCATCACCGAGTACAGCGACGTGGTCGGCGGTGTTGAGGTCGGTACCATCGGCCCCTACGGTGAGATGTGGGGAAGCCCTTACTGCGGTGCGAAAGAATCCAAAGAGATTATCAGCACTTATATCAACAATACACCGGATACCGTCAAGTTCATGGTGCGTACGCCCGGTTACATTCTGAACTTCCTTTGCGATGACGCAAACAACGACACCGGTACGGTCTATCTGAAGGACGGCTCCAAGAAGACCATATTCCTGGGCGGCGAGGGAAACATCGCCAAGTTGATCGATCTGCTTCCCTGCGACAATCTGCGGGATATGACCCCGGAATTCGTGCAGCGTCTGGCTATGTTCAACGATGGTTATATGCTGACCGGCGGCGACACCGGAACATGGGGCATCATGTCCCGTTCGGACGGCGTCAAATGGCTTGAGTGGGCGGCATACAACGGCTACTACGGCGGTGAATACGGCTCGGGTCCCCGCCCCGCGGACACCATCTGGCTGCCGGAGAACGCCCTGCCCGAGATGTACCGCACCCACGTTTCCTATATCCACGGCAACGTCTACCGCTCGACTATGGACAGCGTCTGTACCTGGAACGGAATCAAGAAATCAAACCATGACGAGGCGCAAAAGTACGTCAACGAGTGGGTCGAGGCGTCCAAGACCATCACGGAAAACGATCCCGTCGGCGCGGTGATGGATCCTGCCACGGTCGAGATCGTCGACAATTCGGACGGCACCGCTACCATTAACTTCACGAAGATCGGCTACGACCAGATTCCCTTTACCGAGGAACTTGCCAAGCTCGCAACCCGCGCGGACGTGTCGGCCTACTACGGCTACAGCTGCTATACCTTTATCCACAACCACATGGGCTACGTGTTCGTGGTGCGCAAGTCTGAGCTGACTCCTACCATCTCCAAGGGCGGACTCTTGCAGATGAACGTTTCCATCGAGAACACCGGCTTCGGCAACTGCGTGCAGGATAAGGTGGCACAACTTCTGCTGGTCAAGGACGGCAAAGAGGTCGAGTGCATCGATTTGGACGATCGTGTCAATCCCAATGCCTGGTACACCCAGGAGGTCTCCGACTTCACCATCGAATGTAAGATCGCAAGCACGCTGGAGGCAGGCGATTACGACGTCTACCTGCGTGTGTGCAACGTGACAAACGACGGAAAGCCCAACACCAAGACCTGCGTACAGTTTTCCAACAACGGCGGCATATACGACAAAACCTTGAATGCAAACCGCTTAGGCTCCTTCACTCTGGCCGCAACTCTGGAAAGCACTGTGGAGAAGTCTGCTCAGAGTCCTGCCTGCAAGACCCATACGTTCGGCGAATGGACCACTTCTCTTGAATCCAACTGCGTCGCGATAGGCAGCGAGAAACGCACCTGCACGGTCTGCGGCTTCTACGAGCACAGACTGACCGACGCGCACCTTATTGATCCTCTCTGGACCATCGACAAACAGGCGACCAACAGGGCGTTCGGCAGCAAGAGCCATCACTGTCTGCGCGGCTGCGGCTATACTACGGACGTGACTCCGATCCCGATGATGAAGGATATTGATAAACAATTCCCCGACGTTGCGCAGGGCAAGTGGTATTACGAAGCAATACGGTATGCGGTCAACACCAAACTGTTCAACGGCGTATCGGAAACGGAATTCAAACCCAACAACGTCATGAATCGCGGTATGCTGGTCAGCGTGCTTTACCGTATGGAGGGCAGCCCGTTCGTGAGTGCGAAGGACAACACCTTTAAGGACGTTGCCGCCGGTAAGTATTATACCGACGCGGTGATCTGGGCGTCTACCAACGAGATCGTCAACGGTACCGGCGAGGGCGTGTTCTCTCCCACCAACAACATCACCCGTGAGCAGATGGCGGCCATTCTCTACCGCTACGCGCAGTACAAGGGCTTTGATACAAGCAAGAGCGCCAACCTGAATTCCTTCCCGGATGGCGGCAAGACTTCCAATTACGCCAAGGAAGCGCTGTCATGGGCCAATGCGGCAGAGCTGATCACCGGTACTTCCGCAGGTGCGGGAAGCCCGGTCACCCTGAATCCCAAGGGCTCGGCCACCCGCGCACAGGTTGCGACCATTCTCATGCGATTTGAAACCACCATCGCAACCCACAGCTAAATAAAAAAACATCCGAAGGGTCGTCCTTCGGATGTTTTTTTATTTGTTGATTTGTTTTTTAATGGCCTCGAAAGCAGCGTCGCTGATGACGTGCTCCATTCGGCAGGCGTCCTCGCTTGCCGTATCGGGATTCACCCCCAGCCCGACAAGAAAGGCGGTTAGGGTGGTATGTCGATCGTATATTTTGGATGCTACCTCACGGCCTACCTCGGTCAAATAGAGGGATCCGTCCCCATCCACGGTCAGGTATCCTCCGCTTTTGAGCAGTCCAACCGCACGGCTGACGCTCGGCTTGGAAAAGCCCATGTGTTCCGCCACGTTCAGAGAGCGTACCGGCCCGCGTTTGGAAAGCACGTAAATGGTTTCGAGGTACATTTCCCCGGATTCCTGCAAATGCATCTTTTTCCTCCTTACAAGAAGTTGATCTTATCATAACATAGAAAGCCGTTTTTTTCAAGCATTCTTTTGTAATCTTTGCATAAAAAGATCCCCGACTGAGTGAAATGCACCTCAAAAGTCAGACAGTGTGGTAAAATAACAAAAGGGAAATCGTTTGATTTTATTACAAGAAAATTTTTATATTTTTTGGGATCGTATATTGCTTTTTCCGAACAGCTATGTTATAATAAATAAGTAAAATCGGTGTGGGTTAACATGCTGCAGCCGACAGAAATCACAGCAAAGCATACGTCGACCTTTCATTCGCATGATAAGACCGCGAAAGAAATACAACCCATTCGTCGGGAAAAACAGAAACGCAAAACGCATGGCGCAGTGACGTTTGCTCCAAGCCATACACCGAGTATACGAGCATTTCCGAAACAGAGTATATCAAGCCGACTGAAACGGATTTTCTATCATCTGAAACCGGTTGTCAGACAGAAATGACCCGCGTTCAAAAATCGCATAGGCGCTCCTTTGCCGGAACAGGCAAGGCGCCTGTGCAATTTCGCGTCCTGAAGCGGATCGACGTGTTCCATTTTTCTCTGTCTGACAACTCAAATGGAACAAAAGGAGTATTGCCATGAAAACAGAATCTTCTCTTACCCGCAAGCAGTTCGATCTTCTCTGCGCGCTGGCTGAAGCGGCCCAACCGATGACCCAGCGACAACTGGGGGAAACCACCGGACACTCCCTTGGGACCGTCAACCGAATCGGAAAAGAACTAACCGATTTGGGATACGCAGCGAACGGCCGCATCACGCCGGACGGCGTCGCCGCGCTGGAGCCCTACCGCGTCAAGCGCGCCATTTTTGTGGCGGCCGGTTTCGGGACAAGGCTGGTGCCCGTCACCCTGAACACACCCAAACCGCTGGTGCGGGTGAACGGAAAGCGCATCATCGACGGACTGCTCGATGCCTGTCTTGACATCGGTATTGAGGAAATCTACATCGTGCGCGGTTACCTTGCGGAGCAGTTCGATCAGTTGCTGTATAAATATCCGATGCTGAAATTTCTGGAAAATCCGTCATACAACGAAACCAATAATATTTCCTCGGCCGTTTGTGTGCGCTATCTGCTCCGGAACGCCTATGTTCTGGAAGCAGATCTGCTCATCCGCAATCCGGGCATCCTGCACAAGTACCACTACGCCTCCAACTTCCTCGGGATTCCCATGGAGCGCTCCAACGATTGGTGCTTCACCGTAAAGGACGGCGTTATCACCGAACAGAAAATCGGAGGAATTGACTGCTATCAAGAGGTTGGGATTTCTTACTGGAACGCGGAGGACGGCGCGAAACTCTCGGAGCATCTGCTTCAGGCCTACGAGATGCCGGGAGGCAAAGAACGGTATTGGGATATGGTGCCGCTCGACATTTTCCGCGACGCATACCGGGTGGAAATCAGTCCATGTACCGAACAGGACGTGATAGAGATTGATACCTTCAAGGAATTGAAGGCAATTGATAAAACTTATGATGTATAAAGGAGAAATTGACATGAAAAAAAGCAAACTACTGTGCCTTGTGCTGGCCTGTCTGACCGTACTTTCCCTGCTGTTGCCCGGTTGTGCAAAAAACGGGACTGCCAAAATCGTCATCTGGACGAGCGGTGAGGACTACCGCAACGAATATTATCTCTCCGAGTTAGAGAAAAAATTCCCGGATTACACAATCAATCTTGAGTACATGAACACCAGCACCATCGCCGCGAAGGTGATCGAAGAAGGGGAAAACTGCACCTGCGACATCATCCTCTCGGAGGAGTACGGCTACCTGAAAAAATGCGAGCCGTATCTGGCCGAATTGACGGATTTTGATTTTTCTTCATTCCTGCCGGAACTGGTGCCGGAAAGTCGCAAGTTTACGCCGGAGTCTAAAAATGGCGGGTGCATCATCCTCAACCCGAAGGTACTTGAGGAAAAGAATCTGCCCACGCCAACGTCCTATCAGGATTTGCTCGACCCGGCTTTCAAGGGACTGATCTCGATGCCGAGTCCCACGTCGTCCGGCACGGGCTATATGTTTCTGCGGCAACTTACCAACGAATGGGGCGAGGACGAGGCTTTCGATTACTTCGCAAAGCTGACGGACAACATCTTAGCTTACACCTCTTCCGGCTCCGGCCCCGTCAATGCGCTGGTGCAGGGCGAGGTCGCCGTGGGGATCGGTATGACGATGCAGGCCGCAACGGAAATCAGTCAGGGCGTTGACCTTACAATCACATTTTTCGCCGAAGGCTCTCCGCACAGCATGTACGGCAACGCCGTGCTGGCCGGCAGCGCCGACCGTTCGGAAGTTATGGACGTTTTTAACTATCTGTCTACCGACCTCTGCCGCGGCAACAACGAAAATTTCTGCCCGGAACAGATTTTTACAGACAGCAAACCCAAAATGGATGGTTTCCCGTCTGAAATCCCGAGCGGAAACATGGAAAACGACACGCAGGAAGAAAAGGAGCGTCTGTTGAAAAAATGGACCTTCAGTTAACTACAAAACTGGAAATCTCCAACCTGTGCAAGGGCTATAAAAGCAACGCCGACGTGCTGAAATCCGTGAGCTTTTCCGTAAATGATGGGGAATTTCTTTCCATTCTCGGTCCATCCGGATGCGGAAAGACAACGCTGCTGCGTATTCTGATCGGTCTTCTTGCGCCCGACGGCGGCGTCGTAATAAAAGATGGGCGGGACATTACGACCGCCCGTCCGTCCGAGCGCGGCATGGGCATTGTTTTCCAGAATTACGCCCTGTTTGAGAACATGACGGTGTTGCAGAACGTCGCGTATGCGCTGCGGTTCCGCAAAGTCCCAAAGCGGGATGCGCAGGAGCGCGCGATGCGGATGCTGGAGGCGGTCGGTTTGCAGGAGCATGCCAAAAAGACGCCGCACCATCTCTCGGGCGGACAGCAACAGCGTGTCGCCATTGCGCGGACACTGGTTCTCAATCCGGATATCGTGCTGTTTGACGAACCGATGTCCGCCCTCGACGTCGCCACCCGTCTTGCCATGCGTCGGGAGCTGAAAGATTTGCAAAAATCCTTCGGTACCACTATGATCTACGTCACGCACGATCAGGAGGAAGCCTTCGCGCTCTCCGACCGCATCATGATTATGAACCGCGGAGAAATCAGTCAGCTTGATACGCCGGACCGGATTGCCCAAGCGCCCGCGAACAACTATGTCCGGCAATTCGTGCTGGACAATCTTCAGGCAAAGGCGGATTCGCTGGCGCGCTTTATCGGAGAAAGGAAGGTGCGGCCGTGAAGCGGCGGGTCCGCGCCCACAACGTTGTGCAGTTGTGTCTGGCGCTGTTCTTTCTTGTCTGCGTCGTACTGCCTTTAGCGACGATGCTTGCCCGCATCACCCCGTCCGGACTGCGGGAAATCGCCGCGTCGGCACAGTTTTGGCCGGCGGTGGGAAATTCGGTTTCCACTGCATTTACGGCGTCAGCCATCTCCCTTGTGATTGCGCTGATAGCCGCTTGGTGTCTGGAGCGTGTTTCCATCCGAGGTAAGGCGCTGTTTGCTATGCTGTTCACGATCCCGATGCTCATTCCCTCTATTTCCCATGCGTTTGGATTGGTGGCGCTGTTCGGCTCAAACGGACTGCTGACCAATCTGCTGCATTGGAACAGCAGTCTTTACGGATTTTGGGGTGTGGTGACGGGATCGGTGATGTACTCTTTCCCCATGGCGTTCCTGATGATCTCCGGTATGCTGCAATATGAGGACGGCATGCCCTATCAGGCCGCCGCGGTGCTGGGTATTCCGCGCCACAGACGTTTTACCGATCTCACTCTTCCCTATCTTCGGAAAACGCTGATCTCTGCATTTTTTGCAGTATTCACCATGATTGTTACTGATTACGGCGTCCCGCTGATGGTGGGCGGCAAGATGATTACGCTTTCCGTCCTGATGTATAACAAGGCCGTCGCGATGATGGATTACAGCGCCGGAAGCGTGATTGGAGCGGTACTGCTGATCCCGGCTATCATTGCTTTCATCGCCGATTTTCTGAATCCGGAGCCGGGGCAGGGCGCTTTCGTGCCGGAACCCGTCGAGCCCAACCGCGGCAAAATTTCCGCCGCATCCGCCTACGTCTGTTGCGCGGCGCTTTCCCTGCTCGTACTTGCGCCGATCGCTGCGTTCGCGCTGATGGCGTTCGAGACGAAATATCCCGTCAATCCGGCATTCACGCTGCATCACGTTCAAAAGACCTTTCGCGCCGGTGCGGGTCAATACCTCGGCAACTCCCTGCTGTACGCCCTCCTTTCTGCGGCGTTTGGGACGACGATCGCTTTTGTGTGCGCCTATCTGACCGCGCGCGTCAAGGGTCCCGCCGGAAAGGGACTGCATTTGGCCGCCGTCACCTCTATGGCGATCCCCGGATTGGTGCTGGGACTTTCCTACGTGATCTGCTTTCACGGAACGCCGATCTACGGCACGATCGTTATTCTGATTCTCGCTAACATCGTACACTTTTTCGCGTCGCCGTATCTTATGATCTACAACACCCTCGCCAAGCTCAATCCGAATCTGGAGGACGTTGGCCAAAGCATCGGCGCGGGACGATTTCGCATTATCCGCGACGTCATCCTCCCCAAGGTGCGCGGGACGCTGGTGGAAATGTTCGTCTACTTTTTCGTGAACGCGATGATGACCATTTCGGCAGTGTCGTTTCTCGCGCCGCCCTCCCCCAAACCCGTTGCGCTGATGATCAATCAGTTCGAGGCACAGCGTCTGATGGAAAGCGCGGCTTTCGTCTCTCTGCTGATTTTGGGCGTGAATCTGCTGATGAAACTGTTCGCACTTGTATTCCGCAGAGTCCGCTCCCGTCGAGAGGCGTAGGATAAAAAACACCGTAGCGGTACGAAAAATCGGGCGTCAGATGTTCCTTATGTGCTTCTTACCGATTGTTTGGCGCTCTGTTCGGTATAAAAATGCACCCCGTCAGACAGTATACCGTATTGTCTGACTTTTGGGGTGCATTTTACTCAGTCGGGGTCCTGTGCGTTTTTTGTCAATCACCCAGTGCCTGAGAAAGATCGGCAATGATGTCGTCGATGTGCTCGGTACCGATGGACAGCCGCACCGTGTTCGGCTTGATGCCCTGTTCGAGCAGTTCTTTCTCGGTCAGTTGAGAGTGGGTGGTGGAGGCCGGGTGAATGACCAGGCTCTTGACGTCGGCTACGTTTGCAAGCAGGGAGAAAATCTGTAATTTGTCGATGAACTCCTGTGCATCCTTGGCTGTGCCCTTGACGTCAAAGGTGAAGATGGACGCACCGCCGTTCGGGAAGTATTTTTCGTAAAGAGCGTGGTGGGGATTGTCCGGCAGGGAGGGATGGTTGACGCTTTCCACCTTGGGATGAGAGGATAAGAACTCTACTACTTTCAGGGTGTTGTATACATGGCGTTCTACCCGCAGGGAGAGGGTCTCAAGTCCCTGTAAGAATAAGAATGCGTGCAGAGGAGCCAGAGTCGCGCCGGTGTCGCGCAGAAGAATCGCGCGGATCTTGGTGACGAATGCTGCCGGCCCAGCCGCTTTTGTAAAACTGATGCCGTGATAACTTGGGTTGGGGTCTACCAAGGACGGGAATTTGCCGCTTGCCTCCCAGTCGAATTTGCCGCTGTCTACGATCACGCCGCCGATTGCCGTACCGTGACCGCCGATGAACTTGGTCGCCGAATGGACGACGATGTCTGCTCCGTACTCAAACGGACGCACCAGATACGGGGTAGCAAAGGTGGAGTCTACCACCAGCGGGATCTTGTGCGCGTGAGCGATGGCGGCGACCTTTTCAATATCGATCAGGGTGGCGTTTGGATTGCCGATGGTTTCGATAAAGACCGCCTTGGTCCTCTCATTGATGGCCCTCTCAAAGGCTCCGGGGACGTCCGCGTCCACAAAAGTGGTGGTGATGCCGTACTCGGGCAGGGTATGGGCAAGCAGATTGTAAGTGCCGCCGTAAATGGTCCGGGCGGATACAATGTTGTCCCCGGCGCCGGCCAGGTTGAGGAAGGTATAGGTGACCGCCGCAGCGCCGGATGCCACGCCCAGTGCTGCAACGCCGCCCTCAAGGGCCGCGATCCGCTGCTCGAACGCATCTACGGTCGAGTTGGTCAGTCGACCGTAGATGTTGCCCGCGTCGGCAAGGGAAAACCGGTCGGCCGCATGTTTGGAATCTCGAAATACATAGGAGGTTGTCTGATAGATCGGAACGGCTCTCGCGTCGGATGCGGGATCAGGGTTTTCTTGGCCTGCGTGCAGTTGGATGGTTTCAAATTTATAGTTGTTTTCGTAAGTATAATTCATGGGTAAATACCTCTTTCTTAAAAATTTGTTTTTGTTTTTGGTTTTGGTCTGATGATGGTTCTGCGTCACATTCGCCCGTTGCGGAAGTTGTGGCGCAACATTAAAAGTACGATGAAATTCATGGCCGGTCCTTATTTACACAAAACTTACAGATTAACTATACAATATTATACCCTATTTTTCTTGGTTTGTCAACCGCTTTCGGGAAAATTCTCCCGGAGCGTTGACATTTTGCCGCCGGTCGGTTACAATAAGTCCGGAGAAAAGAGATGAAAAGCGGATTTTTATTGTATCAGAATCAAGAACTTGCGGCGCTGGTGGAGCCCTTGCTTGCATGGTATCATGCCAACCGTCGAGTGCTGCCATGGCGTGAGAATACCGACCCCTATCGGGTGTGGATCTCGGAGATCATGCTTCAGCAGACCCGGGTGGAGGCGGTCAGGGAGGCGTACGTGCGCTTTATCGCCGAACTTCCCGACGTACGCTCCCTCGCTCGGGTGAGCGAGGAGCGGTTATACAAGCTCTGGGAGGGGTTGGGGTACTATTCCCGCGCCCGCAATCTGCAAAAGGCGGCGCGGGTGGTCTGTGAGCAGTACGGAGGCGTCTTTCCCTCTGATGCGCAGACGCTTGCCGCACTTCCCGGCATCGGCGAATACACTGCGGGGGCGATCGCGTCCATCGCGTTTGAAAAACCTACGCCGGCCGTGGACGGCAACGTCCTGCGGGTAATCAGCCGTCTATGTGAAAATCCGACTGATATTACGACGCCCTCCTATAAAAAAGAGGTAGCGAACGTCCTTGCCCGCATCTATCCGCCCACCGATCGCGGCAGTTTTACCCAAGCGCTGATGGAGTTGGGGGCTATGGTCTGCCTGCCGGGCGGCGCGCCCCTATGCGAGCGCTGTCCGCTGTTTGACCTCTGCCGCTGTGGGCGCAAAGGAACGTGGGAGCGTTATCCGGTCAAACGTGCGCGTCCTGCCCGCAAAGTGGAGCATCAGACGGTCTTTTTGCTTTGGTGTGACGGGAAGATCGCGGTGCGCAAGCGAGAGGGAGGCGGAGTGCTGCAAGGAATGTGGGAACTGCCTTGTGTGACGGGGGAACTGACGCCCGAACAGGTGCGCGTCCGCCTTTGTGCCTGGGGGATTACGGGAAAACCCATGGCGCAAAAGACAAAAAAGCATATTTTTACGCATATCGAGTGGATCATGCACCCCTATATCTTGCAGTGTCCCGTTCGGAGTCCGGCCTTCACGTGGACCGAGCCAGACGCGGTCGCTCTTCCTACGGCTTTCAAAAAAATATTGTAAAAACACAAAAAATGCCCGGTAAAAGAAAAAGTTTTGGGTTGACTGGTTTGCGGCAGGTATGATATAATAGGCAAGTCAAAACAGTCCAAAAGGAGAATAAGCATGAAACGAATCGTTACTTTTTGTTTGGCGCTGGCGCTGATTTTCGCTCCCGTCGGCTCTTATGCCGCGTCCTTGAATCCGCAGAGTACGTCGGAGATCGCCGTTGCGTCCAATCGGTTAAAGCAATATGCGGCGACGCCCGGCTCGGATGCATATCCTGCCGAGGCGTACGATCAAGTGGTCGCTCAAATGAAATTATGCGCGGAGAAGATCGACTTTACCGCGTACTCGATGACGGCGGAAGAGCTGGAATATCTGATGTTGGATATTACCAATCTGGAAGCCGAACTTTTTCAGCTTGAGAATGCTTATTGGTATAGTTACAATCAATCCGACGGCAAGGTGACCGAGTTGAGACCCAACTATTCGGTGACCGGAAGCGAATATGAAAGTCGGCTTGCCGTCGTGCGCGCCGAGGCGGACGCCATCATGGCTACCGTGGACAATTCATGGAGCCAGACCGAAAAAGCGCTTTACCTGCACGATCAGATCGCGGCACGGTACGATTACGATAAAACGTTGAACATTTATGACGTATACGGCCTTGTGACCGAAGGACACGGCGTGTGCGAGGCATACGAACTCTGGTACGGATACCTTCTCGGAAGGGCCGGGATTCAAAGCGACTACTGCATCAGCGATCAACTCAGCCACGTCTGGAATTTGGTGTGTATCGACGGCAGTTGGTATCACGTGGACGTGACATGGGACGATCCGACCTTTGTGAACACCCAGCCATCCAACCCGCTGGGACACGTGACCCACGAGTATTTTCTGCGCTCGGATGCGGGCTTTTCCGATCATCCCGGGTATATGGATGACCGCACCTGCAACAGCACCCTTTACGACAACGCGGGCTGGGCCGCCGTGGAAACGCCCATCGTTCCGCTGAAAGACAAATGGTATGCTTACTACGATCATACCATTCGCGAGTTCAATATGCAGACCAAGGCTTGCGGGACGAATATTCTGTGGCCGAGCAATCGCGATGGAATTTACGATCCGAGCGTGTACGGCAGTCCCGCCACGTACACCGGTCTGTCCGCTTTTACCAGCGTGTTGCTTTTCAATAATGAAAACTACATCTTTGTGCTGGATCCTGTCACCGGAGATCTGCAGATCTATGATGTGCCTATGTACGGCACGGACACCGTACTCCGCGGTACCTATGCCGACTCGGACGGTATGCTGTACTACTCGCTTTTGCGGGCATCCAGTAAGCGTTATGAGAATTACAGCGTGCATATCTCGCTTTTGACCATCGACCCGTACTGGCTTCCTTTTACGGACGTGAAGATCGGAAAATGGTATTATGATGCGGTCAATTACGCATTTCGCAACAATCTGTTCAACGGTGTGTCGGATACGCTGTTTGCGCCCGACAAGGCTATGAACCGCGCCATGCTGGTCAGTGTGCTCTACCGCATGGAGGGCAGCCCGGATGTGAGCGGAGTTTCCAACACCTTTCAGGATGTGGCGGCTGGAAAATACTATACGGACGCGGTACTGTGGGCTTCTTCCAATGATATCGTCAACGGTACAAACCCCGGCGTATTCTCGCCCACGCACGATATCACCCGTGAGCAAATGGCCACCATTCTCTATCGCTATACGCAAAAGAAGGGATATCTTACCGACCAAAGCGCCGATCTGTTCCTTTTCCCGGACGGATCCGATACCTCAAATTACGCAAGCGAGGCTCTGTCCTGGGCCAATTCCGTAGAACTGATCACCGGATCCAAGGCGGGGGATCAGGTGTTGCTCAAGCCCAAGGGAACGGCTACCCGTGCGCAGGTCGCCACCATTCTCATGCGTTATCAGGCGCTGGATCTTGTAATGGCAGAGCTGGACGAGCCGGACCAAGAATAAATAGATTACGGCAAAAGACAAACTACCCGAAGAAGAGCGTTCTTTTTCTCTTCTTCGGGCAGTTTTTACGTGCGCAGTTTTTCCGCGTCGTCCAGAATGGTCTTTGCGTGGGAATAGAGGGGGGATACGTTGATCGAGAAGGTGCGGGAGACCTTTTCATTTGAGAAATCCAACAGATATTCGCCGACCCCATGGTAGGGAAGATAGATCGTTCCGTTGACAATGCCCGGCGCGCTTGGGAGCGCAAAGGGATCGTTTTCAGAGGAGGACAGCAGATCGCTTACGGTGGAGCCGGGTGCGGTCACCCGGAACGAGCCGGTGCTCAGCGGCTGCTGGGGCAGGACCGAATATCGGATGGATATCGGAACACACACGGCCTGTGTGCCGCCTACCGTGACCAGATCAATGTTTGTGCCCAGTTGTATAAAGACCAACTCTCCCAGGTCTACCTGGGTGTTTTGCAGGGCGATGTGGGAGCGCAGGCCGTCGGCGGGCTGTACGTTCCAGCAGGTGACGCAAACGCCGTTTGTATAACGGTGTCCCACGGTTGTGCCCCGCGTCTGCCCGCATTGGGTGCATTTCTCGGGGCTTTGACAGGTAGCCGGGGCGTAGGTATGGCCGGTGGCAGGCTCGGTCGTTTGGATCTCTTTGTATCCGCAGACACTGCACGTGGAAGTTTTGCTGCCATCCTGGGTACAGGTGGGGGCAACGGTCACGGGCGCCTGCATGGTATGGGGCAGCTTTTCAATGACGTGAGTCTCCCGTTTGCTGCAATTTGTGCACATTTGCACATACTTGCCCTCACGGGCGCAGGTGGCCTCCACCCGCTCGTTTTCCAGTTCAAGCCAGTAGTGCCCTTTGGGCGGAATGACCTCGATCTCTTCTTTTCCGCAGAGAGCGCAGGTCCTTTTTTTCTCGCCCTCGTTTTCGCAGTCGGCCTCCTTTGTGATCTTGGTCCTCATGTTGTGACCGAGCGCTTCCAGCGTGACCTGATCCCGCACGAAATTACACAGCTTGCAGACGTTCTTTGCCGTGCCCTCTTTGGTGCAGGTCGGCTCTTTGATGGTAATCTGTTCAAATTCATGGTTGCAGTTTACCACAGTGCCATCGCTTGTCGGCTCTGTTCCGCCGCCGTGGGTGCTCTTTTGCGACGCGGAAATGAGCAGTACGGTGGGCACGAAGATGGCAATCAGCGCTACTGCCGCCGCGCAAACGGCGGTCAAAATGCGCCCGCGCGGCGAGCGCAGAAAGGCAAGGAATGTATTGGAGCTCTGAGACGTGCCCTCGGCTGCGGCCGTATCCTCAGGGAAGAGGTATTCCTCCTGCGTTATGTCGCCTACGATGGTGATCAGTTCGGATTCGGGTGGGCTTTGAGAAGCCAATTCCGGAGCCGTACGGCGGGTCACATTTTTTATACGGTACTTCATTTTTCTTTCAGTCCCTCTTGTCCATTCAATTTTAAGCTATATTCATCATAACACAGTTTATTCCTACTTTCAAGTAGAATATTCTGAAACATATCTTTATTTTTCTTAAATTATTCTTAATTTTTCTTAACAAGATCCGGGCGGAGCGTTTTTGCGTCCGCCCGGGTTTTTTAGATCAAACCGTATTCGGAAAGCAGTGTGCCGATTTTTTCCCGGTTTGTTCGGTCCGGCGCGCACAGGGGCAGACGGACGTCCTCCCTGCAAAGCCCCATCAGCGACATGGCGTACTTGACCGGGACGGGATTGACCTCGCAAAACATGGCGGCCATGAGCGGCTCAAGGGCGATCTGCTGTTCGGCGGCGCCCTCGACGTCGCCTATCGCCCATGCGTCGTACAGGGAACACATACGTTCGGGGATCAGGTTGGAAACCACCGAGATCACTCCTTGTGCTCCTACCGCAAGCAGGGGCAGGGTCAGGTCGTCATTGCCCGAATAGACCGTGAGCGCGTCTGCGCACAGCCGTCGGGTCTTTATCACCTTGGCAAGCGAGGGAGATGCTTCTTTGACCCCTACGATGTTCGGATGCTCGCTCAGGCGGGCGTAGGTTTCGGGGGAGGTGTCCACGCAGGTGCGGCTGGGCACGTTGTATAGAATGATCGGGCAGTTTACCGCGTCGGCGATGGCGATGAAGGAACGGTACAGACCCTCTTGCGAGGTCTTATTGTAGTACGGGGTCACTGTGAGCAGAGCGTCCGCGCCCACGTCGGCGGCATATCGGCTCATTTCTATGGCGTGAGCAGTGTCGTTTGAGCCCGTCCCCGCGATCAGCGGGATTCGTCCCCGCACCCGTTCCACCGCGAAGCGGATCAGCCGCTTGTGCTCAGCGTCGGTCAATGTTGCGTTTTCGCCGGTCGTGCCGCAGACCGCAAGCGCTGCGACTCCTGCCGTGATCTGTCGCTCGATCTGCTCCTCCATGGCTTCAAAGTCAATGCTTGTTTCCCGAAACGGCGTGCAAAGCGCGGTGCAAACACCGCGAAATATCGGCTCTTTTTTCATGATTTACCCTCCCGCTCTTGAAAAAGCGGCGTTTTCGCTGTATAATAAACTTACTTGAATGAAAGTTGGATGGATATGACGATAGAAAACAGGCCCCGGCCGACCGAACTGCTCACCCATGATTTTTACTACGAATTGCCCGAACGGCTGATCGCCCAGCATCCCGCCGATCGGCGGGATCAGTCGAGACTGCTGGTGCTCCGCCGGCAGACGGGCGAGATCGAGCACCGGATCTTTCACGATGTGATAGAGTATCTGAATTCGGGCGACGTTCTGGTGGTCAACGATTCCAAGGTCATTCCCGCGAGGCTGTTAGGCAAAAAAGCAGACACGGGCATCGACATGGAGGTGCTGCTTCTGCGGGAGCACGCCCCGGACGAATGGGAATGCTTGACCCGTCCGGGCAGGCGTGCCCGCCCCGGTACTGTCATTGTATTCGCCGACGGAAAACTGCGTGCCGAGGTAAAAGAAATTCTGCCCGGCGGCAACCGGTTGGTGCGGTTACACTATGACCGGACCTGTCATACGCTGCCCGACCTGCTCGACGAGATCGGGATCATGCCGCTGCCGCCCTATATCACCGAACGACTGACCGACGCCAGCCGCTATCAGACCGTATATGCCAAAACTGCCGGCTCTGCTGCGGCCCCCACCGCCGGCCTGCATTTTACCCCCGAATTGCTCGACGCCATCCACGCCAAGGGGGTCGCGGTCGTGCCGGTCATGCTGCACGTGGGCCTCGGTACCTTCCGTCCGGTCAAGGCCGAGCGGATCGACCAGCACAAAATGCACACCGAGTTTTTTACGGTTACCGAGCAGGCGGCCGGAACCATCAACGCCGCCCGTGCGGCGGGCGGCAGAATCGTGTGCGTGGGAACGACCTCCTGCCGCACTCTGGAAAGCGCTGCCGACGAGGACGGGATCGTGCACGCCATGAGCGCCGACACCGGCATCTTTATTTACCCCGGCTATCGCTTTAAGGCCACCGATGCGCTGATCACCAATTTTCATTTGCCCGAGAGCACGCTGCTCATGTTGATCTCGGCCTTTGCCGGCAGGGAGAAAGTCCTTGCCGCCTACGCCGAGGCCATCGAGAGGGAATATAGATTTTTTTCATTCGGCGATGCCTGTCTGCTCATGTGAATATGCTTTTCAGAGATGACGGCGTTCAGTGACGCAGCCGAGTTGCGGGGAAAATCGGTGAACGGGGCCGACGTCTGCAAACTTAGCAAACGGCGGGTCGTGTCCGTAGAGACAATGAGAAGAGAATATGGCGCTGCAAAAAATAAATTCCGTATGAGGCCTTTGTCATGAAACCAAAAGTACTCGCCGTTGTCGGCCCGACTGCGGTAGGCAAGAGCGCGCTGGCGATAAAACTGGCGCTGCGCTTTGGCGGAGAGATCATTTCCTGTGATTCCATGCAGGTCTATCGCGGCATGAATATCGGTACCGGCAAGGTCACTCCTGAGCAAATGCGCAGTGTGCCCCATTATATGTTGGATATCGTTGACCCGCAGGAAAATTTTTCCTGCGCTGAGTACGCCGAGCGGGCGACACAACTTGCAAAAGAACTTGCAGACCGCGGCGTGTTTCCCGTCTTTTGCGGAGGAACCGGACAGTATCTCGACGCGGTGCTGACCGGGAACGTCTTTTCCCGGGCGGGGGAGGACCCGGTACTGCGTGCGGCGCTGTCCGTCCGGGAGAGCGGCTTGCTTTGGCAGGAATTAAAGGAAGTCGATCCGCTCTCGGCCGAGGCCATTCATCCCAACAATAAAAAGCGGGTGGTGCGGGCGCTGGAAACCTACTATCTGACCGGCATTCCCAAAAGCGAATGGGACAAGCATTCAAGGGAGCATGAAAGTCCCTTTGATGCGCTGATCATCGGCCTTCGGGCGGACAGAGAAACCCTTGGGAACAGGATAAACGCCCGGGTGGACGGAATGATCGCACAGGGTTTGATCGACGAAGTGCGCTCTCTGGATCTTCGGCCGGGAACGACTGCCGCAGAGGCGATCGGCTATAAAGAACTGCGCGCATATTTTGCCGGGCAGCAGTCGCTTGAGGAGTCGGTGGAACAGATCAAGCGGGCCTCAAAGCAGTATGCAAAGCGGCAGATGACCTGGTTTCGGGCAAACGCCGCCGTACATTGGTTTGACACGGACAGATTGTCCGGCGAGCAACTCAAAGACGAGGCCGGGCGACTGATTTCCGAATTTTTACAAACATAAATCGACGGAGGAGGAAAGACATGGACCGAAAATATCTGAGGACGGTTGCCATATCGGTACTCACGGTACTGCTGTGCGTGGGCGTGATTGCATATCTCGGCTATCATCTTTTTTCCTCGGACAAGGATGCGGTGGAGGTGCTGGCTGCGGAGAGCGTGACGGCAGAACTCAAGAGCGAATATACCGGGTATATCATGCGCAGTGAGCAGTTGCTTTATGCGCCCACCGCAGGCGGGATCAGTTATCGCTGTGCAAACGGGGAGAAAGTTTCCCGCGACAGCGTCGTCGCCCATGTGTACGACGGCGCGAACGGCGCCGAGGTGCGCGAGCAGTTGATGGAATATGACCAAAAAATATCCATTCTTTCCCACAGCAGTATTGACGAGGGGACCCGCTTGGGCGGCACTGCCTATATTGACGGGCAGATTAAAGAACTCTATCGTACCATTATGCGCAAAACCGAGGAAGGGGATATAGATTACGCCTTGCAGAAAAAGAACGAGTTGAATATCCTGCTCAACCGGCGCAAGGTATTGGTGGGCACGGTGGAAAATTTTACAGAACAAAGCGAACGCTATGCCCGGTTAGAAGAGGACCTGATCGCGGGCCTGGGAAGCGCGCACGTCGAGATCACCGCTGCCTCCTCCGGGTACTTTTTCACCGATGTGGACGGCTATGAGACCGTGTTCGATCCGTCGCTTGTCGCAGATATGACCATCGATGATTTTGACCGTATGATCGCCGCCGACCCGGTCACCGAGAGCGAGGGCGGCTACACGATCGGCAAGCTGGTGACCGACTTCAAGTGGTACCTGCTCTTTGAAATCGCCGTGGAGGACACAAAAAACTATACCATCGGCTCGACCTACGAGGTGGTCTTTCCCTACAATGCAGATACGCATATCAGTATGTCCCTTGAGCGCATGATTACGCCTACCGAAGGCGGACGGTGTGTGCTGGTGCTTTCGGCCAGCGAAATGCCCGGCGATTTCAACTATTTGCGCTCCCAGACCGTGCAGATCGTCGAGCGCTCTTATTCGGGATACCGGGTACCCACCTCGGCGGTGCGGGTGGTGGACGGTGTGCGCGGGGTGTACGTGCTGGAGGGCAGCACGGTCCGCTTTCGCAGAATCACTCCGCTCACCGAACTGGACGGCTATATGATCGTGCAAAAGCAGAACACACTGGACGAGGATTCGGTCAAGTATGACTTGGGCTATTGCGAACTGGTCATTACAAACGGAAAAGATCTGTACGAGGGGAAGATCATAGAATGAACGATTATCGCATGATAGAAGAACGGATCGCCTCGGTGCGCGAACGGCTTGCTCCCTATCCCGGCGTGCGCTTGCTGGCGGCCACCAAGACCGTCCCGCCCGAAACCATCAATTATGCCATCCGACAGTGCGGCATCGACCTGATTGGGGAAAACCGGGTGCAGGAATTACTCGAAAAGTACGACGCGCTGGCAAAAGAACGGGCGGAAATCCATTTTATCGGAACGCTTCAGAAAAATAAGGTCAAGTACATTGCGGACAAGGTCAGCATGATTCATTCGCTCGACAGCCTGCCCCTTGCCCTTGAAATCGAGCGTCGGTGCGGGGCCATCGGAAAGGTGATGGACGTGCTGATCGAGATCAATATCGCCGCCGAGCAGAGCAAAGGCGGCATTACCCCGGAGCAGTTAGACGATTTTTACGCGCAGATCGCACCGTTATCCCACCTGCGGGTTCGGGGGCTGATGACCATGGCGCCGGCAGGGGCCGGCGAGGACGGATGGCGCCGGTATTTCACCGAGGCCCGCGCCCTCTATGACCGCTTTTGTGCCGAGCACTTGAACGGGCCGGGCATGCTTTCGATGGGTATGTCCGACAGTTACGGGATCGCCCTTGAATGCGGGTCGACTATGGTCAGACTGGGAAGCGTGCTTTTCGGAAAACGCTGAATCGATGCGGGAAAATTCCGCCGGAAATGCGCTGTGAAACGCTGTGAAACCTTGAAAACCATACGGGATTTTTGCGGTTTTACGCCTGTTTCCGTCGGAATTTTCCCGCCCGTCCGTCCAGCTGATTGAATCATTGTTTTTCCGGGGCAAGAAACTATGCCCAAAACTATTGAAATTTGCAAATTTATGTGATATACTGTAAAAGATAAAAGTGTAACTTGAAATTCTCGGAGGTAAAGGTAAGATGGGAATTGTTGATAAACTCAATCAGTTGATGAACCCGGATTCAGTAGAGGATTACGATGACGGCGATTACATGTTTGACGATGGTAACACCTCTTCAGGGTATGCGACCGATTATCAGCAACCCGGTTATGCGCAGCCGCAGCACCAGGGACAGCAGGGTTATTCGCCCAATGCGCTGGAGCTTAAGGTAGTCAAGCCGGAGAAGTTCGAGGATGCGTCGCCGATCGCGGATCATCTGCTTTCGCGCCGTACCATCGTGCTCAATCTGGAGGATACCAACAACGAGGTTGCCCGCAGACTGATCGACTTCTTGTCCGGCGTCGCCTATTCGATTGACGGAAACCTGAAGAAGGTGGCCGATCACACGTTTGTGATCACACCCAATAACGTGGTCCTGTCTGCGGAGCGTATGTCGCAGCCGCAGCGGAAGACGGATACATTCGGCGGGTTTTAATCCGGTTATATCGTATCTTTCCGTACCTCTCCCGCATTCCGTGGGAGGGGTATCAGCCGTTTTGGGAGGCATGACCTTTGGCACTGTTTTTGCTGCGTGGCGTTGTCCGTATGATTTTTATGGTGTTGCTGCTTCTTTTTGCTGCACGCGCACTGCTGTCCTGGTTTCAGGATACCGACCATGACGTTATTTCAAATCTTTATGAGTTGACCTGCGCCCTGACCGAACCGCTGATTATACCGGTGCGGGCTTTTCTTGAGCGTATCGGCATAGGCGGAGGAATGTTTGACTGGTCTTTTATGATCACTTATTTATTGATTTTTATACTGAGTATGTTTTTTTAAGGGAGAGTTTGCCAGATGATATCGCCCCATGAACTAAAGAATAAGGCGTTTACCCGCGCCATGCGGGGATATAATCCCACGGAGGTCGACGAGCATTTTGATTTCGTGCTGGCCGAATATACCGACTTATATAAAGAAAACGACGAGTTGGGTCGCCGGATTGCAAAATTGGAGGAACAACTCGCGGAATATTCCAAGGATTCCGAGGCGATTCGTACGGCGCTGCTCAACGCTCAAAAGGTTTCGGCCAAGATCGTGGACGAGGCCAACGCCAAGGCCGAATTGATTATCAAGAGCGTCAAGGAATCCTGCGACGCCAAACTGGAAGAGATCAAAGGCGACATCGTACGGGAGTGCGAGATCCTCAACACCCTGCGCCGCGTGCGGGGTGAGTACGAGGGACAGATAAAAGCGGCCATCGGGCAGAGCACGGCGGCGATAAATGCCCTGCCGGATCTGGAAAAGACCCTTGCGGGCGCGGACGAGGCGGTGCGCGGCATTTTGCAGAGCGTACGGGAAGAGATCAGCGCACAGTCAACAGAAGAACAGCAATCGGAGGAAGAATAATCATGGCAAAGGACTATACAAGCACGTTGAATTTACCCACGACCGAGTTCCCCATGCGGGCGGGACTTGCGCAGAGAGAGCCTGCAATGCTGGAGCGGACCCAGAAAAAGGACCTTTACCGCCTAATGCTCGAGCGTAACGCGGGAAAACCCACCTTTGTGCTGCACGACGGCCCTCCGTTTTCCAACGGCAATATCCACATGGGCACGGCCATGAACAAGATCCTCAAAGACTTTATCAACAAATATAAATCCATGCGCGGCTACCGGGTGCCGTATATCCCGGGTTGGGACAACCACGGTATGCCCATCGAGAGCGCCATTATCAAGCAGAACAAACTGGACCGTAAAAAGATGTCGGTGCCCGAGTTCCGCAACGCCTGCCATGCGTTTGCAAAAGATTTTGTCGATCGTCAGCGTTCACAGTTCCGCAGACTGGGCGTCATCGGCGACTGGGAGCATCCGTATTTGACCATGGATCCCGCCTTTGAAGCACGCGAGGTGCGCGTGTTCGGCGAAATGTACCGCAAGGGCTATATCTACAAGGGCTTAAAGCCGGTTTACTGGTGTCCCAAGGATGAAACGGCTCTTGCCGAGGCAGAGATCGAGTATCAAAACGATCCCTGTACCTCGATCTACGTCAAGTTCGCGGTGACCGACGATAAGGGTGTATTTGCGGATTCGGGGCTGGCCGATATTTCGTTTATCATCTGGACGACTACTACCTGGACCCTGCCGGGCAATCTGGCCATCGCGGTACATCCGCGTGAGGAATACGTTCTGGTGCGCGCCGGTGAGCAGGGCTACGTGGTTGCGGGCGCTCTGTGTGAAAAGACCATGCAGGCCGGCGGTATCGGGGAGTACGAGATCGTCGGGCGCTATCGCGGCTCTGATTTTGAGTTTATCAAAACCCGGCATCCTTTCCTTGACAGAGAGAGCGTACTGCTCTTGGCAGAATACGTCACCATGGATTCCGGTACCGGCTGTGTGCACACAGCGCCCGGTTTCGGTGCGGACGACTATGTGACCTGCTCCCGCTACGGCATGGAGATTGTCGTTCCGGTGGACGACCGGGGCTATCAGACCGAGGCCGCGGGAAAGTTCGCGGGTATGTATTATGCCGATTCCAACGCCGCCATCCTCGCCGATCTGAAAGAGAGCGGCGCACTGTTTGCAAGCGACGAGATCGAGCACGAATATCCCCATTGCTGGCGGTGCAAATCACCCATCATCTTCCGCGCCACCCCTCAGTGGTTTTGCTCGGTGGACGCATTCCGTGCACAGGCGGTGGAGGCCGCCGGTAAGGTCGAATGGATCCCCGGATGGGGCGGCGAGCGCATGGTGCGCATGATCAACGAGCGCGCCGACTGGTGTATCTCCCGCCAGCGTCACTGGGGCCTGCCCATCCCGGTCTTTGCCTGCAAGGACTGCGGCAAGCCGGTGTGCGACGAGGCGACCATCGACAAGGTTTCGCGCATCTTCGCAGAGCATGGCTCAAATGCCTGGTATGAGTTGAGCGTTCGAGAGTTACTGCCGGACGGATACGTCTGCCCTCACTGCGGCGGCGGGAATTTGGACAAAGAAACCGACACCCTTGACGGTTGGTTTGACTCGGGTTCGAGCCATTTCGCCGTGCTGGAGGGGGATCAGGCATTAAAGTGGCCTGCCGACCTGTATCTCGAGGGCGCAGACCAATACCGCGGATGGTTCCAGTCCTCTCTGCTCACGGCTGTGGGCGCAAAGGGAGAGGGCGCACCTTACCGCACGGTACTCACCCACGGCTGGGTGGTGGACGGCCAGGGCCGCGCCATGCACAAGTCGCTGGGCAACGGTATCGAGGCTGAGGACGCGGTCAAAAAGTACGGCGCTGACCTCTGCCGCTTGTGGGTGGCGTCCAGTGACTACACGGTAGACGTGCGTGTGTCGGACGAGATCTTCAAACAACTCTCCGAGGTCTACCGCAAGATCCGCAATTCCGCCCGTATTCTGATGGCAAACTTAGGTGACGGTTTTGATCCGGATACCGATCTTGTACCTACCGGGGAATTGTACGATATCGACAAATGGGCGCTTTCCCGCCTGAACGCGCTGGTTGACGCCTGTATCGAAGCCTACGACCGCTATGCTTTCCACATTGTCTATCACAATATCAGCGATTTCTGCGTGCTGGAACTTTCCAAGGTGTATATTGACATTACCAAGGATCGCCTGTACACAGAGAAAAAAGATTCTCATGCCCGCAGAAGCGCACAGACGGCGATGTACTATATTCTGGATACACTGACCCGCCTGATCGCACCTATTCTGGCCTTTACTTCGGACGAGATCTGGGAGAGTATGCCTCACCGCGCTGACGACAACAAGGTGAGCGTGTATCTCAATGATATGCCCACAGTGCGGGACGAGTTTTCCTTCCCAGAGGTCGAGGCACGCTACGGGCAGTTGTTCACCCTGCGCGACGACGTGATGAAAGCGCTGGAACTTGCCCGCGCCGCCAAGACCATCGGCAAGAGTTTAGACGCAAAGGTGACCGTCTATGCAGACGACACACAGCGCGCGCTTCTTGAGAGTTTCGGCGACCAACTTGCCACCCTGTTTATCGTCTCTCAGGTCACCCTGGGAGAGGGGAAGCCTACAGCTGATGCATTTACCCAAACCGAAAGCGGCATCGGTGTGGCGGTCGCTCCCGCTGACGGCTGTCGCTGTGACCGGTGCTGGATCTGGTCGGAGCAGGGCAAGAAAACCGACGATGGCTTCCTCTGCCTGCGGTGCGCCCGGGTGGTTGACGAATCATGCCGGTCGCTTTGATTACGGCCATCCTCTGCGTGGCCGCGGATCTGATCACAAAACAAATCGCGCTCAGCGCTCTTGCGCCGGATAAGAGCGTCGTTGTCATGGACGGCGTGCTCAACTTTACCTATGTGGAAAACCGGGGCATGGCCTTTGGGTTGTTTTCCCAACATAGATATATCTTTCTGTTCCTGTCTTTTGTGTTGCTGATTGCAGTCGCCGTCTTTTTGTTCTTTTACCGCAAACGGGCAAATCTCTGGATCAAACTGGCCTGCGGGCTGATTCTGGGCGGGGGCGTCGGCAATATGATCGACCGGATCGGACGCGGTTACGTGGTTGATTTTTTCGACGTTCGGCTGTTTGATTTCTGGAAATGGGTCTTCAACGTGGCAGACGCCTGCGTCTGTGTGGGCGTGTTTATGCTGGCGATTTATCTGATCGCCGACAGTATCCGTTGCGAGCGGGAGAACAAACGGCAACAGACAGCCGATCCGGAGGAGGACGATGGCTGAGCTGCACGCGCACGAGGGCGTCAAAGGAGTGCGCCTCGACCGGTTTTTGCAGGAGGAGGCGGGTCTTTCCCGTGCGGCCGTGCAGCGTATGATCACCGAGGGCGCGGTCACTGTGGGGGGCAAACCCCGTGCCAAAAGTTACCGCTTGCGTGCGGACGACTGCATTCTCTTTACCCCGCCCGACACACGTCCGCCCGGACAGCGCCCGGAAGAGATACCGCTGGATATTCTCTACGAAGATTCCGACCTGTTGGTGGTCAACAAGCCCAAGGGCATGGTGGTGCATCCCGCGCCCGGCAATTCGTCCGGGACGCTGGTCAATGCGTTGCTATACCACTGCGGCGATACCCTTTCGGGCATCGGCGGCGTCATGCGCCCCGGAATCTTACACCGTATCGATAAAGACACCAGCGGGCTGTTGCTGGTGGCAAAAAACGACGCGGCGCATATCTTTTTATCTGACCAGATCAAAGAACATTCTTTTGACCGAGAATATGAAACCGTTGTCATCGGCTCTTTTTCCGATGATACCGGCACGATCGACGCACCCATCGGGCGCTGTCCCACCAACCGCAAACGCATGGCAGTGACGGCGGACGGAAAGCCGGCACGCACCCATTATACTGTGGTCGAGCGCTTTGACGGCTTTACCCGTCTGCGGGTACGCCTGGAGACCGGACGCACCCATCAGATCCGTGTCCATATGGCTTATCTCGGTCGGCCTGTGCTGGGCGATCCGGTCTACGGTAACGGCAAAAACCGCTTTGAGGCCGAAAACCGCGAACTGCTCGCCGGGCAATGCCTGCACGCACGGGTGATCGGATTTGTCCACCCGGACGGGCGGAGCATGCACTTTGAGAGCGGGTTGCCTGCCTATTTTGAAGAGATTTTGAGGAAACTGCGCAATGCATACAAATCTTAAAAGGTGGGCGGAAGGGGTGCTCATCTACTCGGATATGGACGGCACTTTCCTTGCCGGAACACCCGAGGGGGCAGAGCGCAACCGCGAGGCCATTGAGGCATTCCGTGCGGCCGGGGGCTTGTTTTCCTTTGCTACCGGCAGGATCTTATCTCAGATCGACCCGGCCTGCCGGGCGCTTGCGAACGCTCCGATGGTGTTGGGCACAGGTGCGCTGGGTATCGCACCGGACGGCACGATCTTATGGGAAGAATTTTTGGATCATAAGATCGCTGAGCGCCTGTTTGAGACCGTGCACGCGGCCTTTCCCGAGATGCACTGTGCTTTTCACAAAAACGAACAGACCGGCGCGTACTATAAGGTGGTCTTTTGGGGGAGTGCGGAAGCCGTCCCCGAGATCCGCCGTATGGCATATGAGACGTACGGCGACGCCCTTGAGGGGACCTCGTCAAACGCAGCGCTGATCGAGTTTACCCGTGGGGGCGTATGCAAGGCAAGCGGCATCCTGCGGGCAAAAGCGTACGTGGAGCGGGGCGGCGGGAAACTTACCCTGTACGCCATGGGTGATTATCAGAATGACGAGGATATGCTGCTCGCGGCCGATATCGCCGTCTGCCCCGATAACGCGAGCGACCGGATCAAGGAGATCTGTGCGGTACATTTGTGTCACTGTGACGAGGGCGCGGTGGCTGACCTGATAGAGAAAATCAGAGAGGAGAGGGAATCATGAGAATCCTGAAGATCAAGAACGCAAAAATTTACGACAGCGATACGCGCAGTTTTATTGACGGATCGCTTGTTGCCGAGGACGGTATCATCACCGCCATCTCCGGCAAGAGCGACGACCACGAGGCCGTCGATCTGGGCGGCAGGTACGTCATCCCCGGTATGGTGGACGTGCACACCCACGGCCGTGCGGGCTATGATTTTGACAGCGCGGACGCCGATGGCTTTGCCGCCATGCAGCGTGCATATGCCGCAGCCGGCACGACTACGGTCATGGCGACCATCGCTTCCGCTCCCATGCCGCAGATCGAAACCTACATTGAGAATTGCAAGAAAGCACACCGGCCGATGGACGGTTTTGGCGCCGCCGTCGCAGGCATTCACTTTGAGGGACGGTATCTCAACCCCGGCAAACGCGGCGCACACAATGCCGAACTGCTTGCCTCTCTTGACGAGAAAGAACTGGAAGCGCTGCTCACCAAAATGCGCCCGCTTCCGGTACATATGACCGCCGCAGTGGAAATGGACAACGGCGAGGCGTTCACCAAGACCGCGCTGCGTATGGGCGCGACCGTGGGTCTGGGTCACACCGAGGCAACCATGGATCAGGCACGCGAGGCTGTGTCTTGGGGGGTCAGCTCCTTCACGCATACCTTTAACGCCATGTCCGCCATTCATCACCGTACACCCGGTGCCATGCTTGCGTCGCTCTTACTTGACGATGCCTGGAGCGAGGTCATCTGCGACGGCTTCCACGTATGCCCGGATATGGTACTGCTTCTGCACCGCGAAAAGCCGGAGGGCAAACTGGTGCTGGTCTCCGACTCGATGGCGGCAACCGGATGCCCGGACGGGGACGATTATTCGATCGCCGGTATGCCGGTCAGCGTCAAGGACGGCAAGGCATACACCTCGGACGGCGCGATTGCCGGCAGCACGCTCAATCTCTTTGACGGTATGAAAAACTACGCCCGCTTTGTCGGCATCAGCATTGAGCAAGCCATTCCCCATGGCTCGCTCTATCCGGCACAGATGGTGGGAATAGACGGTGAATGCGGATCGATTGCAGTCGGCAAGCGCGCAGACTTATTGGTGGTGGATACGCTTGATCCCGCCGCGATGCGGCTCTGCGACGTTTACACCAACGGCTACCGTATGAGCAAGTAAGGGCTTTACACAGGTGTGAATTCGGATTAATGTTGACAAATCCCCTGCACACATGTTATACTTATTTTAAGGATGCGTTGCAGAAAGGATTTTTGTCATGTTCATCTGCCCGAAATGTCACAATTCAATGACTTTGCCGGTCTGTTCCTGCGGGTATGCCGTGCCGTTTTTTAACGGAATTTGGCAGCTTTCCGACGCGCCGGACGCGGTCAAGACCGGAGACGGCGACCGATACATCGGCTATGAAGAGATCGGAGAGGCTTATTCCGGGAGCAGAAAATACATCATCGAAGAAGCGGACAGCCTGGCCGCGAGGGAGATTACCGAGCTCACCGGAAAAGGCGTTTTTCTTGATTTGGCTTGCGGCGACGGCTGTCTGACGTTGCCCTGTGCCAAAAACGGCACTGGGATCATCGCCGGCGATATCTCGAATAAAATGCTCGGTATCCTTAAGGACAGGGCACAACATCTCAATATCCCTCTTGACAACGTGACACTTTGCAGGATCAACGCGCTGAATATTCCGCTTTCCGACGAAAGCGTCGATACGGTCGTTGCGAACAGCGTTTTGCACCTGATTTCAAACCCGCAAAAGGTGCTTGATGAGATACACCGGGTGCTCAAAACCGGAGGGGCATTTGTGTGTCTTGACGACGCTCCGGGCGAGCAGGACGATGGCTCCGAAGACAATTCGCACTACTTTGAAATAGTGAATAATCTTTATAATGAGTATTGGGAGCTTCTTGAGCGGCAGGGTATATACCCCAAAAAATACAGTTGGAACTTTGACCGTGAAACCGTATGCGACAAGCTGTTTGCAAGCCGGGAAACGCGTGTGATCCGACATAGAGGAAAGTACAAAACAAAGCTGTCCGATCACTTTTTGCCACGCTTTTTGGGTTGCGGATTTTCCGATCAGACAGACGTTCCGAAAGAGGTCCACGAGGCCGTGACGGAGCTTCTTATGAAAGCTTTTCGCGGGCGATATGGCGAGGATTTTGACTCCTTGGCGTATATCGGCCGGTACAGCGATATTTTGATAACAGTTTACAGAAAGTGAGCGGAACCCCGTCCATAATCATCCGGATTTCCATTTTCTTTTGCTGATATTCATATGATGTTCGGCACAAATTTATAATACAAGCGTTTTTGAAGGGCTTGGGGGACTTTTTCAAAAAGTCCCCCAAAATAGGATAAAATCATGAAAAAGACTTTTTATATTACAACACCGATCTATTATCCGTCCGACAAACTGCACATCGGACACACCTATTGCACGGTAGCCGCCGACGCGATGGCACGCTATAAGCGCCTGCGTGGCTATGACGTGATCTTTTTGACCGGCACGGACGAGCACGGACAGAAGATTGAGCAAAAGGCAGACGAGGCGGGCCTGACTCCGCAGGAGTTCGTCGACCGGATTGTCGAGGGCGAGCGCGGGGTCAAGGACCTGTGGAACCTGATGGAGATCAGTTACGACCGCTTTATCCGTACCACCGATGACTATCACGTGGGCGCCATTCAAAAGATCTTCCGGAAGATGTACGAAAAGGGCGACATTTACAAGGGCGCGTACCGGGGCAAATACTGCACCCCCTGCGAGAGTTTCTGGACCGAGAGCCAACTCAAAGACGGCTGCTGCCCCGACTGCGGCAGGCCGGTTATTGATGCGGAGGAGGAAGCCTATTTCTTTCGTCTGTCCGCTTATGCAGACCGTGTGCGCAAACTCCTTACAGAGACCGATTTCCTGGAGCCACGCTCCCGCGTCAACGAAATGGTCAACAACTTTATCGACCCGGGCCTCGAGGATCTGTGCGTCTCCCGCACCAGTTTCCGGTGGGGCGTGCCGGTGGATTTCGACCCCGGTCATGTGGTCTATGTCTGGATCGACGCGCTCTTTAACTATACCACCGCGCTTGGCTTTCTCAACGAGCGCTACCCGGACAGCGATTACGAGAAATTCTGGCCGGCTGACGTGCACTTTGTGGGCAAGGAGATCGTCCGTTTTCACTCGATCATTTGGCCGGCAATGCTCATGAGCATGGAGATGCCCCTGCCCAAAAAGGTCTTTGGGCACGGCTGGCTGTTGCTGGACGGCGGAAGAATGGCCAAGTCCAAGGGCAACGTGGTGGATCCCTACCCGCTGGCCGAGCGGTACAGCGCGGACGCGCTTCGGTATTTCTTACTGCGCGATTTCCCGTTCGGTACCGACGGCAATTTCAGCAACGAACTGCTGATTGCCCGTATCAATTCCGACCTGGCAAATGATCTCGGCAATCTTCTGTCCCGTACCACCGCCATGGCGGATAAGTATTTCGGCGGGAAATTGCCCGCAGAGCAGGCGTCCGGGGAAGAGGACCGGGAATTAGTCGCTCTGGCAAAGGCACTGCCCGAGGCGTACGCCGCATGGATGGAGCAATATGCCTTTCAGAATGCGCTTGCCGAGGTGTTTGCTCTCATCTCCCGCGCCAACAAATATATTGATCAGAGCGCACCGTGGAAACTGGCAAAGGACCCGGCAAAACAGCCCCGTCTTGGCCGCGTGTTATACAATTTGGCAGAGGTGCTGCGTGTGTGTACCGTTCTGCTGCAGCCGTTTATGCCGGTCGTGAGCGAGAAGATTTTCGCGCAGTTAGGCGTAAGCGAGGATCTCAAAACATGGGACAGCACCGCATTTGGCGCACTGGATATGCAGGCAGAACTGCACAAGGGCGAGAACATCTTCCCGCGCATCGACCCGGAAAAGGAACTTGCGGAACTGGAAAAATTGCTTCCGCCCGCCACTCAGC
This sequence comes from uncultured Clostridia bacterium, assembly GCA_947625805.1. Taxonomy (GTDB): domain Bacteria; phylum Bacillota; class Clostridia; order Oscillospirales; family CAG-272; genus CAKSEI01. The sequence continues at coordinate 44,807 of CANQPT010000010.1, forward strand.
CTGCCGTGCCCGAGCCGGAGCACGAGGCACAGATTGGCATTGATCAATTTATGGAAACCGAGTTGCGCACCGCGCAGGTCATCGCCTGCGAGCCTGTGCCGCGCGCCAAAAAACTGTTAAAATTACAGGTAGATTTGGGCTATGAAAAACGGCAGATCGTGTCGGGCATCGCGAAATTCTATACCCCCGAGCAGTTGATCGGCAAAAAGGTGGTCATCGTCGCCAATCTTGCGCCCGCCACTTTGTGCGGCGTAAAGAGCGAGGGTATGCTGCTGGCCTCGGGCGAGGAACAGGTGCGGGTGATCTTCCTTGACGATCAGACTCCCAACGGAGAGCGGGTGCGGTAATGCGGATTTTTGATTCCCACGCTCACTATGACGATCCGCGCTTTGAAAGTGAATTTGAGGGAGGGCGCGACCGCGCCCTTTCTTTCGTATTCGAGCAGGGCGTGGAGCGCATTGTCAATATCGGAGCAAACCTTGAAAGTTCCCGCGCGTCCATCGCGCTTGCGGGCAGGTACGGGAAGATCTATGCGGCTGTCGGCATTCATCCCAACGACTGCGGCAAGACCGGCACCCTCGGGCAGGAGATGGCGGAATTAGAAGAATTGGCCCGTGCGCCGCGCGTGGTGGCGATCGGCGAGACCGGCATGGATTTCCACTATGACCGGCCCCCGAAAGAGGTACAAAAACAGTGGTTTTGCGCTCAGATGGAACTTGCCCGTTCGCTGGGTCTGCCGGTGGTCGTTCACGACCGGGAGGCGCACGGGATCTGTATGCAGGCAGTGCGGGACTATCCCGGCGTGCGCGGGGTTTTTCACAGTTTTTCGGGCAGTACCGAGATGGCAAAGGAATTGATCCGCTTGGGATGGATGATCTCTTTTTCGGGCGTGGTGACCTTCCGCAACGCCCGCCGTGTGGCTGAGGCAGCTGAAAGTGTGCCGATCGAGTGTATGATGGTCGAGACCGACTGTCCTTATCTTGCCCCGCACCCCCTGCGCGGTACCCTCAATCATTCGGGCAATTTGGTATATACAATCGGAGCGCTTGCCGCCCTCAAGGGCTTATCCCCGGAAGAGACGGCTCAGATCACTTATCACAACGCCTGTGCGTTTTATGGAATTGAGGAGTGAGGAGATGCGGGTTTTTGTCACCGGAGGCTCCCGTGGGATCGGAGAGGCGATCGTGCGCGCCTGCGCCGCACGGGGCGACCGGGTATGTTTTACGTATCACCAAAGCGCAGACCGCGCCGCACGCCTTGCGTCCCAAACGGGTGCGGATGCGCTGTTCTGCGATCTGCGGGATCCCGTTGCCCTGCGGGACGCGGTGCGCGCGGCAGGGCAGATCGATCTGCTTGTCAACAACGCGGGTATCTGTTCCCGTTCGCTGATTACCGACCTGTCCGAGCAGGACTATCGCGATCTGATGGCGGTCAATCTGGACGCGGTTTTTTTTGTATGTCAGGCAGCCCTGCCCGGTATGATCCGCCGCCACGGCGGATCGATTGTCAATATTTCCTCTGTATGGGGCAAGGTTGGCGCCAGTTGTGAGGTCGCCTATTCGGCTTCTAAAGCGGGCGTGATCGGCCTTACCCGGGCGCTTGCAAAAGAGGTCGGCCCGTCCGGCATTCGGGTCAACTGCATTTTGCCGGGCGTGATCGACACCGATATGAACGCCTCTCTTGGAGAACGGGATTTAGCCGATCTTGCTTCCGGCACTCCGCTTTGCAGGATCGGAAGGCCCGAAGAGGTCGCCGCAGCTGTGCTCGCCCTCTCCGACGCGCCCTTTGTTACCGGACAGTGCCTGTCGGTCGACGGCGGGTTTGCCTGAGTTTCGCTGGGTTTTTGTGAAAGCCCTCGCACGGTTTGGGGAGGCACGTGAAAGAATGTTTTCCGTTTTATCACAAAATATTCCCCAAATACTTGCAAGTCTCATCACGGTATGATACAATACAACCGGGCACACAGCCCAAAAGCAAGTAAAAGAGGACAGAACCATGAAACTGACCATGAAACTTTGGGAACAGGGAACACCCCTATTCAATCCGGAATACAATCAGCCGGAAACCGAGATGACCTTTTTGCAGGCGCAGACCGAGCAACCGAGAGGCTGTATCATTGTATGCGCAGGCGGGGCTTACAACGGAAGAGCGTGGCATGAGGGCATCGCGTATGCCGAGTTTTTCCAAAAGCAGGGCTTTCACGCGGCGGTGCTGGAATACCGTGTCAATCCTTACACCTATCCGGCACAGTTGTACGACGCGCAACGGGCTATCCGCACGGTACGCTATCATGCCGCCGAGTGGAAGGTAGACCCCGCCAAGATCGCCATCTGCGGCTCCAGCGCGGGCGGACATCTGGCGGTCATGGCGGCAGAGCACTATGACGCGGGGCTGCCTGACGGGGACGAGATCGACAAGGTTTCCTGCCGTCCCGACGCGGCTATTCTGTGCTATGCGGTGGCAACCCTCGGTGAGTACACCCATGCCGGAACGAGGGACAACATCACACATAAAGATCCTGAACTGATCGAGTCGCTTTCGGGAGAGAAAAACGTGCCCGACGATTGCCCGCCCATGTTTATCTTTCATACCTTTGAGGACGCGGGCGTTCCGGTTGAGAATGCGTTGCTGATGGGCAAGGCCCTCAAAGAGAAAAATATTCCGTTCGAGATGCACATCTTCCCGGAGGGATGGCACGGGGTCGGCCTTGCAGACGAAACATTCCCCCACACGGCCCAGTGGAGCGGACTTTGCGTCAACTGGTTGAAACATCTCGGATTTTAATTGGTCGAAAATCTGCCATGCCCGCAAAATGATTTCGATAAAACGCGCTTTGTCATCAGGGCGCGTTTTTTGCACAAAAATCCGTTCTCTGCAAAAAAATCAAACTTTTTTTGGTAAAACCCTTGAAATTTTGTCCAAAAAAAGTTATTATATATAGTAGGTTATTGTATCACAGCATTTTGGTGCGTGGATTAAAATATTTGGAGGAAGAAAGAATGCCAATCGAACTCGAAGAAACATTTGAGAGCGGCGTAAATATAAAGGTAGTCGGAGTCGGCGGCGGCGGAAACAACGCGATCAACCGTATGATCGCGGCAGGCGTCAAAGGCGTCGAGTTTATAGCCATCAATACGGACAAGCAGGTGCTGACCAGAAGCGGCGCTACGCAGAAGATCTCCATCGGCGACAAGTTGACGCACGGGCATGGCGCGGGCGCAAATCCGGAAGTCGGCGCCAAGAGTGCCGAGGAATCTGCAGATGAGATCGCGGCGGCCATCGACGGCGCCTCCTGGTGGAAACGTGTATGGAATGTGACAATACCGGGCATGCTGCCCATCATCC
>CANQPT010000011.1 GCA_947625805.1 uncultured Clostridia bacterium
AACAAGACGAACAACGGGCGAAATATTTGATCCGGCATTTGGGACTTTAAGGGAAAAATTTCCGTCGGGACTAATATTGACTTTTGTACGGAAACGTGGTATACTTACACAGCCGGGGCGCAAATGGAGGTTGTTATGGCACTGTATCGATTTGCGGGGCTTGTAGTTGAAATGTCTCCGCAGTACCCTACACTGTTAAAGCAGGCCTCGCCTTATATTTTGCAAGCGCAAGACGCAAAGCCGAATATAACCATTCGGCCGGACGAAGGATATATCGAATCCATTATACAAGCCGCTCCGTATTTCTCGGCGGATATGGCCGAATATTGTCGGTTCGGTACGCTGTTTTACCGTGCCTTGCTTGCCTTTGACGGAATGATGCTTCATTCCTCTGCGGTGGTGCTCGATCAAAAGGCTTATCTTTTTTCGGCGCCGTCCGGCACGGGCAAATCCACACATACTTCCGGCTGGATTCGGCGCTTTGGCAACCGATCGTTTATTTTGAACGACGATAAACCCGCCATACGCTTTCACAATGGCGTACTTTACGCTTACGGCACGCCGTTTTCCGGCAAAAGCGACCTTTCACGCAACGCGATGGCGCCCGTCGCGGGTATCTGTATGCTCGAGCGGGGAAACCACAACCAGATCAAACGGATTTCCGCCGAACAAGCGCTTACGCTCATTTATGAGCAGACCATCCGCCGCCTGACGCGCGATGAGGGCACACGTATGCTGGAAACGCTGGTCAAAGTCGTTTGTTCGACGCCGCTGTGGAAGATGCGCTGTAACGTCAGCGCCGAGGCGGTCGATCTTTCCTATCGCGCCATGAGCGGAGCCGCAACCGTCTGAGCGGAGCAATCGGTACAAACGCACGGCCGGACGGAAAACCGGAAAAACCGCGTGCGCCGCGGCAGGACGAATTGATTGATATGCGAAAAAAATAAAAAAATGGAATTAGCCCTTGACTTCCGTAAAAAATGTAGTATAATGAATATGTATAAAATTGTATGAATCGGCGCATGATCCGACGCAAAAAACGCCGGGTCAGCTGTCGAATTTTAAGGAGGAAAGAATTATGGCAAAATTCAAACGTATGTCCAAACGAGGCTTGTCTGTGATTCTGGTGTGCATGATGCTGTTGTCCTGCATGACGCCGGTAATCGCGTTGGATAGCCCGGAAAAAAATTCAGTCACTATTACATTCCCTCAAGAATTTGATAATGTGGCTTTTTACGGTGGAAGTGATACCAAACTAACAGGCAAAAAAACACTTGTAACAAACAACCCTTCAGATAACTTATATATGGGTTTTTTAAGTGGATATTATACTTATACTTTTTATGCTGTTCCACAAAGTGAAGGAGCAGATTCTTTCGATGAGCCAATGCCCAATCTTAGTATTAAGTCCAAGCCAGATAATATTGCAGAAAACCCGGAATATGTGAATATAGACAAAGCCGGATACGCCGTAACACTCAAACTCCCAAAATCTATAGTTATGCTACAGGGCATTGCTTTTGAAGTAACAGTCATAGATTCGGTTGAAACTTTCGATGTAAACGTTCGAACCAGCGGCGACGGATTCACGGTAGACAAACCCGGTGTTAACCCCGTTGAAAACGAAAAGGGTTTTGAATTAACTATCACTCTCAGCCCGAGTCGCCGCGCAGGCTATAAACCGCAGGTGTATGACAATGATACACTGATAGATGACACTAAAGTTACCTCCCTCGATAATGGCAAATCATATACGTATAAACTTGATCAGGTAACGAGTGCTCATACCATTGATGTTTCGTTGGTTCCCATTACGTTTACGGTAAAACGTGATGAAGGAACAGAAAACTGGAAAAACGTTGAAACCACTTTGCGGGATGGGGGTGAAACGGTAAACTACGGAAGCAATTACACGTTTTCTCTTGCTCCTGTCGCGGGTCATACCCTTGCTAATGAACCTGTTACCATCACAATGGCTCAGGATAGTGCAAAAGCAAAAACCCTTACAAAAGGCACGGACTATGTGGTAGTCGGAAATCAATATACCATCTATAACATTACCGGCGATGTTACAGTTACGCTCAAGGCAGTAACAGAACAGAAGTTCAACGTGAATTGGCCTACCGATACAGGATATACAATTGTTTCTGACAGTGGTAGTGACATTACAGCTGACGAGAAGTCAGTTGTTTATGGCGATACGTTCAAGTTCAAAGTTAAATTGGATCCCGCTTATAGCAAATCCGAACGCAATGTGGTCGTTACGGTAAACGGTCAGATTTTACCCGTTGGCGATGACAAAATTTACACCATTTCCGATATTAAAGAGAATAAAACCATTTTGGTGAACGGCGTTACTCTAAACACCTATAACATCACGCATATACAGACTGGAAATGGTTATACCTTTAGTTCACAGAGTTCGATGAGTAATGTCCCGCACGGTTCGTCTTTCTCTTTCACTGTTACGCCTGTAACCGGGTACACAATCGAAAGTGTTAAGTATAAGAAGTCCAGTGAAGTTGCAGATAATGGAACATCTTTAGAATCAAACGGAAACGTTTACACGATCGATAAAGTTGAAGATAACCTTACAATAACCGTTACCGCTACGACGAGCACGTATACCCTTACTCTTCCGAATAAAGACACTGAGCGGAAGGGATATACCATAAAAATAGGCAACGAAGAGGCAGGAAACAGCAAAGTATGCAATTACAATGATCCCGTCGAACTTACCATCGCGCCAAAAAAAGGCTATACCGTCACGGGTGTTTATAGAGTGGTAGACGGCGAAAGATCACTGGTATATGGCGCTAATAACAACTATACGATCAGAGTAACAAGCGATATGAAAATTGTCGTTGAAACAGATACAATCAAATACACTGTTACCTATCAAGACAGCAAAGGCGGAACGACTACAAAAACATACGACGTAGAAACCGGAGTAAACCTTGAAAAAGGATCTCCCGAGATTACAGTGGATATTGCTGACCCAACACATGCTTATTACACTTTCGAAGGTTGGTCGAATGCGCAAAACTCTCAAAACTCTAATGTAAAAAAAGGCGGAACGATCGTACTCGCAACCGGCGAAACCTCAGCTACCGTTACCGCACAGTGGACACTGAACCTTAGCGCACTTGAAACAAATACCGCAGGCGCTAGTACCAAAGCTTTAGGCGGTACTGTCACCTATGACAAAGAAGACCACGAGAAGCTGACCATCAAGGTCACATGGAATTTGGGTGTGTTCCGCGAGGCCATCTCTGAAGTAGCCAACGCCAATTATGATATTGTCTCCGTGGGCATCTGCTACTCCAATCAGAAAATAACCGAAACCGATACAAATTGGCAAACAAACGTAAAAAATTTAACGAACGAGAAAACGGAAAAAGAAGGCGAAGTGATAGTCAACTCGAACCAGCATCTCTACTACTATGTAGACGGCAGAGTTCTTGCCGAACAGGCGGATACCGCTACGTTTAAGTTCAGCAACGTGAGAAAACCTCGATATGCGATCGGTTGGATCACAGTTCGGATCGGCAACAACGAAAACGATACCGTCACGCTTTACACAGGTGAAATAAGCTACACCGAGTTCGATTCTTGACAAAATTGACGCATGGGAAATCGATTTATGAATAGAAGTTGCATTATGAAGAAGAAACCGTATGTTTCACCGGATTTCAAGGTCGTGATATACGAATCAGAACAGGATATCATGACATATTCTACTACCCATCCTGATCCGTTCGATTCGTTTGACTCGTTTGAAGATCTGTCAGACGACGACCTTGACAAATAAACGTAAGAGGTGCTTGTGATATGAGCAAGAAGTATATTTCACCGGAATTAACCGTTGTGCTTTTTGAGACAAAAGATGCATTGATGGCCGGCGCTGGCGGATACGAGAAGTCCTACGTCGACCCGTTCCAAGACAAAGCTCCTTCTCCGCCCGCCGCCGAGGGCAAGATAAAACAGGACTGGAGTCCGATCGATAGTCTGAAGTGACGCACAACGCGATACGCCCACGACCTGCTCTGGGTCGTGGGCGTATCTTTGGTGTTGTTTGCGGTAAGACGGAAAGAAAGGCCGATTTTACGCCTTTCTTTCAAACGGGCATTGCATTTTGCCGCATAATCTGTTATAATCATCACTGTTGTGATGAGCGGCCTGCCCCGCCCGTCGGTTTACGCCGCAAGGATACGAATCATTTTTTTAAGGACCGGAAAACAAGATGGAGAGCAACAATCAAAAAACGTTGGAAATCAATTTGATACAGATTTTTTCTGTATTATGGCATAAGGCGTGGATCCTCATTCTGGCCGCCGTTCTCTGCGGCTCGGTCGGCGTTGGTTATGCCAAATTACAAACGCCGATTTACCGTTCGCGCGTTTCCATTATGGTCAATAATACGTATGCCGTCGAAACCGGCGTTATTTCAAGCGGCGAAATATCGGTAGCGGTGCATTTGGCGCAAACGTATATTGTCTTAGTTAAGAGCGACACGATCTTAAACGACGTTCTTGAGGCGACCGGGCTCAACTATACAACCGCACAGCTTAAGAGCATGGTTTCGGCCAACGTCGTGAATGACACCGAGATATTTGAAATATACGTCAGCGGCACCGATCCAAACCAAACGCGCCTGATCGCAAACGCTTTTCTTGAAGTCATGCCCGACCGCGTTCACGAAATTGCCGAAGGCAGTTCTCTTAAAACGGTAGATCGCGCCATTCTTCCGGGATCACAGACTTCGCCGAACGTGCCGAGAACGACGTTTCTGTTTGCTTTGATCGGAATTTTTATCAGCGCCGCGATCATTATGTTACTTGAAGTATTCAGCGATAAAATAACAGATGAGGATTATTTGATCCAGACGTACGATCTTCCTATTCTTGCTTCCATACCAAGCATCGGAGATTCGCATAAATCATCTCGTTACAAATACGGATATTATAAAAAATAATCGGGAGAAGCGATATGTCTGATAAGAGCAAAAAACAAAAAGAGTATACGGCCCTTGAAATAGAAGATGCGTTCCCGATGGGTCAACATCTCAGCTTTGCCGCAACCGAGGCATACAAACGACTGCGTTCATCGTTGATCTTCTGTTTGCCCAAAAATGAAAATAAAAACTGCCGTATCGTGGGTATCACAAGCAGTAACGTGGGCGAAGGCAAAAGCACTACCGCGTTCAACCTTGCGTATTCGATTGCCGAAAGCGACCAGCGCGTGCTTTGTCTGGAGGCGGATATGCGCCTTCCGCAGATTTCCAAACGCTTGAATTTAGAGACCTCACCGGGTCTTAGCGAGTGTCTGGCCGGTGAAGTCCTGGAAGGAAACGACGCCATTCGGAAAATCAACAACAATTTATACGTTATGCCGTCGGGCAGAGTTCCGCCCAATCCTTCCGAACTTTTGGGCTCGTCGGCAATGAGCCGCCTGCTTGAGCTTTTGTCGCAGGTTTTCAGCTTTATTGTGATTGATCTTCCGCCGATTGGAGCCGTTGTGGACGCGCTCAACGTGGCCAAACAGGTGGACGGTATGGTTATGGTCGTCCGCAGAGAATGGGCGACGCGCCGTTCTCTTGCAAGCGCGGTGCGCGAACTCAAACTTGCCGACGCGCGTCTTTTGGGATTTGTCTTTAACGACGCAACGGAAGGAAGCAAAAAGCCTAAAAAATACAAGGGCTATAAAAAATATTCAAAATACTACTATACAAAACAGGATTGATACGATTTCAGGCGGGTTATTATGTTGATTGATTTTCATTCTCATATTCTTCCCGGGATCGACGACGGTGCGGCGGATCTTTCCGTAAGTCTGGAACTGATCGCCTCATCTGCGAAACAAGGCGTTGGGCTTATGGCGGCAACGCCTCATTTCTACCCGTATCGCGTTGGATTTGACACGTTCTTTCAAAATCGCGCAAGGGCTTTCGATGCAGTATCGGAAGTCTTGCCGGCCGGGTCGCCTCATATCCTGCCGGGTGCGGAAGTGGGCTATTTCAAAGGAATCAGTCAAGTATCCGAAGCCGAACGGTTGGGACTGGGAAACACGGGGATTCTCCTATTGGAAATGCCGTTTGAGCGGTGGGATAAGAGCGTGATATCCGAAGTCGTGGACTTACACCAAAGCGGCGGGGTGACCGTGTTGATCGCGCACATTGAACGATACATAGACTATCAGAAACATAACGCTGTGCAAGAACTGCTCAACTCCGGGATCTATTTTCAATCAAACGCAGAGTTCTTTTTGAATAAGAGGCAAAAAAAGACAGCGCTTAAGATGTTGGAGCGCGGGCAGATCCACGTCTTAGGGTCGGACTGCCACAATATGACCGATCGCAAACCCAATCTGGGCGAGGCCGTTCGCGTTATAACCGACGCATTCGGCGCGTCGGCGGTCGATGCGATTGACACGTTCGGCGCAAATCTTTTGTCAGGTGAAATTCCAAAGTAATTTCCTTTACTTTGGAATTTTACTTTTCAAAGCCGCCGTCTCTCTTGAAAAAAAAGCGTCTATGTGATATACTAAAAGAGACATGAAGGAGAGCGCAAACATATGAAACTTGGGATCGTAGGACTGCCGAACGTCGGCAAAAGCACACTGTTTAACGCCATTACCAACGCGGGAGCGGAGAGCGCCAACTATCCGTTCTGCACGATTGAGCCCAACGTGGGCACAGTCGCAGTGCCGGACAAGCGGCTGGACGCGCTGGCAGAGTTATATCACCCGGAAAAGTACACGCCCGCCGTGATCGAGTTTGTGGACATCGCCGGGCTGGTCAAAGGCGCGTCTCAGGGCGAAGGTCTTGGAAACAAATTCTTATCACACATTCGCGAAGTTGACGCAATCGTGCACGTGGTGCGCTGTTTTGAGGGCGACGATATTATTCACGTAGACGGAACCGTCGACCCCATGCGCGACCTCGAAACCATCAACACCGAACTGATCCTCGCCGACATGGAACTTCTCGAACGCAGGATCGACCGCATCAAAAAACTGCTCAAAGGGGACAAAACCCTTGCGCCGGAGATAGAACTTCTCGAACGGGTCATGGCCGCCCTTTCGGATGGAATCAGCGCACGGGCGCTCCAATATACCGAGGAAGAACACCGCCTGATCGCGCAGACTCCCCTGCTCTCCCTCAAGCCGGTTATCTATGCCGCAAATATCAGCGAGGACGCGGTAGGCGGCGACCCCTCGGAGATCCCCGGATATGAAACCCTTGCCGCGTATGCCCGCAGTGAGCATTCGGGCATTCTTCCCATCTGCGCTTCCATTGAGGCGGAGATCGCGGAACTTGCCGCCCAAGAAAAGGCGGAATTTCTTGAAAGTCTCGGCATTAAAGAAAGCGGGTTAGACCGTCTGATCCGGCAGAGTTATTCTCTTCTCGGCCTGATCAGTTATCTTACCGCAGGCCCCAAAGAGGTGCGCGCCTGGACCATTACCGAGGGCACCAAAGCGCCGCAGGCGGCGGGGGTCATTCACTCGGATTTCGAGCGGGGCTTTATCCGCGCCGAGGTCATCGGCTTTGACCAACTCATGGCATGCGGGAACATGGCCGCGGCAAAAGAAAAGGGTCTGATTCGCAGTGAGGGCAAGGATTATGTGGTCAAGGACGGCGACGTGATCCTGTTCCGCTTTAACGTGTAACCGTATGGCAAACGGAACTCATAAAACAAACAAGGACAGGAGAACACAGCGATGGCATTTTTTGACGATTTGGGAAAGAAACTGTCGCAGACAGGTCAGGGAGTGGTTCAAAAGACCAAAGACACTGCCGAGATTGTGCGGCTGAGCGGACTGGTTTCCGATCAGGAAAAGAGTCTGGCAAGTCTGTATAACGAGCTTGGAAAGGCATATTATGCGGAGCATGCAGAGTCTTATGAAGATTCCTTTGCGCCCATGATCACGGCGATCAAAGACTGCAAAGCAAAAATCGACGACCTCTCTGAGCAAATCAAAAAACTCAAGGGGATCACACGATGCCCGCAATGCGGAAACGATGTGCCCTACGGCGCTCCTTTTTGCAGTGCCTGCGGCGCAAAACAGCAAAACGATCCCGCACAAGCGCAGGCTGAGGAAGAGCAGGCCGCCCGATTCTGCGCCAAATGCGGCGCGCAGATTGCTCCCGGTCATGCCTTTTGCACGGCTTGCGGCGCAAAGGTCGAATGAATATCAGGCATACAAAAGCCCCGGTCATACCGGCGGCTTTTTTCCACTGACGGTTGATAAAAATCCACGAACGGTATGTGGTATTCGGCGGCTTTTCATGGTATACTGTTCTCACAAAATCAAAAGAACGGAGAAAACAAATGAATCAAAACTACTTTTCTTTGACTGTCAAAGAACTGCGCAAACAGCGCGCGCTCACCCAAGAGCAGGCGGCGGAAGCGCTGAGCGTTTCCGTGCAGGCGGTCAGCAAATGGGAATGCGGCCAGTCCTATCCCGATCTGGAAACCCTTGTGCGGCTGGCAGACTTTTACGGCGTGAGCATGGACTCGCTTTTGCGGGAAACTCCCGACCGCCCGACAGGGGAACTGCGCCAACTGCCGGCAGACGGGGTACTGCACGTCGTGCAGGTACTAAACGGGCATATTTTGAGCGATCATGAATATGACCCGCACCAAGCGATCCCGCTCTGTATTCCGGAAGGGGCAAAAGGGTTTGAGATGGATATTCGCGGGAGCGCAAAGATAAAAGGCGAGGTCAACGGTACGGTGAGCGCAGGAGGAAATATCGCATGCGGCAATATAAGCGGCGACGCTTCGGCAGGCGGCAATTTAGAGTGCGGCGGCAATATTGACGGCGACGCTTCGGCGGGCAACGCATTAAAGTGCGGCAATATCGGCGGCGACGCTTCGGCGGGCGGAGCGATCGTATGCAACGGTATCAACGGCAAAGCGACGGGAACGACCGTCGAGATCGGCTAAAAAGCGCCCCGGCACGCAAACGTGTGCCGGGGCGCAAAAGCGTCGTTTTTTGGGCGTTATTGCATCATTTGCTCGAAAAGATCCATTTGCCGGACGGCGGGCGGGCGGCGCTCGGAAAGCGCCCGGACGTAGCCCTCGCAAAGCGCGGGGTCGTCCATCATACGCTTGAGCCCCTCGTACACGCCGTCCGCGCCGATCGGGCAGATGGTACCGAGCGCCCCGTCCTCTAACTGTTCACGGGCGGACAGATACTCGGTGACTAAGATGGGTTTGCAGAGGATTTTTGCCTCCTCAACCGCGATCGGTTTGCCCTCATGACGGGAGGGCTGGGCGTAAATATCACAATCCTCCACGTACCTGTAAGGGTTGACCGTCGTACCCAAAAGACACAGGCGATCTTCCACGCCAAGCGCTTTGGCACGGTCGGTCAGGGCACGGATATCGTTCTCATCCCCGCCGCCGAGGACATACCAGCGCACGTTCCTGCCGTCCGCCGCAAGGCGGGCGAGGGCTTCTGTTGCGAAATCGTAGCCTTTTTGCTCGCTGATCCTGCCAATCGTGAGAATACGCACGCCGTCAAAGTCATCGGTATAGGTTTCCCCCTGCTCTGCCATCTCACGGATCAGGCGCGGGTTGCAGACGTTTTCCATCATGACGCACCGATCGGCGATTTCCGGCAGTTTGTCCTTGAGCGCCCGGTCGATCTTTGTCGACACGGTTACGATCTTGTCACAGGCGGCAAAGTATTTTCCGTACAGCGCGTCGTCGCGCGGCGGATTGGCATAGTCAAAATGCAGCCATGTGATCTTCTTTTTTGCCCGCACCTTGTCCACCATGTAAAACATGGTCTTGTCCCCCCAATAGGCGACCGCTGCGTCGTATTCCCCGGTCAGGGCGGGCATTTTGCGCATCATATGCACCCACAGGCGCATGGCGGTAAACGAGCGCTTTCGCGGGAAAAGCACGGTTTTGATCACGTAGGGTAACAACTCGAAATACACAAGAGGATTTTTCCGGCAGTAACAGTCCCGGATCACCCGGGCGGCGTTCCCGCCGGTCAGAGTGAACATATCCGCATATTCCGGAAGTTCGATCACCCGGATCTTCTTTGGCACAAGCGGAAGAAACAGTCCCTCCTTTTTGGCAAGAAGCAGGGTGACGTCATATTTGTCATAGTTTAAAAGATCGGCAAAGGAAAGAAAGGATTTTTCCGTTCCCGCGCAGTTCATGGTAATGCCGACGATCAACAGCTTTTTCTTTTCCGCCATGATGGCCTCCAAAGTCTGATTGTAGTATAAATCCATAAATGCCGGCCTGCGGTTGGGGGACTTTTGTAAAAGTCCCCCCAATTCAATTGCGCAAAGTCGCGCCGAGTTCGCGCTCCAACAACTCGCAGATCTTGCCTGCCGTGCGGTCGGCCTCCTCGTCGGTCAGAGTGCGGTCGGAAGCGCGCAGGGTCACGCTGAAGGCGGCGCTCTTTTTGCCCTCCCCGATCTGTGCGCCGCGGTAGAGGTCAAAGAGCCGTATCTGCTCCACGGTCTTGCCGCCCGCGCGGGCAATCAGTTGCTCGATCTTACCCACCTCGATCGCCTCGTCGCACACGAACGCAAAGTCGCGGGTGAGCGCCGGGAAGCGGGGCAGCGGCACAAAGTGTTTTTCAAAATCGGAAAGCGAGAGCAGTGCCTCAAAATCCAACTCGGCGGCATAGACCTCGCCCGTAAAGCCGAAGTTGCCGGCGGCAGCCGGATGCAGCTGACCGAACACGCCGATCGGCGTGCCGTCCGCACCCGATACAAGCGCACATCTTCCGGGGTGATAGGTCGGCTGATCGGTGCAAGCCGTGTATTTCACGCCCCGGACGCCCGCGTGAGCCGCAATGCGCTCGACCATGCCCTTCATGCGGTAGAAATCGCCCTCTCCGTAGAAGGCAATCGCCACCCGCTGCGGCTCGTCCGGCAATTGGTCCGGCTTTTTGGGCAGATAGACGCGGGCGATCTCAAAAAGACCGGTCGGTGTGCCGTGACGGTTATAGTTGCGGGCAAGACAGTCGAGCAACGACGGAAGCAGGGTGGTGCGCATGACCGAGGTGTCCTCGCCCAAAGGATTGGCAATCACCACACTGCGGCGACGTTGGTCCTCCGGGTGCAGGCGGATCTTGTCGTAGTTCTTTGCGCTCATAAACGAGAAAGTGCAGCTCTCATACAGGCCGAAGGACACGAGCAGCTCGCCCAGCGCACGGCGGTATTTCTGTGCGGGGGTGAGTATACCCGGCTTGACCTTGCCGGTAAACGGCGTGGCCTCGATCTTATTGTAGCCGTAGATGCGAATGATCTCCTCCGCGATATCGTTCATACAGCGCACGTCGTCGCGGAAAGAGGGCACGATCACGTCGTTGCCGTCAAAGGTAAAGTCAAGGCTTTCCAGAACCTCCCGCATATACGATTCGCTCAGTTGTACGCCGAGAAAACGGTTGATGCGCTCGACCTCGAGGGGAACGCGCACGGTCTCTTTCGGGGTCGGATAGACGTCGATCATGCCTTCCACGACCTCGCCGGCACCCAGCAGTTCGACCAATTCGCAGGCGCGCTGCAGTGCGCCTACCGTATTCTCGCAGTCAAGACCCTTTTCAAAGCGGCCGCTGGACTCGGTACGCATACCGAGCGCACGGGAAGTCACCCGCACTGACGCGCCGTCAAAGCAGGCGCTCTCAAAAACCACTGTTTTGGTGGTATCCAGAATTTCGGAATTTGCGCCGCCCATCACGCCGGCAAGCGCAACCGGTTTTTCCGCGTCCCGTATGGTGAGCATACCGGCGCTTAACACATGATCCACGTCGTCCAGCGACCGGAAAACCTCTCCCTCGGCGGCCTCGGCTACCGTGATCTTACTGCCCGACAGGCAGGTGTAATCAAAGGCGTGCATGGGTTGCCCGTACTCGAGCATGACGTAGTTGGTGATGTCGACGATATTGTTGATCGGGCGCACACCGGAAGCAAAGAGACGCATCCGCAGCCAGAGCGGAGACGGTTGGATTTTGACGTTGCGCACCACGCGGGCGCTGTACCGTGCGCACAGCGGACTTTGGACGGTCACGTCCAGATAATTGCTCACCCGGTCGTCATCGCCCGCACCGTGCACCACAGGGGTGTGATAATGCACCTTGCGCCCGAAACTCGCGCCGGTCTCACGGGCAAGGCCGATCACCGACAGGCAGTCCGGGCGGTTGGGCGTGATCTCAAACTCGACCACGTCGTTACGCAAGCCCAAATACGTGCATACGTCCTCGCCGATCGGGAAAGGGCCGGGCAGGACTTGGTCCAGCAATAAAATGCCGTTGGGGTCGGCGCCGGGCATCTCGTGCTCAGACAGCCCCAGTTCGGCAAAGGAGCACATCATACCGTAGGACGGCAGTCCGCGGAATTTGGTCGCCTTGATTCTGGTGCCGTCCGGCAGAACAGCGCCCTCAAGGCAGACGGGCACCACCGCGCCCTCGTAGACGTTCTGTGCACTGGTGATGATCTGCACCGGCTCGCTCTTTCCTGCGTCGATCCGGCAGACGCTCAGGCGGTCGGCGTCGGGGTGTTGTTCTTTTTTGATAATACGGCCGATCACGATATTGACAATATCTCCGGCAAGGCTGCGACAGCCCTCCACCTTACTGCCTGTGTCGGTCATGCGATCACAGTATTCCGGGCTGGGAATGTCGGCAACGTCGACAAATTCCGACAGCCATTCTCTTGATAAATCCATCTTGCTCTCCCTTAAAACTGCGCCAAGAAGCGCTTGTCGTTTTCGTACAGCAGGCGGATATCGTCAATGCCGTACTTGGTCATGGTCACCCGTTCGATGCCGAGACCGAATGCAAAGCCCGAGTAGACCTCCGGGTCGATGTCGCAGCCGCGCAGCACGTTCGGGTGCACCATACCCGCGCCCAGGATCTCGATCCAGCCCTCGCCCTTGCACAGACGGCATCCCTTGCCGCCGCAGACAAAGCAGGAAACGTCGACCTCCGCCGACGGCTCGGTGAACGGGAAATGGTGGGGGCGGAAACGAATGCGGGTGGACTGCCCGAACATATGGCGGGCAAAGGTCTCGAGCATTCCCTTGAGATCTCCCATGGTGATGCCCTTGTCTACCACCAGACCCTCCATTTGATGAAAGACCGGCGAATGGGTGGCGTCCAGCGCGTCCGAGCGGTAAACTCTGCCGGGGGAAATCACGCGGATCGGGGGGCGCTGACGCTCCATAGTGCGTACCTGCACCGGCGAGGTCTGAGAGCGCAGCAGGATCCGATCGGTAATATAGAAAGTGTCCTGGGTATCGCGGGCCGGATGATTCTCCGGAATATTGAGCGCCTGAAAGTTGTAGTAATCGAGTTCCACTTCCGGGCCGTCCGCGACGTCAAAACCCATGCTGGTAAAGATGTCGCTCATCTCGCGCTCGACCTGATAAAGCGGGTGTGCCCCGCCCTTCGGGATATCCGCGCCGGGCATGGTCACGTCCAGTTTTTCCGCGCTCAGGCGGTCGTTTTGTTCTTTGTCCGCCAGCGCCGTACCCCGGTCAGACAGCGCCTGTTCGATCTCGGCACGCACCCGGTTGGCGATCTGCCCGATCACCGGGCGCTGGTCGGCGCTCAGCGCACCCATGCCGCGCAGCACGGCGGTCAGCGAGCCTTTTTTGCCCAAATACGCCACGCGAATGCGCTCGAGCGCACTACCGCTCTCGGCACCGCCGATCGCGGCAAGCGCCTCCTCCTTGATTTGTTGTAACTGTTCTTTCATCAGAATACCTCCTGTTATACAAAACAAAAAGCCGCCCAGATATAGGGCGACCGTCTCGCTGTACCACCTATGTTCGCGCAAACGCGGAAAGCCCGCGAACTACGCCTCTTCGCGATAACGGAACGACCGTGCACGGCTTTGACCGCGCAAGCTCCAAAGTGAAAGGCGCACCGAATCGGGCAAAGCGGCTTTCAGCCCATGACCGCTCTCTCTTTTTGCCGGAAAAACCCGGGTTGCCGTCTTTTTCATTGCTTTTATACTATTTTTTTGATTGTAACACACAAACCGCCGTTTGTCAAGGGCAGATGCTCGAACTTTTCGTTTTGCGGCGAAATTATCGGAAGACCCTGCCGTCCGCAAAATACAGCTCGGTGCGCAGAATGGAATAATCCGGGCAGGCAAAGAGAGCCGCGAACTGATCGGGATTGAGATACCGGTCGGGTGCGCAGTCGAGGGTGGCGCGCACCAGCGTACCGTTCGGGACGGCGGCGACCTCGTACGAGCGGATCATGGGTGCGGGATCGATCTTCTTTTCCGCGCCTTTTTTGTTAAACTTGGTAATCTCTTTCGGATGTTTCAGCACCGCGCCTGCCGCGTCGGGGGAAAGCCCATCAAAGGTGACCTCGTAGGCGCTGAGGGCCGCGTCGGTCAAAGGTGTATCCGGAACGTATGCCTCCGAAAAATGCAGCTCGGGCGGAGTACAGGCGTCAAGGGCGGCGCATAGCGCGTCCGGGTCGCTTTCCTCGGGCACCAAAATGTCCATGTATTCGCACAAACTCTGTGCGCCCAGCGGAAGAGGCAGGGTAAAGGTCATGCGGGGATGGGGGCTGAAGCCCTCGGAATAGCGCACAGGGATCTTTGCCCGACGCAGAGCCGTGCGAATGGACCGGCACAGGTCAAGATGCGAGATAAAGCGCAGCGTGCCGGTACGCGAAAATCTCATTCGCAGCTTCTTGTACACCATGAACGCTCTCCTCCCAACTTGTTTGCGCCGCACCCCGAGCACTGCTGTTTGCAGTTGGGCGTGACCTGCCCCGCATACGCGCGCTCCCGCTCACGCAGCAAAAATTTCTTATCCACGCCGCAGTCGATGATCTCCCACGGGAGCACCTCGTCGAGGTCCCGCTTGCGTTCGGCGTAAAAAGCGGGATCAAGACCCGCGCGGGAAAACGCCTCGAGCCATTTTTCGTATGAAAACATCTCGTCCCAGCCGTCAAAGCGCACGCCCAGTTTGTGGGCTTCCAGCAGAGCGGCGGACAGGCGGCGGTCGCCGCGTGCAAATACCGCCTCCACCCGGCTGACCTTGGCCTCGTGCCAGTGATATGCGATGTGCTTGCGGTCGTCGAGCAGTGTCGCCAGATACATCTGCTTTTCCCGCAGGGTCCCGAGGTCGTCCTGCGCCTCCCACTGGAATGGGGTGAACGGCTTTGGGATAAAGCAGGAAACGCTGACCGTCACCGACGGTTTTCGCCCCTTGACCCGATTTTGCCCTGTGTAATAGCGATCGATGACCTTTTTTGCAAGGTCTGCGATGCCCGCAATATCCTCGCGGGTTTCTGTGGGCAGTCCGTTCATAAAGTACAACTTGACGCCGGTCTTGCCGTAGCCGAAAGCCACGTCGCACGCCCGCATGAGGTCGGCCTCGGTCACGTTTTTGTTGATAACGTCCCGCAGGCGCTGGGTGCCCGCCTCGGGCGCAAAGGTCAAACCGCTCGCGCGCACCGACGAGATGCGGTCCATGAGTTCCCGCGTAAAGGAATCAAGCCGCAGGGATGGGAAAGAGATGGACACTTTTTGCTCGTCGGTCCACTCGAGTAAGCGCTCGGTCAATGCGTCAATCTGCGAATAGTCGGAAATAGACAAAGAGGACAGGGACATTTCGTCGTATCCCGTACTCTCGAACAGGCACTTTGCCTGCTGGTTCAGTTTGTCCACGGTCTTTTCCCGGACGGGACGGTAGACCATACCCGCCTGACAGAAGCGGCATCCGCGGATGCACCCACGGTAGACCTCCAGCACAATGCGGTCGTGCACGGTCTTGATATAGGGCATGACAAACCGGTCGGGATAGTAAGCCTTGTCCATGTCGGTGAGAATGCGCTTGGTGATCCGGCGGGGAATGTCGTCGTACACGGGCGTATACCGGCTCACTCTGCCGTCCGGCAGGTACTCCGCCCGATAGAGCGAGGGCACGTAAAAACCCGGGATTTTTGCCGCCTCGTGCAAAAACGCCGCGCGGGTATAAGCGCCCGACGCTTTCATGTCGATATACAAGCGGGCGATCTCGGGCAGGGCGTCCTCTCCCTCTCCGATGCTGAACAGGTCAAAAAAGTCCGCCACCGGCTCGGGATTGTAGGCGCAGGGACCGCCGCCGATGACGATGGGATGGTCCTCGCCGCGATCCGCCGAGAGCAGCGGAATGCCGCCAAGATCCAGCATATTTAACACGTTGGAATAGGAAAGCTCGTATTGCAGGGTAAAGGCGACAAAATCAAAGTCGCTGATCGGGTCGCCCGATTCGTGTGCCCAGAGCGGAATGTGATGCTCCCGCATTTTTTCTTCCATGTCCACCCAAGGGGCGTACACCCGCTCGCACCAGACGTCGCTCTGCGCATTGAGCACGCCGTAGAGCAGACGCACGCCGAGATTGGACATACCGATCTCGTAGGTATCGGGAAAGCAAAAGGCCCAGCGGCAGGCGATATCCGCCTTGTCCTTGATGATCTGGCCGTATTCGCCGCCCACATATCTTCCCGGCTTTTCGACCGCTTTGAGGATTTGATCCGTCACTTTCATATTACTCATAAAACGGCATCGGGCGGGGAAATCCGCCCGATGGGGTTCGCTCCTTATATTATACGGTAAATTTGGACACAAGCAGCAAAGGTAGCGCCCAGAACAGCTGGAAGAGTGCCGCCCAGCCGGAGGCAACTCCCGTTCCGGCAAGGGCCACCACGATCCCGCAGACGATCATGCCCGCAGCCATGGCCGCGATCTTGACCGCCGAGCCCATCTTGATGACCCGCAGCACGCGGTCGCAGCTCATAAACGCCCGCAACATATCCATAGATGAACGGCGGGAAATAATGGCCGAGTCCATATGTTCTTTGGCGAGATTTTCGCTCTGCTCAGTGCGGCACTTGATCGCCCGCACAGGATAGTCCCCGTAGCGCAGTAATAACTGCAGCATACGGTCGTCGATATTCGGGTCATACGTGCGCACGCTGATGCACACGCCGGACGTATAAAGGGTGCGCAGGATGCGCTCAAATTCGGGATCGATGGTATATTCCACATAGAACTTGGCGGCAACCTCGTCTTCGATGGCCATAAACATCACGCAGATGCCGCCGTTGCCCTCGATGACCTCGTCCTCGTCGTCAAAGCCCGGCTCATAGCCCTTGCGGCGCAGGTAATCGGTCTTGCCCATGTAAATGTGGGTGCCGCCTACCATGGCCTCAATGCCGTCCTGCTCGATGGTACCGAAATAGACCTCGTCGGTGGTACCAAGTTCCAGAGTGGCCATATTGAATACCTGAGAGAGCGGGCCGCCGTACTTGCGGAAGATATTTGCCGCGTTGAATACCACACGGTCGATGCGGTGCGCACCGTAGACCTTGATGCTCTTGACCTTGACTCCCTTAGCCGGGAAGATGTCCTTGTCCTCAAAACTAATGACCTCGGCGTCCAAATACTCCTCCACTGCCTGCTCGCCGATGATGGCGCTTTCGGTACGGAAAGCGGCACGGCTGGCGCGGTAGAGGGGATAGCTGTATGTAAAGAACATGGACATGGGCGCACAGAAAGCCAGCGCAAGATAGCCGGTGGACACGCCGTAGGAGAAAGAGCCTGCGCGAATGGCGCCGATCAGCAAAAACAATACCGAAAGGGCCGCCGCCGCGGGCAGCAATAGACCCAGCAACGCCTTATAAGACGGATATTTTCCGATCTTTTCAAAGAAGCCGTCGATAAACGCACCGCGCCTCAGTTGATACATGGGCTTGCCGTCAAAGGGGTCGGTCTCCGGCGCACTTCCGCCCTCAGTTTCGGCCTCGTCGGCCTGCACGGCAGGCTCGGTTTCCTGCTCGGGCAGTTCGCCCTCTGCCGGGACGGGGGTCAGGGCCGGCTCGTAAAAGGCGCGGAACGCGTCCCGCTCCCGCCGGGAATCTTCCTCCGAGAGCGCACACAGGGCGTATTTGACCTTTTTGGAAGCGGTGATATTGAAAGAATAGATCTCCCGCTTGAGATTCATAAATTCAAAGGCAAGAGCAAAGACCATGCACAGTGCCACAGGGAAATTATAGGTAGTAAAAGATGCGCGGCAGAAGAGCGCCATCAGAATCTGATAGATAAACGATAAGCCGACAATTATCACCGTCCCGATCTCGGGGATCCACTTGCGCTCGATCAGCGCGCTCACGCCCCGCTTCAGTTGATCAAAAACCAGCGCATAGCAAAAGACCGACAGCTGTAAGCCCACCATCAGGTTGACAAGCGGATAGTATCCCTTGTCCAGTGCCCGTGGCAGAACTGACAGGTTTTCCAAAAGGAATAAGAGCAACGCGAGCAAGATCCCGCCGCCCAGCGAAAAGAGCGCTTTGCGGTATTTTTTTTTGTATCCTGCGAAAATTTCTTTGGTTTGAGAATAATCGGTAAATTCTTTGGGCGACTCGACCGAAACCTTGGCAAAAATATCTGTGGAAGTCATGGTCTTGGCGTCCTCGTCCGCCTGGGCCGTGAGTTTTTCGGTCTCCTCCTCGCCTAAAGCGTCCTTGAGTTTTTCTTCCATGCCGAATGCCAGCATCAAATTGACGTCCACCTCGTCGAAATCGACCTGGGTGTCCTGATCGCTTGCCCCGTCCACAGACGCTTCCGCCTGCGCGGGGGACTGCTCTTGCTCTTCCCCACTGCTCTCCGACGCAGCGCTTTCGGCCGCTTGTTTGGTCAAGGAGGTGATATAGTTCATGGCATTCAGCCGCGAACTTTCACTGGGCGTAATGCTGCCGTCCGCATGAAAGACCGAGCCGTCTGCCGCCGTGTCTTCCGTCCGGCCCCCGGACTGCTCCGCCTCTTGATCAAGGGCGCGGTAATATTCCTCAGAGCCTTCGTATACGGCCTCTACCTCGTCGGTCAGCGAAAGCCGCTGGTCCGTCACGGACGGCGCCTCATCGGTCGGCTGTACATCCGCGCTTTGCTCATAGGCAAGCCGGGCTTCTTCCTTTGCCCGGAGGGCGATATGTTCAGCGTCCGGCATACCGCCGATCCGCTCCATCTGTGCAATCTCCTGCGCAGAGAGCATATCCCCCATCAGGGTGCGCACGTCCGGCGCACTGCCCGCCTCAAAGCCGATCTCGGTGTCCGATGCGGGCAACAGTTCCTCGGTGCTGGGCACGGGATCTGCCGGCGCTTGTTGCTTCTCTGCCGCCTCCGGTCTGCTTACGCGAAACCGGTATTTTACGGTAGGTGCAGCCTGCGGCTGCGGCTCCTCCTCATCGGACTGCCCGACGCGCAGAAGAATGGTATCGTCCTCCGTGTCCCGGGCATCGGAACCTTTCCCGTCCGGGGCGTCCTTCTGCGGGGCAAGGCTTTCCTTCAGTTTTTTTAACAACTCCTGCGGAGTCAGTTCTCTGTCTTTCTCGTCCATTTTCTATACCGCTCCATTTACCGATTTCTTTGTCTTGCCGCTTCGCAAAGAATGACAGCGGCCGCCGTGGAAACATTAAAGGAATTGACCTTTCCGTACATGGGTATGGAAAGAATAAAATCGCATTTTTGCCGGATCAGGTGGGAAAGTCCCTTTCCCTCGCTGCCCATAACGAACGCCGCCGGACCCCGCAGATCCTGTTCATATACCGGTGTTCCGTCCGCCTCCGCACCGTAGACCCAAAGTCCGCCCTCCTTGAGGGCGTCTATGGTGGAGGCCAGATTTGACACCTTGGCAATGGCCAGATGCTCGCAGGCGCCCGCCGAACTTTTGACCGTGACCGGCGTCAGAGCGGCGGAGCGCCGCTTTGGAATGACGACGCCGTGTGCGCCCGCTCCCTCGGCGCAACGAATGAGCGCACCCAGGTTGTGGGGGTCTTCGATCCCGTCCGAGAGCACCACGAAAGGCGGCTCGCCCCGCTCGGCTGCGATCTCAAGAATGCGCTCAAGGCTCACATAAACGGCCCCTGCGGTATAGGCCACCACCCCCTGGTGGTTTGCCCCTCTGCTGACCGCCGACAACTTGGCCCTGTCGGCGCGTACGACCGGAATGCGCGCCTCGCGTGCCGTCGACTCGATCAGGCTGATCGAACCCTCGCCCGCGCCTTTTGCCAGTAAGATCTTGTCCACGCTGCGTCCGCAGCGCAGCAGTTCCAGCACAGCAGTGCGTCCGGCCACGATATGCTCGGCCGGCTCCGTATCTTGATCCTCTTTTCTCTCGTAATCTTTCATGCTTTTTGTATATACAATAGGGCAGAATAATATATAATATTATATCACAATGAACAGAGTTTGTACAGGCAATCCGCAGAATTTTTGCGCAAATTTTCTTGTCGGGGAAAATAAGGGGCTGTCCCGGCAAGACAGTCCCTTATATCCTCATTCGCCTCCGGTGCGCGGAGGCTTGTTATTCGCTCATGAGCGTTTCCATCTCGTCGATCAACTCATCGAAGAGATTCAGCGCCTGCTCGATCGGCTGGGGAGTGGCCATATCCACACCCGCGTCCCGCAAAAGGGAGATCGGGTCTTTGGAACAGCCGCCGGACAAAAATCCGAGATACGCCTTTGCGGCGCTCTCTCCCTCGCTCAGGATTTTTTGGGCCAGAGCGACGGCGGCCGAGAAACCGGTCGCGTATTGGAACACATAATAATCGTAATAGAAGTGGGGAATGCGCGACCACTCGTAGGCGATCTCCCCGTCCACTACCAGACCGTCGCCGTAATAGGTACGGTTGAGGGCGTAGTACATCTCGTTCAGGGTCTGGGCGGTCAGGGTAGTGCCCTGCTCGGCAAGGGTATTGAATTGCAGCTCAAACTCGGCGAACATGGTCTGCCGATAGAGCGTGGTGCGGAACTGCTCCAAGAAATAATTGATCAAATATGCACGCTCCCGCTTTTCGGCAGTGCGCGCAAGCAGGTGCTTCATGAGCAGCACCTCGTTGCAGGTGGAAGCTACCTCGGCTACAAAGATCACGTAGTCCGCATAGGTCGTGCTCTGATGCTCCTTGGAAAGATAGGAGTGCAGGGCGTGACCCATCTCGTGGATCAGAGTGAATTCACTGTCCAGCGTTTCGGTATAATTGAGAAGCACGAACGGGTGGGGACGTGCGCCGGCCGAATATGCGCCCGAGCGCTTGCCGCGATTTTCATACACGTCGATCCAGCGGTTATCAAAGCCCTCTTTCACGACCGAGCAGTATTTTTCACCCAGCGGGGCCAGCGCCTCAAGGCAGGTGGCCTTTGCCTGCTCGTAGGGAATGGAACTGTCCGCCTCCGCCACGATGGGTGCGTAAAGATCGTACATATGCAGCTCGTCAAGGCCCAGCAGTTTTTTGCGCAGAGCCACATAGCGGTACATTTTATCCATATTGGCGTGCACGGTGTCGATGAGATTGTGATAGACCTCCACCGGCACTTCGTTTGCGGAAAGAGAAGCCTCAAGGGTGGAACCGTATCCGCGGGCGCGGGAGAAAAAAAGCAGCTGCTTTGCCTGTGCGTCTAAGGCGGCGGCATAGGTGTTCTCATACGCTTTGTGGGTGTTATGCAGTTTTCGGAATGCGTCCGCGCGCACTTCACGATCCTGTGAAGTGCGGAAGATGGCATAAGAGCCCTGGGTCAACGGGCGCGGCCCATCCGGGGTGTCCACGTCGGGGTAGCGCAGATCGGCGTCCGAGAGTTTGGACGAGATCTCATCGGGAGCGCGTCCCAGTTCGCTTGCCATTGCCAACAGCCGCTCTTCCCGCTCCGAAAGCGTGTGCGCTCTGCGGGCAAGAATGCGGTCGATGGCCAGTTTGTAGTGGGCAAGGGCCGGGACCTTCCGATAAAAGCCCTCAAAGAGTTCGGGCGGAATGGCCATGATCTCCGGTTCCGAAAAAGCGCAGGCGGCGCTTACCTGCACGTACAGGCTGTACGCTTTGCCCACCATGTCGGTGTATTTGCTCACGGCAGTATCCTCATCGCTTTTGCGACAGGCATAGTTATAGATGGCCGAGAGCGCAAGGCCTGCGCGGTCGTTTTGCTCGAAAAAGGCCAGCAACTGCTCGGGGTCGCTTAATTTGCCATGATAGGCGGCAAGCCCTTCCGGGATCTTGCAGGCCTCGGCATACGCCTCCTCCCACGCCCGGTCGGTTGCGAAAATGTCCTCTACCGCCCAAGTGTCCTCTTTGCGCACCTCGCTGCGATTTTTGACTGTTTGATCACTCATTGTCCTGCTCTCCTTGTTGTTTTTTATGTTCGGTGCCCGCTGTCGTGTCAAAGCCTGTGGACTCGTTTCCGTCAGTCGGCTCGATCCCCAGCGACATGGTGTCGCGTTTGGGTATGGTCTGTTGTTTTGCCGGGACCACAAAGGTCTTGCTCTTGGTCTTGGGCATTTCTGGTATGCCGCGCTCCTTTGCGGGTGCGAACGGTTTGTCCTTTTGCCTGCGCTCGGGCACCGAAGCCGCCGGAGCGCCTGTCTGCCTGCTGGTATAGGTGTAGCGGGCATGGATCGGCTGCGGACGGGCTCTTGTGCGCATACGCAAAAGAATCAGCCAGAGTGCCAAGAATACGGCCGTCACAATGGCCAACACCCAGACGATTACCCGGACGGCCAGGTCGGATATGCCCTGCGGGGCGTGGTACAGGGTAATGGTGTGCACATACAAGGTCAGGTCGCTCCGGGCGCCGGATACCGCCTCGACGGCCATGTGCTCCAGAACGTCGATGCCCGCAAGGTCAAAGGCCACACGGGTCCACTGCCCGGAGGTAAGTTCAGTCGTGCCGTACAGCACCACCGGCTCGCCCTCGCTCTGCCCGGTGAGGGACAGGGTAAAGGCGGTTTCCGGATCGTCGGTCTTTGCCATGACGTCCAGCACAATCAGGTCGATTCCGTCCATGGTATAGTCCCGGAAGTCCCGGACCATACCCGCCCGGTCTGCTTTTCCGGTCAGAGCCAGCACGATGCCCTCCTCAGTAAGAATGGCGCTGGCAGCGCTCTCGGTCTGACTGTCTGCCGAGAAGTTATAGAGCGATCCATCCGCAAAATCGGCAAGATACTCGCCCCGCGACTGACGCGGAAGGGAGCCATCGTGCAGTGAAAGCCGGGTGCGGGAAACAAACAATTCGGACAGCACGCCGCCCGCAAGCCGCTCATACTCGTCATCGCCCAACAGCATACGCACCCGGTCGGTAAGGGCGGCGTCGTCCATCACGGCGGTCTCGCACAGCAGCTGATATGCCCGCGTAGGCATTCCCTGCCCGTCGGCAAGTCCGTCAGTGCCGCCCTCCGTGGGCAGATAGGCACAGAGCAGAGCCGACACGCCGGAGGTGGTTTCGGTAAGATAATAAGCGCACAGCACCGACGCCGCCTGCAAATTCCGATCTTCTCCCGCATCCGCGCGGAACTGTCCGATCACAAGATCCCGCACACGTCCGCCGTGTAACAGTTCGGGAGTGCGCAGCGCGTCGGCAAGCACCGCAATATTTTTGACCGTAATCCGCCGGGCGGCGGGATCCGGGGCCGCGTCCTCATCTTCCCAAAAGCGGGCGGAGGCCCCCTCC
Organism: uncultured Clostridia bacterium; assembly: GCA_947625805.1. GTDB lineage: Bacteria > Bacillota > Clostridia > Oscillospirales > CAG-272 > CAKSEI01. The sequence goes on from CANQPT010000011.1 coordinate 23,471, forward strand.
GCCGTGCCGTCAACGGAAATACCAAAGGGAAGATCGGACAAAGAAGCGCACAAACCGTTCAAGACCTCGGCCGCAGCGAAGCCGCCCTCGGGGGCAGCCGTATAATCTCCGGACAGGCTGAGATACAGCCTTGCGTTGGTATAAGTGCCGCGCAGCGCCGTGGAGGCAATACGCAGGGTACGGCAGAGATCGTAAAGATAGTCGGAAAGATCGTCCGGCGCGCCGGCGTACCGGTCGGCATAAAGATTAACCGAATCACCGAAAATAAACCGTCCCGCAAAGCCGTAGGCCTGATCGTCGCGGGTATAGCGTTCACATAAAAATTCCATCAAGGCCGCATAGACCTCGCAGGACTCGGCAGAGGCGGTATTGACCGCGTAGGCGCTCCCCCGGCTGTCGGAGTCGGCATACAATAACTGCGCGGTCTGCGACACGGCAGTCGCGGGAAGATCCAGCACCGTCTGCAAATAGACGCACACTCCGGCGGAGGACAGAGCACGCACGCGATTGTCTAAACGAATCAGTTCTTCTTTGTCTAAGTAATAGGCGCTCTCTCCGTATTCAAAACGAACGGCGCCGTCCACGCTGTCCGCCAAAAGAGCGGAAAGCGAAACCCGCACTACGGCCTGAGAGAGTCCTTGGTAGGAGGACACCCCCACGTCCGCGCTCACACCCGCAAGACCCTCCGGCTCGGGCAGAGCCGCGGAAGACGCCGCAAGCACTTCGGGATTTTCGATATATTTGGCGGTGGCAAAGGTACGGTATCCTCCATCCACCTCGCGGGCCAGCACGTATTTGCAGTATTTTCTGCGATCTGCCTGCTCGGTGAAATCCACACGGAAGGCAAGCTCGCTTGCGGCGACCATCTGGGCGATGGGCGCTTTTTGATTGATGGTGGCAAACTTCTCTTGGGGATCAAACTCAAACAAATAGACCCCGCATGTACCGTAATCGTGTAAAAACGCCTCCGAGAGCACGGCGTCGACCTCTAACGTTTTTCCGTCTTCACTCAATCTGACCGACACAAGCTGGGTCTGCCGGCCGTCCTCGGCCGTGACCGCACAAGCAAGCAGGGCGAGCATTGCGCACGCCGCCAGCATACTGATCACCCGGTACCATTGCTTCATCGTAAAAATCCTTTTGCTTTCTCCAAATGATTCATTATTATTGTATCACACCCTACCCTGTTTTGCAAGCATTCCGCCCGACTTGGGACAAAAAACGCTCGACAAAAGTGCGGATTGCCGCCACACTGTCGATTTCTTTTGCGCGATTAGGCAATACAATCAGGGTACAACGCGTTTTTCAGGGAATGCCCGCCGCGCCTGCTGTGCCGCCGCATTTGCCATACGTTTTATGCCTGCAAGCGCGCGCCTTGCATTCATCGGCGGGCATTCTCTTCGAAAAATCTCCGACCCATGAAAAGCGCGATTTTTCGATTTGCAAGACAGCAGGCCGATGGAATACTTTCCGTATTCCGAGGCCGATCACACAGCAAAGCGGGAAATCACGCCGTCAGGGGCGCATTGGCACCCTGATTGTATTGTCTATTCAATACGTTTTACGACCTCCGCAATTCCATCTTGGCGTTTTGTTGCACAGGTCGCGCATCGCGTCACCGCGCCCAAAATCCCGGAAAATAAGGGTTTCCACTCTCAGTTTCTGCCCCTCTACCGTGAGTAGAGGGCTATTTTTGCGCAGTAGTGATCGGGCGAGAGGAAGTAGGTTGTATTTTCCGGCAGGTGTGGTATACTGAAAAGGCAAACAACGGACGGCGGACCTTTCCGGCCGTCCTCACTTTTCGGAGGATTCTATGAACGATACCAAACGCTCTTCATCGGGACTTGTAATCACAACCGATTCCGCATCCAACCTGACCGACGATCTTCTCGATCGGTACGGGATCGAGATGATCGCTTTTACTGCAAAAGTAGACGGCGACGATTTTATCTGTTGGGAACGCGGCAGAGATTACGAAGCGGCCGCACATACTTATTATGACGCCATGCGGGCGGGCGCCGCACCCGGCACGTCGCTGATCAACGCCCAGTGTTTTATTGACTTTTTCACCCCGTTTGTCGAAGGCGGTCATGATCTTCTTTATATCGGTATCTCCTCAGGTCTTACCGGAACAGTCTATTCGGCCGCCCACGCCGCGGCCGAGCTGCGCTCCCGCTTCCCCGACCGCCGGATCGAGGTGGTGGATTCGGTTGGCGCTTCGCTCGGCGAGGGAATGCTGGCCATACGTGCGGCCGAACTGCGCAACGAGGGCAAAGATCTCGATGAGATCGTAAAAGAGGTGCATGAGGTCATTCCCCACATGAATCAACTGTTCACCGTCGACGATCTGGTCTATCTCTACCGGGGCGGCAGAATCTCCAGACTGGTCAAACTGGCGGGAGGACTGTTGGGCATCAAGCCTTTGCTCAAGGCGACCGACAAGGGTACGATTGAATTATATGAAAAAAGCCGCGGCAGACGACGCGCGCTCGACCGGATCGCCGAGCAGTTCGCCGGAACCTTTCAGCCCGTCCTGCAACGGGTGGGCATCGCCCACGCCGACTGTGAGGCGGACGCGCTCTATCTTCGCGACCGGATCAAGAGCCTGACCGGAGTGAAAGACCTTCTTGTCCGGCAATACGACCTTTGCTCCGGCTCTCACGTCGGCCCGGGTGCACTGGCCCTGTTCTTCACGGCGGAAAAACGATAAATTTTGATTTTGGATCAGGGGGATTTTTGAAAAAATCCCCCTGAAACCCCAAAAACTTTGAAAAAATAGCGAAAAAACTTTATTTCAAAGTTTTAGGGAGGAGTTTGAGGGACCTCTTTTTCAAAAGAGGTCCCTCAGTCTGACAAAAATTTACTTATAACTGCATGGGTCCGTCCGTAGGTGGGGCGGGCGGCGGGTTCAGAATGGACTGGGACTGCGCTTGGCGCTGTTGCTCCAAGAGGACGGTACCCAGCACGAAAAGAATGACGTAGGCGGCGCAGATGCAGCCGTTGCCGAGAAAGAACACCAGATCGTTCTGCCCGTCGGACAGGCAGGAAAGCGCACTGATGATCCCTATGACCAAAAACCATGCTCTGACCGTCGAGATCTTTGCCACCTCGCACCGTCCTGTGGCAAAACTGTTGCATACGCTTTTGGTAAACTTGTGCAGATTGCGAAAGAAAAACAGATTGATAAGCAGAATCATGCCTGCGGCAAACAGGCAAATAACGCCCATGACCGCAAAGAGCATGGTGCCCATGATCGGCATGAGCGCTTCCCTCGATTGACCCGTAAGATTCTCTAACTCGGTGTACATTTCACCGACTGCCTCGGTAAGGCTGTTCCAGACCGCGTCCATGATCGCATCGGCCTGAGTCGAGATCGCGATCAGAATCAAAGCGACGGCGATCAGAATACCCATGCACACCCAAAGCACGATCATCTTTGCTTTGACCGTGCCGCTGATCATCTTCAATCCGCTTTGCCTAATCTGCAGCTCACCCTTGCGGGCGGCGGCATAGATCAGCCACAACGCGATGGCGTACAGCAGGGCAAAAAGGTTGAAACTGTACAAAAGGGATATTCCGGCGCCTGCGCTCATCAGAATACACAAGGCCAAAAACAGCGGCCCCGCGCAGATCTCTTCCAATTTCTTCAGTGTCATGATATCTTCCTCCCGGAATATTATACCACACTTTTTCCCGGAAGGCAATACAAGAAAAAAGGCAGTCAAAAACAAAATCACACGGACACGCCTTGACTATGGCGCGTCCGCGTGATAAAATGAAATATACACGCTCATAATCCCATGACAAACAACAGAGCGAGCATCAAGATCAACTCGGTGTCCGCACCCGAGCCAAGCAACAGCGCGATCAGCGCCAGCAGGAGCAGGTCCTCCATGTCCAGTTTATGGGAAAACAAATGCTCGAGCCATCCTCTGTCCCGTCCTTTGTTCTGATCGTGTACCTCGCTCCTCACCGGCTCGGGCAGGCAGGGCACGGGGGCTTCCGGCGGCGGATCCGGCGTACACGCCACCCCACGGTAACCCGGAGGAAGCCCGCCGGTATCCGGATATTTTCCTGCGTACATCATAACCGCTTCCCGAAATCAAAAATTGACGCGGCGCCCATCATCTGCATGGCACGCATGAGTGTGAGCACCGTACCCACCTTTTCGCTTCTCTTTGGCGAAAGGAAAGGCTTAAGCGCAAGCAGCAGCTTGGCTTTGTCATCTTCCTGCCCTGCGCCCGCAAGCATACCGCCAAGACCGGAAAGCGGCGCCGGGCCGGCTTCCCCCGTCGGCGGCGGGGTATCCGCCGCCTTCTCGGGCGCAGGCTGCGCCGGGGAAGATGAAAGAAAGTTCTTGGCCAGTTCCATGGCGGCGGACAGCGCCGCCGGATCGGACAGCAAGGTCGACAGAGCGTCCTGCGGATTATCCATTTCCGCCCCGGATCAGCGCCATGATCTGCGCCGCACGCTCTTCCCCTAACTGCGATACAAATCTTTGCAGATCCTGTTCACTCATAGCGGCAAGGCGCGATTGAATGAGCGCACTGTTCCCCGCGACGGCCAGTGCCTTTTCCGCCGGGATACCCATGATCTGTGCGATCCCCCGTGCCAGAGCCTCAATACGCTCAGGATCGGCACTCAGCGCTTGGTTCAGTACATTCTTATCGATTTCCATCTGCAACATCTCCCGTATCATACTATGACGCGGGAAGAAAAGAGTTCCATATGAAATATGTAATTTTATCCGATTCTCACGGAGCGGCCTTGGGGCCGATCCTGCAAAAGCACCCGGACGCGCAGGGGATCGTCTTTTTGGGCGACGGCCTGCGGGACTTAACACGGGCAAGCGTCTTTACCGCCGGCAAGCAGGTCATTGCCGTGCGGGGCAACACCGATACCGCGCCGGACGGGACCCTGTCCTTTGCCGGGTTTTCCATAGACGGAATACGGATCGCCGCCATGCACGGCCATGAACAGATGGTAAAACTGAGCGACTCTATGCTGCACGCCATTGCCGAGCAGGGCTATCGCCTGATCCTGCACGGGCACACCCACGCCCGGCGCAAGGTGCTCTTTCACACCTCGGGCGGGCGGCAGGTGACCGTTTGTTGTCCGGGGGCTGTCTGCGAGGGACAGTTTGCCCTGCTTTCGGTCGAAAACGGTCAATTTGAACTTTCTTTTAAGGAGTAAAATGACGTACATTGTTCTTGATTTAGAATGGAATCAACCCTTTTTCGGGCAGGCGCCTTACGCCGTGCCCTTTCCGTTGGTGGGAGAGATCGTGCAGTTCGGTGCGGTCAAGCTGAACGACGCCTTTCTGCCCGCCGAGCGCTATCGCGCCTTTGTACGCCCGCGCTTTTATCCCCGTCTGCACCCCTATGTCAAACGCATCACGGGTATCACCGACAGTGTTTTGCGGGGTGCGCCCGAATTTCCCGAAGCGCTTGAATTGTTCTGGGAGTTCTGCGGCGAAGATTTCGCCTTTCTGACCTGGGGCCCGGACGACGTCCCCATGCTGTGCGACAATATGCTGGCAAACGGGCTTGACACCGCGTCCATTCCTCCCACCTACAATTTACAGCACATTTTCAACCGTCAAAAAACCGATGAGGACAAGCAGCTCTCTCTCTCTGACGCCTGCGATTTTCTGGGAATACGCAGAGAACTGCCCGATCACGACGCGCTGGCCGACGCCTATCACACCGCCTGCATCTGCGGCTTTTTGGACATGGCGCGCGGACTTTCGGAATATACGCACGATATCCGTCCCGAACGGCATTATACCCATCCCGTTCGCCGCAAAAAGTCCCCCTCCTTCCCCGACAAACTCTCCGAGAGCCGACTGGGGCTTTTCCCTACCCGTTCGGCGGTCTTTTCCGACCCCGGGATGCCGGCCGCCGCCTGTCCCGTCTGCGGCGGGCCGTTAGAATGCGACCGATTCTTCACCCAAACAAAAAACAAGCGCGCTGCAGCCGCACGCTGTGCCGAACACGGAGAATTTTTGGCCAAGTTGTTCTTCTATCCGGAGGAACAGGGCGGCTATCAGGCGGTCCTGCGTCTTTATCCCATGACCGATGGCATACGCGCCTCCCTTGACCGCTTAGCCCGACGAAAAAAGAAATAAAACCGTTTGGTTTTGGACGTTATTGCGGGAGTGTCAATCAACCGATTCACACTCCCGCATTTTTTGAGAATCCTATTCCCGCCACGCGCCGCCGGCGCGGATTAAGTCCTTGATTACCTCTCCGGCCAAGATCAGGCCGGCTGCCGGTGGAACGAAAGAATTGCTGCCCGGGATTTGCCTGTGCCGGGTACATTCGCGGGCGGCGTCCGCGGGCGGAATGGGCGGCTCTTTGGAATAGACCACCTTGAGAGCGCGCACGCCTCTGCGACGCAGTTCATGCCGCATGACCCGCGCCAAAGGGCAGACCGACGTTTGATAAAGATCGGCCACCTCCAAGGCGGTAGGGTCGGCCTTGTTGCCCGCGCCCATACAACTGATGATCGGCGTGCCGGCCGTCTGGGCACGCTCGGCCAGAGTCAGTTTGCCGCTCACCGTGTCGATGGCGTCTACAATATAATCATACTGCCCAAAGTCAAATTGATCTGCCGTTTCCGGAGTGTAAAAGACCTTGTGCAGGGTGAGTTTGATATCCGGATTGAGTTGCGCGATCCGCTCGGCCGCCGCTTCCACCTTGTACTGTCCGACGGTCTTGCGGGTGGCGTAGATCTGGCGGTTGATGTTGGTAAGGCAGACCTTGTCGTCATCAATTAAATCCAACGCGCCGATCCCGCCCCGCACCAGCGCCTCGGCCGTATAACCGCCCACGCCGCCGATGCCGAATACCGCCACCCGCGAGCGGGCCAGCACCTCCATGGCAGGCGCGCCGAATAATAATTCTGTTCTTGAAAAGGTGCTTGGCATATGGCTTTTCCTCTCAAAACCGATCTTTTTTGTGTATTATATCACAGAGGGCAAACGACTGTCAACCAAAAGAATTTTTCAAAAGGGGTTGACAGAGCGGGAAAATGGCGGTATAATAATACCTACAAAAAAGATATGTTTTGTAATTATTAGTCGGAAAGGAAGCTACACTATGAAAACCTATGACAGAATCACCGATCTGATCGGCGGCACTCCCCTGCTCAGACTGACCAACTATATCGCGGCAAACGGGCTCGGCGCGGATATATACGGGAAATTAGAATATTTCAATCCCGCAGGAAGCGTAAAAGACCGGATTGCCAAGGCCATGATCGACGACGCCGAGGCGTCGGGAGCGCTCAAGCCGGGCGCGGTCATCATCGAGCCAACCAGCGGCAACACCGGCATCGGCCTTGCCGCAGTGGCCGCCGCCAGAGGCTACCGGATCATTCTTACCATGCCCGAGACAATGAGCATCGAGCGGCGCAATCTGTTAAAAGCCTACGGCGCGCAGTTGGTGCTGACCGAGGGCGCGAAAGGCATGAAAGGCGCGATCGAAAAGGCAAACGAACTTGCCGCAAAGACTCCGGGCAGTTTTATCCCCGGGCAGTTTACCAACCCTGCCAATCCGGCGGTACATCTTCGCACCACAGGCCCGGAGATCTGGGAGGACACGGACGGCAAGGTGGATATCCTTGTGGCCGGCGTCGGCACGGGCGGAACGATTTCCGGCGTCGGTGAATACCTGAAAAGCAAAAAACCCGCCGTCAGGGTGGTAGCGGTAGAGCCGGCAAGTTCTCCCGTACTGGGAGGAGGCTCGCCCGGAGGGCACAAGATCCAGGGCATCGGCGCGGGATTTGTACCGGAAACGCTGAATACCGATATTTACGACGAGATCATCGCGGTGACCAACGAGGACGCCTTTGCGGTGGGACGCACCCTCGCAAAGAAAGAGGGCTTACTCGTGGGTATCTCCTCGGGTGCTGCCGTTTGGGCGGCTGCCGAACTGGCAAAACGGCCGGAAAACAAGGGCAAGATCATCGTAGCAGTGCTCCCGGACACCGGCGAGCGCTACCTGTCCACTCCCATGTTCTCGGAAGCATAACAGATACGGCAAAAAGGAACGGCGCGCGCCGTTTGCCGGGACGAAAACAAAGGGGCTTTGTGATCAAGCGCACAAAGCCCCTTTGTTGCATATTTCACCTAAAAACAATGCCTTTTTATCCAAAATTCATATTCCAGTCGATTGGATCTTGGGCGCGGTAGAGGAAGGTCACAGCCTGTCCTCGGACGCAGGCGCCGCTCGGATCAAAGTGGGTGACGTCCACGCCGGTGGTGACGTTGCAGGAAACCGCCCAGAGCATGGCGTCGTAATAGAACGCATCTACTCTTACGTCAAAGAAGGAATGATTCACCATTCCCAGCATGTCGAGCGGCTGGCCTGCCGCCCGCCATAAGAAGGTCACGATCTGTGCGCGGCTGCAGATGCCCTCCGGTGCAAAATGGGTGGCGTCCATGCCTGTGGTAATGCCCTGCTCCACTGCCCAAAGAACGGCGTTGTAGTAGTAGGCGTCGGGCGACACGTCCACAAAAGGATTGTCCCGAAAGAGCGGGGTCGGCTGTCCGGCGTATCTCCAGAGGAAGGTGACAATCTGCGCTCTTGTGCAACTGCCCTTCGGTGAAAAGTGGGTGTCGTCCACGCCTGTGGTGATATCGCCCGCTGCCGCCCAAATCACGGCGTCGGTATAATATGCGCTGTCGGATACGTCGACAAACTGGGTGAGGGGCGCGTTTCCTACCGCAAGAAACGCGCACTCGTGCACGATGCCCAGCGTCAATTCGATGCCTGTATGTCCCTCTTTCAGCGCCGTGACGTTGCCCGCGCCGTCGACGGCCGCCACCGTGGGATCGGTGCCGGTCCACACACAGCCGGTATTTTCGATCTTCACCCCGTCCCCAAAGCGTTCGCTGCCGACGGCAAGGGCAGTCACTCGGATGCTTTCGCCCACCTGCAGGCGGCTGCTGTCTAAGGAAAGAATGATCTCGATCTTGTAAGGGCCGGAGTTTGCTCCGAAGTCAAAGCTCACGCCGTTTGAAATGGTCGCTTCGGAAAACTGATCCAGCGCGAGGCGGACTTGATTTGTCACATTCCGGTCGGCGGGTTTTCCGACGGATACGGCATCTTCCGTGCTGAAATCCTGCACCCAATAACAGCAACCGTTGATTTTGAAACAACCGATGCCGATCGAGGTATAATCTTCGGCTAAGATGTTCGCCCGATGTCCCTCGGAATGCATCCAACTTTCCATGGCCTCCGCGGGACTTGCCTGACCTGCGGCGATGTTTTCGCCCCAGATCTTGCTGTTCATTTCGTTGATGTGAGAGCCGTCGGTACGGGTGTGGGAGAAGAGCACCGAAGCCTCTGCCGCCCGCTGCATGGCGCATTCGAGCAGTTCTTTGTCCATGGTAAGTGCGCCAAGCCCCTGCTTTGCACGCTCTGCGTTGACCAGATCCAGCACCTCATAGGCCGCCGAATAATCGTCATAGCCTGAAATGCTTACCGTCTGGATCCTTGCAAGACCGTTGACGCCGTAGGCGCTGAGTTCGGGGTTTTTGCAGTTTAAGCGCACGTTTGCCGGGAAAGCAAAACTGTGCACGTACCGGATGCTCTCCGGCAGGGTTACTTCACCCAGACTGCCGCACCCGTAGAAGGCCGCGCGGTAGATATTTTTCACCCGGTCAAAGGTGAGGTCGGTAAGCGAGTAACAGTTCATGAACGCCTGGAACGGAATGACGGTCAGGCCGTTGCCCACGAAGGATCGCAGAGACGTGCACTCGCCGAAGCAGGCGTTGCCGATGTAAGTGACCGTGTCCGGCAGGACGACCTCGGTCAGCGAGTCGCAGTATGCAAAGGTATGCGCATAGAGGCGCAAAGGCGTATCGGGGAAGTGGATGGTCGTAAGGTCACGGCACTCCCGGAACATCTGGTAAGAGGTTTCCCTAAGACCGCGCCCCAAGGTCACGGTCTGCAAGGCGCACCCGTAAAAGGTAAAGTACCCGGCGACGGTCACGCTGTCCGGAATGGTCACCTCGGTCAGTCCCGCCTCCTGAAAAGAAGATTCGTCCAGTTCGCTCACGCTGTCCGGAACGGTCACATGGGTGAGGTTTTCGGCTTGCAGAAATGCGCCTCTGTACACCTTGGTCACGCCGGTCGGAATGGTGAAAGAGGAATCGCTTTTACCGGTCGGATAGGCGAAGAGCGTCTTGCCGCCGTCGGCGTAAAGCACGCCGTCGACAGCGGAAAAGACCGTGTTGCCGGCCTCTACGGTGTAAGCGTTGATTTTTGCGCCGAAAAATGCGATCCCGGAGATCTCGGTCACGTTTTTGCCGACCTCAAAGGTGGTAAACGGACACCGCTCGAAGACGTAGTCATCGATGGTCCTGACCCCGGGCGCCTTGATTTCGGAAAGGCTTGTACAGCCTGAAAAAAGAGCGTAGGACAGCTTCTCGATCCCGGCGGGCAGGGTGATGGAGGCTAAGGACGTGCATTCCGCAAAGGCCGCGTTCCCGATGGCGGTGAGCGTGTCGGGGAAGGACACGCTCGTAAGGAGCGGGCACAGGCAAAAAGAATACCGTGAGAGGGAGGTCACCCCGGAAGTCACGATCACAGCGCGAATGGACGACTGAAAATCGCCCCACGGAATGTCGTCCAAGGTTTCGATCTCCTTCATCTCGCCGGTTCCGGAGACGGTCAGAGTTCCGTCCGACAGGGTCCAGGTAAGATTTTCTCCCCAGGTTCCCGCAGTCCCGGCAGCAAGCGTCCGAATCCCGCCGTTTTCGGGCAGGCCGGCCTCAAGTTGAAATTCGTCCGGCGCCTCGGCCTCGGACTGCAGAGACAGGGCTTGTGCCGCTCGGTCGGCGGCAGCCTGTCCGATCACTCCTTCAGACTCTGCGGCAAGGGACGCAGGACAGAGAGCGAAGAACACGGCGATCATCAAAAGACCCGCGATCATTCGGTTTTTCATAAATTCTCCTCCTATCATTCAAATAAACATTTTGCGCTTTGATAGTGTAAAAAGATCCCCTGCTCGCCCAGGGCCGCGATCTGCCCCGCGTCGGCAAGCTGCCAGCCGTCGGTTTCTTGAGGCTGAGCGCGCACCTCGGACGGGTCAAAGTCCCGCTCGAACCGATAGCAGTCGACGATATAGTTGTCCCCGTCGTTCGACTCCCGCCGATAGGTGAGCATCAATTGGTGCGGACAGTCCGAGACGTCGATCCCGGTTTCCTCCCGTACCTCGCGCACAACCGCATCGTACGAGTCCTCGCCTGCCTGTGCCGCCCCGCCCGGAATCTCCCACCAGCCGGGGGCGTAGTCCTTGTTCGCCTTGCGTTTGGTGATCAAAAACTTTCCGTCCGGGCGGCGGATCGCGCCCAGTACGGTCAGATGAAATTCTCCGTCTTTCAGAATCCAGTCGTTTCGGCGCATGGTGCGGCCGGTGCGGTTTTTGTCTTTATCGTAAATGTCCCAACGTTCTTCCTTTTTCAACTTAAAACCTCACATATCGTATCGCAGACCCGTTCCATCAGAGCGTCCCGCCAGTTTTTGTCCCGCAATAGAGCCAGATCCTCCGGATTGGTGTAATATCCGGTTTCCAAGAGTGCCGCCGGCATGGAATTATACTTGGTCACCACGAATGCGTCCTCCCAAGAGTCCTCGTAAAACCAGAGGCTGCGTCCCGGGTAGGCGGCCTCCAGCGCCTCTTTGAGCGCATAGGCGAACACCGCGCTCTCCTCCGACCAGGGGTTTTCCTTGCAGTAATCGAGGTCAAAGCCGTTTAACCGATCGGAGTCTGCATTGGAATTGACGTGCACCGAGAGGGCGTAGTTGACCCCGTACTGAGCGTCCAGACAGTTCATGTAAAGCACCCGTTCATAGGGGGAAAAGATCTCGTTGTCCTCCCATTGGTCCTTTTGGGCGTCGTATTCCACCCCGTATTGGTCGCACAGATCGGAGAGCTCTTGCGTGGAGGGGAAATGTTCGCCGTCGTGGGTGAGCAGTACCCGCACCCCACGCCTTTCAAAGCAGGCCTTCAGGGTGCGCACCATGTCGATGGTCAACTGGTACTCCCAAGCTCCCAGCAGGGTATCCGGCCCGGCGCAGCCCACGTCTGCGAAGCCGTGACCGGCGTCCAGCACCACGGTGGGAATATGCCCGGGCATGTCCCGTAAAAGGGGAGGATCGGTTGGATCGCTATGCGCAATGGCAGGCTTGTCCTCCGGCTGTTTGGCTCCCGTACAGGCACAGAGCGGAAAAAGCAGGCTGAGAATCAGCAGGAAACAAAGTTTCTTCATCTTTTTTAACTCCCTTTTTGATGTTTGTATTCTATCACACAGCCCACGGCTTGTCAAGGCGGGAAACATGCAGAATATGCAGAAAAAAGCCTGTTTTTGGTTGTAAATCTCTACACACAAACGGGCATTTATGTTGTATAATAGAGGGAGAATGAAGGGAGAAGATCCATGCAGTTAAAAACCCCCCTGCCGGAGGAAATCCGTCGCCGCGTACGCCGACGCGCCCTCAAAAGAACGCTGATCATGCTGGCGCTCTATATCGTTTTGTACTACTCGGTCATCGTGCGGTACGGATATCGGTATTTTGCCGACCGGATCGGCCCGCTTTCCACAGTGCTTATCTTTATGGCCCTGGCGGTTCTGCCGCCGTTTGTTTCCGGGCTGGTACCCATGCTGCGCACCCCCTCCTATGAGGGCAAGGTGCTGTCGGTGAGCCGCGTCATCACTCTGAATTACCCGAGGGCCGGAGGATTCCGGTACAGCGCAAATCTGCCCAAAGAGGAACAGCAGTATGCAGTGATCGCGCTTATACGACAGGACGACGGAAGCGAGGTTCGCCGCAGGATCCGCAAATATGATTTGGACGATCCTGCGGTGGATCTCTGTCAGGCGGGGGATACCGTCCGCTATTACCGCGGCACCCGCTATGCCCAGATCTTAAGCCGTTACGGCAGACACGACGTGGACTGCGTCGAGTGCGGATTTTACTGCCCCAAAGAGGATACTGTCTGTAGGCGCTGCGGCGCGCCGCTGATCAAAGAGGGGGTGGAATGGACCGCGGCGGAAGAGGCCGATTTGCAGCGGCCTGAGCCGGAGCATGCCGCCGCAAAACGCGGCCCGGCCGTGACCACCCGCGCTCCCATTGAAGATGAGGCGCCTCCCGCCCGCACCAAAAGCGGTTTCTCCTATTCCGCGCCGGTCCCCATTCGGCGGGAGCCGGTCAAGACCGAGGATCAGCCGGTGATCGAGCACACCGAGCACTATAAGCGCCGTGTGGATCCGTCGGATCAGATGGGATTTTTCGGACAGTGCTTTCTTTTGTACTTGATCACCTCGTTCATCTCACTGACCGCCGGCGGCGCGGCGGAAACCCCGCGCGATCTTGTTTTCACGTATCTGGCCGTGTCCGGATTTGTACCGCTTGCGTTCAGTATCTATTTCATGCGGGATATGCCCTCCATGCACTTCCGGGAGGGCAAGTACACCTGGATCGGACAGTCGCTTTGGTATCTTCTGCCGGCTGAAATTCTGCGCACGGCCATTTCCTATATTCCCGTGTCCCGCAACGCCTTCGGCGGATTTTTTGCCCCGCTCGCGCACCTGTTGTGGACGCTCTTCTATGTAAATTCGTCGGGCAGAGCCGAGCAGATCGAAAAAATGCTTTATATCCGCCAAGATTATCTGGCATATCTGCCCTGGCCGATGCTCACCACCATGCTCCGGGTACTGCTGCTCATGGCCGCATACCGGATCATTTGGGGAAAACACGCCCGCAGTCGCGCCAAACTGCTGGGCAAATAAAAAAGGAACGGCGTGTGCCGCTTTGATCTGAAGGTAAAGTCTTAGAAAGGGCTTTGTTTTGAGGGAAAATTTACAACAAAGGGACTTTGTGGTTAAGCGCACAAAGTCCCTTTGTTTTTTGTTTGAGGCGACCGCTAAAGCAGTCGGTTTTGGATTATGTTGTGTTCATTCGCCGAAAAAGGTTTCTTCGTCCAGCAAAGAATCAAAGCCAAGGGGATCGGTGTCGGAGCCGTTAAAATCGTCCATGATCTCCTTGTCGGTCGCAAAGTGATATACGATCATCTCGGGAGTTTCGTACTGTGTTTTCATTCGCTTATCTTCTCCTTTCCGGCTTAAACGTTATCGGGCATCAGCTGAGTGCTCGTCTCCGCGGTGACCACATAAATCTTTCCGTTGATACGCAGGGTTACGAAGGCCATGACGTACCGCTCCTCGTTTTTCGGAATATCTTTCATGGTGAAGTTGATGTTGCTGGCAATATAAGCATCGAAAGAAAAATCTCTGCCCGCTACGTAGTAGTATACGCCCTTTGGACTATTTTGAAGAACCGTCGATGGCTGTCGGTTTTTCCACTCGTAGTCACCATTATCAACCTCGTAATTCTGTTTGGCAATTTCATCTTTTACTTGATCCGCCGTAAAGGAGCCATCCGCATAAACAAAGCCAAACGCCAGAATCTTCGCGTTTTTCAGATCTTCTTGATACTTGAACTCTGCGCCGTCTCCCCCGGTCGAGTCCCATCCAAACCGGAATGCATTCGTATACTTGCCATCCTGTTCACCCTGTGTAGGTGGATCCGTTTTTACATCTACCTGCACCATTTTCTGAACGGCCTCATCAGGAACATACCACAAGGCCGTCAAGTGGATCTCCGTGCCTTTCTTGAAGTCGCTGTTGATGGTCAGTGTCTGCCCGTCCTCGGAAAGGGTACAACCGACTGGAGCTTGGTCCGTAAACTCCCATCCGCCGAATTCGTACTTGACCGTTTCTTCATCATCGTTCATGATGTCGTCAAGCGTTTTCAGCGTGACGGTCATGGTGCCATCGGCCACTTGCACATTCTCATCCTCGGAGGTGTACGTCTCCTGCGTGGTCTTGGGTTCGCTTTCACTCTTATCGTCCGTGTAGGAAACGGTGTACGTGTTGGGGGTCTTATCGAAGATCGGGTACAGGTCGCAGTTGGTGTAGATCGCCTCGACCGGGTTGCCCTTCCGGTCACCCCAACACTTGAAGGTGTAGGTGTACTGAACGTCGGCAGGCTTTTCGGGTTTGCTCACGTCCTTGAGAAGTGCGAAGACTTCGTTCGGGGTCTTGAGCGCGCCGCGCTGGACGTTGTTCGAGTTACTAGTACCTTGGACAACGTTCACATTAGTATACTCGTATTTCACGGGCTCGGCGATCGGCTCCCCGTCTTCACCGTGGAAGGTCACGGTCGGCTGTAGGTTGTCCTGAATGACCGCCAACATGGTGAAGGTTGCGTTCGAATTTTCGTTTTTCGGCTCTCTTTGGTTGTTTTCATCGTAAAAATGTGTTGCATGACTGTTAAAGATCGAAAATTCGCTGACCGCACTTGCGGTATACACACCGTTCATGCCGTTCAATCTCGAATTGATATAAAAGTAATAGTATCCGTTTTTCAGGTCAAGTACGCTGGGGGCTTTTCCGTCGTTCGAGTCCGCGGGTGAGCCCCATTGCCAAGATTGACCGCGCAGACCATCATTACCATTTGAATCCAGACCCCACATTTTGACGTACACATCATCCGCGATGATAGTCTTGTCGGCATCCACTCCGTCAATCTTGTAGACCAGCGTGATACCGGTACCGCCGTGCAGAGCCACCTTCTCCTGCAAGAAATTCTGTTTTGCGGCGGGGTTGTTGATGGTTTGTGTGGTCGGTTTTTCGTAGACGATACCGTATTTGTCGTAGGAGGCTACGAAGGTTACGTCATCGACGTAAACATAGGTTGCGGGATTCACAAGTGTTCCGTCCGAGCCTTGCACCGTCCAGCCCTTAAAGGTGTAGGCATACACGCCGTCGTGCTTACTCAGGTTCGGCACTTGCGGGACTTCCCCGTCCAGTTTACCTTGATTTGCGGAAAGTTGCTTAATTGTCGTTCCGTCATCGTCGAGGAAAGTGACCGTGTACTCCGTCTCTCCGGAAGCCGTCTTGTAGTACGGGAAAAGATCGACGTCCTCGTAGATGTAGTCAATCCGGTTGCCCGCCTCGTCACCCCAGTAATCAAACACGTAATAGGTCTCACCTTCCGGCTCCTTGGCGGGAAGAGTGGGGTGTTCGTCCAACAGCGCGTACACTTCGTTCGGTGTCTTGAGCGCGCCACGCTGTACGTTGTTCGAGTTATTAGTACCTTGGACAACGTTCACATTGGTATACTCGTATTTTATGGGCTCGGCGATCAGCTCCCCGTCTTCACCGTGGAAGGTGACGGTCGGCTGTAGATTGTCCTGAATGACCGCCAGCATGGTGAAAGTTGCGTTTGAATTGTTGTTTAACGGGTCTCTTTTGTTGTGTTCATCGTAAAAATGTGTTGCATGACTGTTAAAGATGGAAAATTCGCTGACCGCACTCGCGGTATACACACCGTTCATGCCGTTCAATCTCGAATTGATATAAAAGTAATAGTATCCGTTTTTCATGTCAAGCACGCTGGGGGCTTTTCCGTCGTTCGACTCTGCGGGCAAGCCCCATTGCCAAGATTGACCGCGCAGACCATCATTACCGTTTGAATCCAGACCCCACAATTTGACGTACACATCATCCGCGATGATAGTCTTGTCGGCATCCACTCCGTCAATCTTGTAGACCAGCGTGATACCGGTACCGCCGTGCAGCGGAACTTTCTCAGGTAAAAGATCCTGCTTGGTACCATCAGGGTTTTTGATTGTAATCGGTTTCGGGTCTACGAAATACACACCGCCCCCGTCTGCCGCCTTTGTTTGCACTTCATCATCTGTGTCCGCGTCCGTGGCGGTCAATTCCGCTTCCGGGACGGCGTCCGGCGTGTCCGCGCTCGCAGTGGTTTCCGCGCCGACGGAAGAGTCTGCTTCATCCGCGGCGGCGATTTCCTGCCCCACGGGCTGTACGCTTGCCGACAGGGTTTCTTCAGCCGCGCTTTCGACGGTTTGTGCGCCGACGGAAAAGCTCGCAACAGGCGTTACGGAAACGACTGTCACAATCGCCAGCAAAAGCGCCAACAACTCTTTCTTCATCATATGTTCCTCCTACATGAAATCATAGAATCTATTGTTTTTGTACAATGCGCTAATGATACATATACATTCTAACACGAAAAAAAGGCAATGTAAATAACCTTTTTTATTTCGCAGAAAATCTGTACAAGTGCACAAAAAGCGCGGATTGATTTTGTGTAAAAAGCCTATGTATTCCGTAGCCATCTTCCAAAACCGAACAAAAAATGCGGCGCACTTTGACCGTGCGCCGACGTTTTCCCGTACGACCGGTAGGTTTCTTTCGGGGGCGAACGCCTCTTTTTTGCAAGCATTTGCGCCGAACATGCACTACACTTGAAAAAAACGCTTGTTTATGATACAATGGCAGAAACAAACCGTGGGAGGTAAAGAGTATGAAAGAACGCATCGGGCACATCATAGCCATCCTCGTATTGGCGCTTACCGTGCTTGCGGCTTTCGGATATGCCCTCGGGTATTTTGATCTAACCTTTATTCGCAGATGAACGACACATATTTTTGCAAGCAAACAGACGTCGCGGTGGTAGGCGCGGGGCACGCGGGCATTGAGGCCGCGCTTGCCTGTGCGCGCATGGGCTGCCGGACGGCACTGTTCACCATGAATCTGGACGCGGTGGGGAATATGCCCTGCAATCCTGCCATCGGCGGAACGGGCAAGGGCCAGTTGGTCTTTGAGATCGACGCGCTGGGCGGAGAGATGGGCCGGGCGGCCGACCGGGTCACCCTGCAATCACGCACCCTCAACGCAAGCAAAGGCCCCGCCGTACAGTCCAAGCGAGTGCAGGCCGACCGGCGGCTGTATCAGGAGATCATGAAAGAGACCCTGGAGCGCACGCCGTCCTTAGAACTCATTCAGGCCGAGATCGTGGATCTAAAGATAGAGAACGGCGCCGTGTGCGGTGTGGTCACACGCATGGGCGCGGTCTTTTCCTGCCGCGCGGTCATTCTTTGCTGCGGTACCTATCTGAACGGCGAGGTCATCGTCGGAGAGGTGCAGACCCCCTCCGGCCCGGACGGAATGCTCCCGGCCGCCGATCTCTCGAAGGCGCTTATCCGTGCGGGCATCGCGCTGAGGCGATTCAAGACCGGTACCCCGCCCCGCATCCGTCGGGACTCGGTGGATCTTTCCGGGCTGGAAGTACAGCAGGGCGAGGAATATATCACACCCTATTCCTATCATACCGACGAGGCTGAGTTGAACGCACGGGCACAGGTCGACTGTCATATCGTCTACACCAACCAAAAAACCCATGAGATCATTCGGGAAAACCTCGACCGTTCGCCCATCTATTCCGGGCGCATTCACGGCACGGGACCGCGATACTGTCCGTCCATCGAGGACAAGGTGGTCCGTTTTGCCGACAAGGAGCGGCACCAGCTCTTTCTTGAGCCAATGGGAACGCACACCCAGGAGATGTACCTGCAGGGCTTTTCCTCTTCCATGCCGGAAGAGGTACAGCGGCAGATGCTGGCCACCCTGCCCGGCTTTGAGAATGCGCAGATCATGCGCACCGCCTACGCCATCGAATACGACTGCATCGATCCCACCGAACTTGCTCCGACTCTGGGATTCAAACGGATCGCGGGGCTGTACGGCGCAGGGCAGTTCAACGGCACCTCGGGCTATGAGGAGGCCGCGGCGCAGGGCATCGTGGCCGGCATCAACGCCGCCCTTTCGGTCAAAGGCGAACCACCCATGATTCTCGGGCGGGACACGTCGTATATCGGTATGCTGATCGACGATCTGGTCACCAAGGGGACAAACGAGCCATATCGGGTGATGACCGGCCGTTCGGAATACCGGCTGCTGCTCCGGCAGGACAACGCCGACGCGCGTTTAACTCCCTACGGCAGACGTGTGGGTCTGATCGACGACGCCCGCTGGGCGGACTTTGAGGCCAAGCAAGAGGCAATCCGGGCCGAGATTGCGCGGATCGGGCGCACCAATATCCCACCCGGCCAAACGCTGGACCAACTGCTGGAGCGGGCAGGCACCGCACCGGCACGCAACGGCATCAGCTTAGCGGAACTGCTGCGCCGACCGCAGCTCGACTATGATATGCTCGCTCCCGTCGACCCGGGGCGGCCAAACCTGCCGCGCGCAGTGCGCAAGACGGTGGAGGTCAGCGTCAAATACGAGGGGTACATCCGCCGGCAACTTGCCGAAGTAGAGAAGTTTTCCCGCCTGGAGCAGAAAAAACTGCCGACCGATTTTGACTATACAACCGTAAAAGGCATTCGTCTGGAGGCCCGGCAAAAGTTAAACCGCATCCGGCCGGAAAATCTCGGACAGGCCTCCCGGATCAGCGGAATCTCTCCGGCTGATCTTTCGGTTTTGCTGATCTGGCTGGAGGGCAGAAAATGAGCGCGTTTACGGAAGTTTATTTACAGGCGCTCACGCGCAACCGACTGGAACGGTACGCGCCGCACGCGGCCAAATTTGAGGCGCTGGCAGAACTTTTGCGTACCGAAAACAAAAAATACAACCTGACCGCCATCACCGACGACCGGGGGATCGCCTACCGGCATTTTGCCGACTGCTTGTATGCCGCCGACCGCTTTGAAGTCGGCGCCCAAGTGCTGGACGTCGGCTGCGGCGGGGGCTTTCCCGTACTGCCGCTTGCCATTGTCCGCCCGGATCTGCGTCTGACCGCCCTTGACTCGACCGCCAAAAAACTCGGTTTTGTGGAACAGGCGGCAAAGCGGTTGGCCCTTGAAAACGTCCGCGTATTATGCGCACGGGCGGAAGAGGCGGGACAGGGACCTTGGCGGGAGCGTTACGACGCGGTCTGCGCACGGGCGGTCGCCCGACTGCCGCTGCTTCTCGAATGGTGCATACCCTTGGTCAAGCCGGACGGGGTTTTTTACGCCCTCAAGGGAAAGAACGGCGGGAAAGAACTGGCCGAGGCGGCAAACGCGCTGGCCGCGCT
This sequence comes from uncultured Clostridia bacterium, assembly GCA_947625805.1. Taxonomy (GTDB): domain Bacteria; phylum Bacillota; class Clostridia; order Oscillospirales; family CAG-272; genus CAKSEI01. The sequence goes on from CANQPT010000011.1 coordinate 43,432, forward strand.
TCTATGTACTGCCGAATGCGAGGAATACACCCTGCTTGCTCCCGAGCCGCAGGGACGGTGTCTGATCACCGTGCGCAAGAGAGCGCCCACCCCGGCGCGATATCCCCGCCCGGGCGGACAGGCCGTCAAGAAACCGCTTTAGTCATGCCGCACAGTCTCATATTCTCCGGCTTTTCCCGGCAAAAAATCGCGGCAGACTTTGGTCTGCCGCGATGCTTGCAAAATCAATTTACGATCTCTTCAATGTCCGCCGTCCGGATGGTCTGGGGCTGGCCGTATTCGTTGGCTTCGCCGTAGGCCACCGTCCCGTCTTCTCCGAAATAATAGAGATCCACGTATCCGGTTTCTACCGGGTATTTTTTGTACAGAGTGCCTGTGGTTTCAAGCAGCAGCGTGTAGGAAAGATCATGGCCGTCGTCGGCGGTTTGCAGTACCAGACGGTAGCTTCCGTCGGGAGATTCCACCGGATTTTCGCGGGTGAGTTTAGCGTTGTTCACTCCGATGACCACCGCATAAAAGGCCATGAACACCGTGACCGCACACACCGCGATGCGGGGGTAGGTCCCCTCCACCGTGATGCCGATGGCAATAAAGGCGGCGATCATGGGAACCATAAGATAGAGATTGCCGTGCACGCAGAACATGCTGACAAAGGTCACGAGAAGCGCCAGCGGCTTGGGCAGCATATCCATGAACATGAGCAGCACCACACCGAGCAGCGACAGGGCGAGATAGAGCACATAAAGAATGACGCTGACCGGGGTCAGTCGGAAGTAATAGCCGCATAAACCGAGAATATCCACTGCCACCAGCGAAAAGATGTAAGCGATGATAATGCAGAGCGGAATGAGCATGGCCGCCGCACGTTTCCCGGTCATGGGCTTGCGCTTGCCACCGGGAGAGGCGGGCACGGCAAGAGAGGACGTGGTCATCATACGGTTGACCGTCTGGGTGTCCATGCGCTTTACCGAATTGGTGGTGTAAAAGCGGTATTCCCGCTCGGCCGTCTGAGAGAGCGGCCGGTCGCCCGGCGTATTCAGCCGCGCCTCCTCTTCACGGGCAATATCGTCCACGAGATTGCTGTCTACCGCTTCAAATTGAAAGGTGTCGATTTTGGACATCTTATTGCGGTTTCCGTGAGGATCATTTGTTTTCATACCATGTTTCTCCTATCGTTGTCGCGGCGGTCAGCGGTACCGACAGAGCGCATACCCGCTCCATCTCGCCCTTCAGAATTTCCGCCGCCTGATGCGCACACTCGCGCGCGCTCTCAATCACCAGTTCATCGTGCACCTGTAGGATCAGGTGAGCGTCGATCCCCGCCTGTTCCAGCGCACTGTGTACGTTTACCATGGCCAGTTTCATGACGTCGGCGGCCGTGCCCTGGATCGGGCTGTTCATTGCCACCCGCTGCCCGAAAGCGCGCAGCATGGCCTTGCCCGAGGAAAGTTCGGGGATATACCGCCTTCGACCCATCATGGTGGTGACGTAGCCGTCGGCGGCCGCCTGTTCCACTACGGTGTGCAGATAGGCGGCTACCTTGGGATATGCCGCCATATAGGAAGCGATATATTCCGCCGCCTGCTTTTTGGTCACACCGATGTCCTGTGCCAACTTAAAATCGCTGATGCCGTAAATAATGCCGAAGTTGACCGCTTTGGCCCGCTTGCGCAGGTCGGGTGTGACCTGCTCGGGCGGGATGCCGAAGGCCTGAGAGGCTGTGACCGCGTGAATGTCAACGCCCTCCCGAAACGCCCGGATCATGGTTTCATCTCCCGAGATGTGTGCGAGCAGGCGCAGTTCGATCTGCGAATAGTCGGCGTCCACCAGCACTCTGCCCGGCGCGTCCGGCAGGAAATACCGCCGCAGAGTGCGTCCCAGTTCGGTTTTGATGGGAATATTCTGCAAATTCGGCTCGGTAGAAGAGAGTCTTCCGGTGGCGGTCACGGTCTGCTGAAAGACCGTGTGCACCCGTCCGCTTTGATCGGCGGCACGGGAAAGGCCAACCGCGTACGTGGAATTCAGCTTGGTCACCTGCCGGTACTCTAAGATCGCGTCCACAATGGGATAGAAAGGCCGCAGTTTCTCTAAAATTTCCGCCGAGGTAGAATATCCGCTCTTGGTTTTTTTGCCCGCGGGCAACTCCAGTTTTTCAAATAAAATATGCCCTAACTGCTTGGGGGAATTGATGTTGAACTCCTCGCCCGCCATAAGATAAATCTTCTCGGCCAACCGATCGGCACGCTCGGAAAGGGCTCGGGCGTATTCGGCAAGGCCGTCAAGATCTACCGTAAAGCCCGCCCGCTCCATCTCGGCCAGCACCATGGCACAGGGGTGCTCGATCTTATAATAAACGTCGGCGGCGCCGGTCTCGGATAAACGTGCGTCCAGCACCTGACGCACAAGGAAAAGTTCGTCCGCCGGGTCGGTGCGTGCGCCGGGGGCATAAGCGCGCATCAGATGGTCAAGGGTATAGTCGGACGCTGTGGAATCGAGCACGTAGGCGGCGAGGGAGACGTCGAATGCGCAAGCCCGCAGCCGCACGCCGGATTTGTCCAAAAAATGCCAGAAGTCTTTGCTGTCCTCTAAAATCAGGAGGTAGTCCGTGTCTTCAAAAATCTCTTTCAGCTCGGTCGGGTCGGCGGTGATGCACAGATGGTCCTCCCCGCCGGCAAAATAAAACGCGCCGTCCGCATAGGTGACCCCGTAATACTCGTTTCTCCGGACGTCGCTTACCCGCGCCGTCCGGTATTCGCAGGGAGCGCTTGCCGCCTGCCCGGCGGGCAGAGCCAGCCGCTCGGCAAGGGAGAACAGTTCCAGCCGGTCGAGCAGAGGATTCAGTATCTCCGGCCTCGGGCCGTTCCATGCGGTATCGTCGAGGGAAAGCGCGACGGGCGCGTCGGTCACGATGCGGGCAAGAAAGAGCGAACGGTACGCGCTGTCCTTTCCTGCCGCCAGTTTTGCCTTGACGCCGGCCGAAAGAGAAGAAGTTTCATATCCGGCATACAGGCTGTCAAGAGAGCCGAACCCGGCGATCAGTCTGAGAGCGGTTTTCTCCCCGATGCCGGGCACGCCCGGAATATTGTCGGACGAGTCGCCCATCAGAGCCTTGACAAAGACAAACTGATCGGGGCGCACGCCGTATTTTTCCATAAAGGTTTCGGGTGTATAGTCGACGGTACTGCCTGTGGAAGCCAGCAGGACGGTGGTTTTGTCTGTGATCAGCTGCAGGCTGTCCTTGTCCCCGGTCAGAAGATAGACCTGCACCCCCTGTGCGTTGGCCGTGCGGGAAAAAGTGCCGAGAATGTCGTCGGCCTCGTAGCCCTCGCATTCCACCACCGCAAAGCCCAGCGCCCGGCAGAGATCCTTGGCATAGGGCAGCTGCATTGCCAACTCGGGCGGCATACCCTTGCGGGTGGCCTTGTAGGCGGCGTCCGCCTTGTGCCGGAACGTGGGCGCGGGCATATCAAAAGCCGTCGCCACATAGTCCGGGCGCAGTGCGTCGGTATGCTTTAAGATCATATTTGCCATACCGTACACCGCCTGGGTGAACAGGCCGTCCTTAGTGGTCAGCGGCGGGATCCCGTAAAAGGCGCGGTTGAGAATGGAATTTCCGTCTATGACCAGCATTTTCTTGTCTTGCATGGTGTTCTCCTTGCGTGATTATCTTTTGCCTATATATTATCTGCCTGCCTATATATTATCTTGCCTATATATTATAACAAAGATATGAAAATTTTTCAAATACTATTTACGAACGGACTTTTTTTCGGTATAATTAGGATAGGAAAGCCTACAAATAAAAAGTCAAGCCCCAAAAAAGAACTTGACGAAAAAAATTGTAGGTGAAGTAGGAAGAAAAAG
>CANQPT010000012.1 GCA_947625805.1 uncultured Clostridia bacterium
CCCTTTTACTGCTTCTATTATACCACTTTTTACCTAAAAAACAAAGCCCTTTTCAGGACTTTGTCTTCAGGCTGAGCAGACCCGGAAACGGGTTTCTTTTTTTGCCCTCGCGCGTCTTGCTCACAGGCGGCCGATAGAGCCCCAACCCTTGCTATCCTCCCAAGGGAAAAGGGTATGCGGGGAAGGCAAGCGTTGATTTTCCCATACATGGAATCTCCTGTCACGACAAGGCGAAAAATGTAAGAATATGCGCAAAAAAAACGCCCGTCAATGCCCTTGCGCGGCCGCGTCCGGCGCTTGCTTTTTGCGGAAAAGTATGGTATAATGCTATGAAAAAATACAACCAAACAACAGGAGAGATACAAATGAGCAAAACACTCAAAAAACTGCCCTCTTTTGAGGGTGTGGAAGGGCCGGTAGTCACCATCGTCATGGACGGCGTGGGACTGGCCGCGCCCACGGAGGGCAATGCCGTGGCACAGGCGTACACGCCCACCCTTGATATGCTGATGGCGCACTACCCCTGCTTACAACTCAAAGCGCACGGTACGGCGGTAGGTCTGCCCAGCGACGACGATATGGGAAACTCCGAGGTCGGCCACAACGCGCTGGGCGCCGGACAGGTGTTCAGCCAGGGCGCAAAACTGGTGTCCGAGTCGATTGAGTCGGGCAAGATGTTTGCAAGCGAGGCTTGGCGTGAACTCGTGGATAACTGCAAGAAAAACGCTTCCGCCATGCATTTCATCGGGCTTTTTTCAGACGGAAACGTGCACAGCCACATGGACCACCTGAAAGCCATGCTTTGCCGCGCCAAAGCCGACGGCGTGAGGCGTGCCAGAGTACATATTCTCTTAGACGGACGCGACGTGGGAGAAACCTCGGCGCTCGACTATCTGATCCCGTTTGAAGCGTTTCTGGACGGGTTGCGGGATGCGGATTTTGACGTGATGATCGCCTCCGGCGGCGGCAGAATGCAGATCACCATGGACCGCTATCAGGCCAACTGGCCGATGGTCGAGCGTGGCTGGAAGACCCATGTGTTAGGCGATGCAAGGCAGTTTGCCTGCGCAAAAGAGGCCATCGAAACCTATCGTGCCGAGTACGGCGTGATCGACCAGGATCTTCCGGCGTTTGTCATTGCAAAGGACGGCAAGCCGGTGGGCACGATCGAGGACGGGGACAGCGTGGTTTTCTTCAACTTCCGGGGCGACCGTGCCATTGAGATCTCTCTTGCCTTTGATTCGGTGAATTTTGAGCATTTCGATCGGGTGCGCTATCCCAAGGTCAAGTATGCGGGTATGCTGGAATACGACGGAGATTTGCATATCCCCAACCGGTATCTGGTCAACCCGCCCGAAATCACCGATACACAGAGCGAGTATCTGGTGGGCACAGGCATTCCGCAGGCGGCGCTTTCCGAGACTCAGAAGTACGGTCACGTGACCTATTTCTGGAACGGAAACAAGAGCGGCAAGTTCTCCGAGGAGTTGGAAACCTACTGCGAGGTGCCCTCGGACGTAGTGCCTTTTGAACAGCGCCCGTGGATGCAGTGCGCACAGATTACCGATAAACTGATCGAGTTTTTGGAGAGCGGAAACTACCGTTATCTGCGGGTCAATTTCCCCAACGGCGACATGGTAGGCCATACCGGCAGTCTGGCCGCTACCCGCTGCTCGATGGAGGCGCTGGATCTGCAGCTTGCCCGTATTCTGCCGGTCATCGACCGCCTGCACGGGGTCGCTATCATCACCGCCGATCACGGCAACGCCGACGAGATGTACGAGGTAGATAAGAAAGGGGCGGTCAAGCGTGATGCGGACGGCAGGCCCAAAGCAAAGACCAGCCACACCCTCAACCCGGTTCCATGTATTCTATACGACAATTTCTATCAGGACAAATACACCGTGCTCACCGAGGGCAGTTACGGACTTTCCAATGTTGCGGCGACGACGGTCAACCTGTTAGGCTATCAAGCCCCCGAGATGTGGAACGCATCTATGATCCGGGTCAAATAAAGGAAAAACGGTATGATCTTAACCATTCAAAACGGAAAACCCGCCCTTGTGGGCAAGGACGGACAAGTCGTTCTTCATTCCATGTACACCGGCACTCGCTATTGGGGAACCATGTACAATCTTCTGAAGGACTACCGTGATCGGAACTGGACGGTGCGTGAGAGTGAGCCATTTGATACCGATAAGGATTTCTCGGTGTTGGGTGAATCCATCCGGTATTATATCGCCGAGTGCGAAAACAGCACGCTGTATGCGGCTTTGGGCGAGCGCGACGCGCTGATACGCACTGAAACCCGCAACACCGACGGGCAAAAAGATCCGGTCCATATCATCACACTGGGCGGTATGTATGCCCGGCGGATCGAGCGGGTGCTGTGCAACGGATTTGGCCGGTATAACGGCGTGCGTTTGTTTGACATGAATTCTCCTTCCAACGTCCGGATCTTTGCCGAAAACGACTATTGCGAGAGCGCGGTACACCTGCCGGCCGTCGACCGGGCGGGGCAGGCTGTCAATTTCGGCTTTGTCAGTTTTGAGCGGCATTTCGGCGGCGTGTTTGCCTGCGAGGGCGGCACGGTGGAGTGGCAGCAACACAACGATCAGAAGAAGCTGGAGGCAGACGAGGTCTTTTCCTCCGACTGGATGATGCTGTCTTTCTATGACGATATGGTGGAGGAGTTGCCCAACTACGGCCGTGCCATCCACGACTTCAACCGCAAGGCGGACGTGCATACCGAAGTGCCCAGCGGCTTCAGTTCATGGTACTACTACATGGGCGCCATCAACGAGCGCATGGTCTTTGAAAACCTCGCAAAATGCGACGAGATCCGCGATCAGGTGCCGCTCAAGGTCTTTCAGATCGACGCCGGTTGGGAAAAGGGCAAGTATGAGACCAATACGGAGCGATTCCCCAAAGGAATGAAATACTATGCCGATCTGATCCGCGAGCACGGCATGACCCCGGGTATCTGGCTGGCTCCCTTTGATTTTCATAAGGAAAGCCCGATAGTGAAAGATCACCCGGACTGGTTTGTGAGGAATACCGAGGGGCAGCCGGTCACGGCCCGCGACTGCTATATGCTGGACGTGTTCCACCCGGGGGCGGAGCAGTATGTGCGGGATCTGTATCACAGACTGACCTACGATTGGGGCTATCGCTATCTTAAGATCGACATTGTCAGCGATTTCCTTACCGTAGGGACCTACCATGACCCGTCGGCGGATTCCCTGCAAAACCTGCGGAAGTATTTCCGCCTGGTGCGGGAGTCGGTCCATCCGGATACATACATTCTTGCCTGTACCTGTCCGCTTTTGGAGGTGGCCGAGTATGTGGACGGAATGCGGGTGGCCGTAGACATCTTCGAGCGCTGGGAATCCCTGCTCAAGGAGTTCAACCGCATCTTCAAGCGTTACTATCTCAACGGAACGGTCTATATCTCCGACCCCGATTGCCTGATGATCCGCAAGGCGGAAAACGAGGACGACGACTGCCGAAGATTCTGCAGCCGCAACGACGACGAGATCCACACCTTCCTGGTCGCCATGTACGCGGCGGGCGGGGCAATGCTGATTTCGGACAAACTGCCGCTCATGAATGACAAGCAGATTGAGATGTATTCCCGCCTGTTCCCGGTCGGCGGCAGAGTCGGCAAGCCGCTCGACCTGATGGAATCTTTCGTGCCGGGCATTCTCGATCTGGGGACCGAGGACGGCGTGCGCCGGGTGGCGCTGATCAACTGGGGCGAGCGGGAGCGCACTTTCCGCGTGGATTTGGACGGGGCCTACACTGCAATCGAGCACTTCACCGACGAGCAACTGGGAAAGCACGAAGGAACGTACGAGGTTACGCTTGCGCCTCACTGTTCACAGCTTGTGGTATTTGAGAAGCAATGAACGCTCAAGGGCGGTACGACTGGACCGTAGCGACCCTGTTTTGACTACCGCACAGCGGAAACCTGCAAAAAATCCTTCGGCGCTTGCCGCAGGAAAAAGCACTGACTGCAAATACAAAACAGGGAGGGCCTTGGGGTCCTCCCTGATTTAATCGTTCCGTCAACCTTCCGCTCGGATCTTTTCGACCCAGGACGGGCTGTCCTTGTAGTCGCCCAGTTCCTCAAAGACGGCAAGAGCGTCTGCCAGTTTGCCGTCATAGTAGTCGAACAGCGCCTGTTCGTACCTTGCGGCGCGGTATTCCTCGGTCACCTGCGCCAGCTGCTCGGCGCTGTCGGAATAACTGCCCAGATCGGCAAACAGCGCGATGGCCGTGGAATAGTCTCCTCTGCGATAGGCGGCGACCGCCAACTCATAGTTGCATTTGGACACCCGCTCGGTACTGTCAAGGAAGTTCCCGCAAGCGGAAAAGCCCTGCAATGCCGCACTGTATTCCCCCGCCAGCAGTTTTACCATCGCTCCGGCATAACTTGCGTATTGGACGCTTTCCCGATAACTGCCGAGAGCGGCAAAGGCCGGTCTGCGCCCCTGCAAAATCGTCCCACTCGAACAGTTTGAGCGCGTCCTGATAACTTTGTTCGAGCGCGTCCTGTCGGGCGCCTGCTTCAAGTGAAGCAACCCTGTCCGCCGCGTCCCGGTAGTCGCCCAGCGAGGCAAACAGTTCTTTTGCCCGCGCGGTGTTCCCGCCCGCCAGCGCCTGTTCGGCGGCGGCATAGGTCGCTTGCTTGCCTGCGGTTACTGCCATTTGTGCGCTGTCTTTGTAATCGCCTAATGCCGCAAAGGCAGTCTGCGCGGCGGCAAAATCTCCTTGTGCGTACAACTCGGACGCCCGTTGATAGGCGTTTTCCTGTTCGGTGTTCCCGTTTTGGCGGGAACGCGCGGTCTGTGCGCGCAGCGGGCTGTCCAAGAAGTCGCCCAATGCGCTGAAACCGTCGGCCGCCTCATCATAGCGCCCGGCGTCCGAAGCAAAAAGCGCGTCAATATACGCGGTATAACTTGCGCTGTCCTTGTAGGAGCCAAGCGCCGCAAAACTCTTGTGTGCAGAGATATAATTGCTCGCTTCAAAATCGGCACAGGCCTGTTTGTAGCGGCCTGCCGGACCAAGTACGGCAACCCAGATCGAAAGGGCGATCCCGCCCGCCAGCGCCAGCGCACAGATCGGGACGGCCTTGCGGATCATCTGCGCACGCTTGCGTTTGCGCATGACCTCGGCGCGGATGCGGCGGTGTCCCTGAGACTGGAAAGCGGACAGGTCAGCGTATTTGCCGCGGTTGATGGCGTCGGCTCTGCCGTCGGAATGATACATCCGATCGTCCTGCGCCATTTTCGCACGCATCCGATCGTCGAGCATTTCCTCGTAATGCTCGTCGAACGCGCTCCGCTCCCACGCGTCTCTGCGCTGTGCAGACTGCCCGTTCGCGGGCGGTTTTCTCTTCTGTCGATCGCTTCCGTTCATTTTGTTCATTTTGTTTGCTGTCACAACTCCATAGTTTTCCTGTATGATATCCGATTTTTCCTTGATAGGAAAGGGATTCAAACAATTCAGAAGAATTTACAAATGAACAGAAACCGAGTCACGCCGTGACCCGGTTTTGTTCCGTTGGATTTACTTGGCAAAATCAATGGCACGGCTCTCCCTAATGACGTGAATCTTGATCTGTCCGGGATATTTGAGTTCGTCCTCGATCCGCTTGCCGATATCGTGCGCCAAAATGACCATGCGGTCATCGGAAACTTGCTCGGGCTTGACCATGATCCGCACCTCGCGTCCGGCCTGAATGGCAAAGGATTTCTCCACGCCCTCAAAGCTGTTGGCAATCTCCTCCAACTTTTGCAGACGCTTGATGTAGTTTTCCACGTTCTCTCTGCGAGCGCCCGGCCGCGCTGCGGAAATGGCGTCGGCCGCTTGTACGATCTGTGCGATCAAGGTCTTGGCCTCCACGTCGCCGTGATGCGCCTCGATGGCGTGGATTATGTCCTTGCTTTCCTTATATTTCTTGGCAAGGTCCACACCGATCTGCACATGGCTGCCCTCAACCTCCTGAGTCAGAGCCTTACCGATATCGTGCAAGAGGCCCGCGCGCTTGGCGACCGTCGCGTCCACGCCCAGTTCTTCGGCCAGCATGGCGGAGATGAACGCTACCTCGATCGAGTGATCCAGCACGTTCTGTCCGTAACTGGTGCGGTACTTAAGTCGGCCGAGAATACGGACCAGTTCGTGGTTGATGCCGTGGACTCCGGTTTCAAAGGTTGCACGTTCGCCGGCCTTTTTGATTGCGTTTTCAACCTCTTTCTGTGCCTTCTCTACGGTTTCTTCAATGCGGGCAGGATGAATGCGCCCGTCTGCGATCAGCTTTTCAAGCGAGAGCCTTGCAATCTCTCTGCGTACCGGGTCAAAGCCCGACAGGGTGATGGCTTCGGGTGTATCGTCGATGATCAGATCGCATCCGGTCATCTGCTCGATGGTGCGGATATTGCGGCCCTCGCGGCCGATGATCCGCCCCTTCATATCGTCGTTGGGCAGCGGCACCACCGAAACGGTGGCCTCGGACACATGGTCGGCCGCGCACCGCTGGATGGCGGTGGCGATCATCTCACGGGCCAGCTGATCGGAATCCTCCTTGAGCTGCCGCTCGATCTCCGAAATGCGCACGGCACTCTCGTGCTCGAGATCCTCGTTGATGCGGTCAAGCAGTTCCTGCTTGGCCTGCTCTGCGGTCAGGCCGCTGATCTGCTCGAGTTTGGTAAGTTCCTCAGCATACAACTCGTCCAACTTTTGCTGAGATTCCTCTGTGCGGCGTACCTTGGCCGTCAGTGCCTCCTCTTTTTTCTCAAATGCCTCGTACTTATGTTCGATCGCCTCTTCCCGCTGAGCGGCGCGCTTTTCAATACGGGAAACCTCGTTTCTGCGCTCCTTGAGTTCGCGGTCAGCCTCGCTGCGGGCACGGATGATCTCCTCTTTTGCTTCCAGCAAAGCCTCTTTTTTGCGATTCTCGGCGATCTTCTGTCCGTCTGCGATAATGCTCTTGGCCTTTTCCTCGGCAGAGCCGATCTCGGCCTCCGCGACCCGCTTCCGGTATGCGATACCGCCGATAAAACCCACGATCAACGCATCGGCAAAACAGGCAACGCCTGTGATGATCATTACTACGAAATCAGGCATATTGCACCTCCTTATTCAATTGTTTTATTCTAAAGTGAAGGGTATCTCTTATGCGCAGCCGCGGCCGGGTGGCCGCGCAACGGTTATACTCATACATATTAATTATACTGCTTTTTCTTCATTTTGTCAAGGCGGCGATTGACTTTTTAGAACCGAGGACGCGCCCGGCAGCAAGAGTCGCCACTGCATCCGCTGTGAGCAGAAGACCGACGTTACCGAGATCCCGCAAGTTACGGTGTTGCGGAAAAGAGATAGAATTTATTTGGATCAGGGGGATTTTTGAAAAAATCCCCCTGAAACCCCAAAAACTTTGAAAAAACATGGCCGGGCTGTCCCTATCTTCGCACACCATGACCTGTTTCTTGAAAATTTTTCTACAAGCAAAAAAATTTATTTCAAAGTTTTCGGGAGGAGTTTGAGGGACCTCTTTTTCAAAAGAGGTCCCTCAAAAATTCAATTCAAAAACGAAAGATTGTCCGCCGTGATGCCGTCTACGCCGAGGTTACGCATTCGCGCAAAGCCGTCGCCGCCGGCCACAGTCCAGCAATAGACCCGCCGGCCCTGCTCGTGCAGGGCGGCAACCGTGTTCGCCCCCAGAAGGCTGCATTCCGCGTCCAGCGCGATTCCATGCGGCAGATCCAGCGCCAACAGTTCGGGCGGGGTCTTTCCCTCCACGAGCAGCGCACAGTCGATGCCTTTACCGTGCAAATAAACCACCGTGTCTTTGGAAAAACTGATGACGGTGACCGTTTGCTTAGCACCCAGACGCTCGAGTTCGGCATACAGCGCGTCCGCCGCCTGCCTGCCGACGCTTTTGAGTTCGGCAAAAATATGCGTACCGGCCAGAGCCTCGATCACTTCGGAAAACTCCGGAATATGCTCTGTTCGCGCCTGCGGAAAGGCCGAACGGAAGCCCGTGCCGGGTCGCAGTGACCGCAACTCGTTCATCGTGCTGTCCTCCACCCGCAAGTCTTGGCTCCACGCCCGCCCGGTGGTATCGTCGTGCACGACGGCCAACCGCCCGTCGGCGGTCAGATGCAGATCGCACTCGACGGCGTCCGCACCCTGAGCTTTTGCGATCAAAAACGACGCAAGCGTATTTTCCGGGGCAAAATCCGGCGCGCCGCGGTGGGCGATGGCCATGGGAGCCGCGTCTGTCGTTGCCGCGGGAATGCTGTTCATACAAAAAATCGCAGCAAACATCAAAGATACTATTTTCATAAACTCACCCGCATTTATTGTATGAAAAAAGGACTCACAAAACACAAATCAAAAATTTGCAATTTTGTCAGTCCTGCTCATATCGGTCGAGAATTTCCGCCGCGATCTCCCGCCGCTTTCGTCTGGTATCCATTGCCATTTTTTCAATGTATCGGTGCGCCTCGCTCTCGGTCAGGCCCTGCTCGCGCACCAGCGCGATCTTGGCGCGGGAAACATAGGATATTTCTTCGATTTTTTGCCGAAGTCCGTCCACCTCACTCTGCACGGCTTGCAGTTTGCTGCGGGCGGCGATCATCATACGCACGCAGTTGACAAAGCTGTCCCGCACCACCGGCTTGGTCAGGGTAAACACCCCGCTCTCGGACAGCCGTATGCCCACCGTGTCGGCAAGTTCGGCACGCAGCATGGCCATGACCAGCGTGTCGGGCGCGTCCTCTGCGATCTGGGTGGCCAGCCCCACGCCGCTTTCGCTTTGCAAGGGCAGGTTGATAAACACGTAGTCAAAGGCGCACCCGTCCAAAAACAACCTGCGGACGGCGTCGCCGTCGGACACATTTACCACCGTTTCGGGATAAAAACCGGCGATCATCTCGCCCACAAAATCCGACGCACGCGCATTACAGGAGACAACCAGCACTCTGCCGATTCCGTCAAAACCCGGGGTCATCGCTCTTTCACTTGCGAAAGATACGCGGCAAGACAGTTCTCGCCCAGCACGTCCCGCACGAAAACGCTCTCAGAAGCAATGCCGAGCGCCTCCTCCAGGGTACGGGGCAACACGGGTACGGCCATATCGGTATTCTTCAACGCCACGCCCTCCATGCCCGCGCTGATGAGCAGTGCGTAAGCAAGATAGGGGTTGATGCCCGAGTCGGGCGAGGTGACCTCCACTCTGCCCCGGCCTTTGCCTTGATGGATGAGCACGCCGCCCTTGTAATACTCAAGGCGCTCGTAGGAGGCAGGGGTCGGATTCAAAAACGCGGTGATCTCGGGAAGCCGTGCGCGGATACCCGCCGCAAAGGATTGCATCAGAGCGCCCTGCATGACGTTTTGTCCGTCCCTCCACAGGGAGAGGTTGATGTGCAGACCGTTGCCCGGCTCACCCGGCAGCGGCTTGGGATCAAAAGAGGCGTGCAGACCGCTTCGGTTGGCAACCGTGCGCACCACCGCCTGATAGGTGATCAGGTTATCCGCCGCACACACCGCGTCGGAATATTTGAAGTCGATCTCGTTCTGTCCCGGGCCCTGCTCGTGATGGGAACTTTCGGGCAGAATACCCATCGCCTCAAGCGACAGACAGATCTCCCGGCGGACGTTCTCCCCGCGATCCTGCGGCGCAATGTCCATATACGCCGCCCGGTCAAAGGGCACGGCGGTCGGCTCTCCGTCCCGGTCTAATTTGAGCAGGTAAAACTCGCATTCGCTGCCGATGTTGCAGACGTAGCCCTCGCTGCGCACCCGGTGAGCTACCGTGCGGCGCAGCAGTTTGCGGGTATCGGCCGGAAGAGAACTGTCGTCCGCGCGTCTGACGTCGCAGAAAAGACGGATGACGCTGCCGTGGCTGGGCCGCCATGGCAGAACGGTGATCTCGCCCTTGTCCGGGCGAAGATAGACCGCCTCGTCCCCGAAGCCCGCGATCTGAGATGCGTCGATATCGATCCCGTCCTCAAAGGCGTGGCGCAGCTCGTCCGGAAGAATCGAAACGTTCTTGGGCACGCCGAAAATATCACAAAAGGACAAACGAATGAATTTTACGTCGTTGTCCTCGATATACTGCATGAGTTGATCGTATTCGTATTTCATGCTTTTTCTCCCTTGGCGAACATTGTACCAAATAAAAATTTCGGCAGTTTCATCATGCGTCCGATGCGGGTAGGCTCCCGCAACAGGCGGTAAAACCATTCAAGACCCAACTTAATGAAGATCTTGGGGGCGCGCCTGACAGTTCCCGCGAACACGTCCAGGCTGCCGCCCAAACCTGCCATTACGCCGACTTGTAACTTCTTGCGATTGGCGGCCATCCATTTTTCCTGTGCGGGCACGCCCATGCATACGAGCAAAATCCGTGCACCGCTTGCGTTGATCTCCCCGATGACCGCGTCGTTTTGCTCGCCGGTTTTGTCAAAATATCCGTCGTGGGTGCCCACGATATGTAACCCCGGGTATTTTTCGCACATCTTGCGCGCCGCCGTCCCGGCGACTCCCGGCTTGCCGCCCAACAAATAGACCGCCATGCCGCTGTCCGCCGCGTCCGCCAGTATCCGCTCGGCAAGTTCCACGCCGGCCACCTTGCCTTTGGTCAGGGGCTTACCTAATATTTTAGAGGCGAGCACCACACCCGAACCGTCCGGAATGATCAGATCGGCCGAGTTGATCAGGTCGTAATACTCCGGCTGCTCGATGCACAACTGCACGACCTCGGAATTGGGGGTGTGGATCACCCGCGCGATGTCGCCTGCGGCAAAACCCGCCGCAATACGGGCCGCCTCGTCCAGTGTCACATGATCAAAGTGCACGCCGCGCACGGTTATTTTCTCGCTCATGATCCCTCCGCAAAAATGTCATTTCTTTCAAATATTCTACCATACTGCATTGATTTTTTCAAGGCGATTTGCTATAATAGAGCCGTGAAACAGGTAGAAATTTACACGGACGGCGCCTGCAGCGGCAATCCCGGTGCGGGCGGATACGGGGCGATCCTGGTTTACGGCGGCAAAGAAAAGGTGCTCTCGGGCGGCCAGGCCCAAACCACCAACAACCGCATGGAACTGACCGCGGTCATCGAGGCGCTCGCCGCACTCAGGGAGCCATGCAAGGTCACCCTCTGCTCGGACTCCAAATACGTGGTGGACGGCGTCGAGCGCGGCTGGGCGAAAAGCTGGCGCGCGAAGGGCTGGCGCAAGGCCGACGGAAAGGCCGCGCTCAACCCCGACCTTTGGGGCAGGCTGCTCGATCTCTTGGAGATCCACCAAGTGACCTTTGTGTGGATCAAAGGGCACGACGGACACCCGTACAACGAACGCTGTGACCGTCTGGCAGTCGCGGAATATCAGAAATTGAAATAACGTATTCCGAGGGGGCTCTTTTGTAAAAGATCCCCCTCGGACACCCCCGGAAAACTATGATCAAACGATTTCCCGCTTTGCTGTGTGATCGGCTTTCCAAAGTTTTGAGGGGAGCGGGGGACTTTTGCAAAAGCCCCCGCCTTGAATCTAATTTTTCTTGGCCTGTTCCATAATCTTCTGTTCCAGCTCGAGGGCGGTGTTGTAGCCCATCTTTTTCTGGCGGTGATTCATGGCGGCAATCTCCATGATCACGGCAAGATTCCGTCCCGGGCGGACGGGAATGGTCAGCGACGGAATCTCAAGACCCATCAGGGTAGTAAACTCGGTATTCATACCCAGGCGCTCGTATTGCTTGCCCTGCACCCAGTTTTCCAGTTTGACAATCAGATCGATCTTCTCAGTGTCCTTGATCGCGCCCATACCGAAAATCCGGCGCACGTCGATGATGCCGATGCCGCGCAGTTCGATATAGTGCTTGATCATGTCGGGGGCGCTGCCCACCAGCGTCCGGTCGGACACCCGCTTGATCTCCACAGCGTCGTCTGCAATCAGACGGTGGCCGCGCTTGACCAGTTCGATGGCCGCCTCGCTCTTGCCCACGCCCGAGTCGCCTAAAATCAGCACGCCCTCTCCGTAGATTTCCACCAGCACGCCGTGCTGGGTCATGCGGGGAGCCAGCGCGACCGAGAGCACAGACACCACTGCGGCGTCCAGCGCCGAGGTCGCGCGCTCAGAGCGAAGAATGGGCACGTCGTAGAGTTGCGCGGCCTCTAAAAATTCCGGGTCCGGCTCAATGCTGCGTGCAAAAATAATACAAACCGGGCGACGCCCCACAAAATCATAAATGCGCGCCTTGCGGGTCGCGCCGTCCAGGGTTTGAAGATAGTAGGTCTCGACCAGGCCTAAGATCTGAATGCGCGCCGGATCGAAATACTCGAAATATCCCGCGAGCGGCAGCCCCGGGCGATTGATGTCCGCACGGGTCAGTTCCACCTCCTCGTCGGGCAGAAAAAGCTCCTCCAAGGACAGCTCTTCAATAAATTTATTTAAGGAAAGTGCGTAATCGTCCATCACTCGTACCTCTTTTCGTAATATGCGCCCCGCAGGGCAAAGCCCATGGCCTCCAGCGCCGGACAGGGTCGGTCGTATGAGGCAATGCGCAGAAACTCCGGGTCGTAGGTTTCCCGCACGAACGCAACAATCCGCCGGGCAATGCCGCTCCGCCTGTGGGGAACGGACACGGCCAGTTTGGTGAGGGTGACCGACGGCCCCTCGTTATACAACGCGAAAAAGCCCACCGCACCTCCGCGGTATACCAGATAATACTCCTCGCCCGCCTCGCTGTGCTCCCGCACGGTATGCTCGATTCCCTCAAGGTATTCGGCCGCGCGCTCACCCATGATCTCGGGAGCAAGTTCCCGCTCGAGTGCGGCAATCGCGAGAATATCCTCCTTGGTTTCCATCTCTATGAATTCCATATGTATATGATACATTCTTCTCTTTCAAAAGTCAATGAAATTCCCGCCGATTTTTCTCATTTTCTTCCGGGAAATTTCTTGACGCGGCGGTCTTGTCGGTGTATAATGTAAGATGAGGAAATAAGTAGGTGAAAGAATGTATCAGATTGGAATTGATTTAGGCGGCACATTCATCAAAGCCGGCGTGGTAGACGAGCAAAACAAAATCGTCTCCAAGAAAATGGTCGAAAGCCATGTGGACGCGGACGTAGAAGGGCTTTGTACCCGCATGGTTCAATGCGCCGTGGACGCGCTGACGGAGGCGGGGGTGACCATGGACGAGGTCGGCTCGATCGGCGTGGGCGTACCCGGCGCCGTGGACGCCGGGCGCGGCGTGGTGGTCTATTGCTCCAACATCGGCTTCCGCAATACCCCGCTTGCCGGGATCATCTCACAAAAAACCGGCAAGCCGGTCTACGTGCAGAACGACGCCAACGTCGCCGCTTACGGCGAGGTGGTGGCGGGCGCCGCAAAAGGATATAAGGACGTGATCGTCGTCACCCTGGGCACGGGAGTCGGCGGCGGCATCATCATTGACGGCAAGATCTATTCGGGCTTCAACAGCTTTGGCGGAGAGCTGGGACACACGGTCATCGTGCACGACGGCGAACCCTGCCCCTGCGGCAGACGCGGATGCCTTGAGTCCTACGCCTCTGCAACCGCGCTGATCAAGCAAACCAGAATCAGTATGCGCAACCACACCGAGAGCAGGCTTTGGAACATCTGCCCGGATATTTCAAAAATCGACGGCAAGACCGCTTTTGACGCCATGCGTGCCGGTTCCAAGGCGGCGACCGAAGTGGTCAACCAATATATCAACTATCTCGGCTGCGGACTCACCAACTTTATCAACATCTTCCAGCCGGAAATTCTTCTGATCGGCGGCGGTATCTCCAAAGAGGGCGAGACCCTGTTGGAACCGCTGCGCAAGATTCTGTCGGTCGAGACATACGGAAGCAGTATGGACGCGCCCAAGACCAAAATCGGCGTCTGTACCCTGCGCAACGACGCGGGCACCATCGGCGCCGCAAACCTGCATAATCTTTACGAATCATTTATTACGAAAGGATAAGAAAATAGTATGGATCTCAAAATCAAAGCCGCGTTGGATCCACAGTTTCAGCCCATGTCGGTTGTGCTGCGTGATTTTAACGAGCGGGTAAACAACAGCGCCAATCAGAGTCTGGTTATCGGCGTCGTCCGCAACAAGGGCTACGTTTCCGCGTACAAGACCAAGATCTTTGCGGACGGAACCGGCCACGACGAGGAGAACTGCCGCTATATCGAGCGCATGGTCAAGACCCTGCTGTGGGTCAGGGGCGGCTATAAAGTCATCATCGCCGGCTCTAAGACGGTAGCGGACGCGATCGCGGACGCATACCGCGAGGGCGGCGCACGCGCTTTCGACGCGGACTTCATGTCCACCGTTTACGAAAAGCCATTCGAGGTCGAGTACCGGGACATCGAAAACGCACCCGAAACCGAGGAGAGCGCGGCTCCCGTCGGTCGTCACTTAGACGGTTGCCGCATCGGTTTTGACGCGGGCGGAAGCGACCGCAAGGTTTCGGCTGTCATCGACGGGCAGAGTGTATATTCCGAGGAAGTCGTCTGGTTCCCCAAGACCAACTCCGACCCCAAGTATCACTACGAGGGCATTCTGAGCGCCATGAAGACCGCCGCCTCCAAAATGCCGCGCGTGGACGCCATCGGCGTTTCCAGCGCGGGCGTGTACGTGGACAACCGCATCATGGTCGCATCCCTGTTCTTAAAAGTTTCGGGGGAGGATTTCGACAAATACGTGAAAAATATGTACATCGACGTTGCCAAGGAGATCGGCGACGTGCCGCTGGAGGTCGCAAACGACGGAGATGTAACCGCACTTGCGGGCGCGATGAACTTGGAGGACACCGGCGTGCTGGGCATCGCCATGGGTACCTCCGAGGCAGGCGGCTACGTGGACACGGCGGGCAATATCACCGGTTGGCTCAACGAACTTGCGTTCGTGCCGGTCGACTACTGCCCGGACGCGATGGTCGACGAGTGGTCGGGCGACGTGGGATGCGGCGTCAAATACTTCAGCCAGGACGCGGTCATTAAGTTGGCCCCTGCGGCAGGCATTGAACTGGACGATAATCTTTCTCCCGCCGAAAAACTCAAGGTCGTGCAGGGTCTGATGGAAGAAGGCGACCGGCGCGCCGCAAAAATCTTCGAAACCATCGGCGTTTACTTCGGCTATGCCATCGCATACTATGCGTCCTTCTACGAGATCAAGCACGTGCTGATCATGGGAAGAGTGACCTCCGGCAAGGGCGGCGAGTTGATTCTTGAGAATGCGCAGAAAGTGCTGGACACCGAGTTCCCCGAGCAGGCAAAGGCCATCGCACTGCACATTCCGGACGAAAAGGCAAGACGGGTCGGCCAGTCGGTCGCGGCGGCGTCTTTACCGGAAATTCAATAAAAGCCGGCGCAAGCCTTCCCATTGCGGGAAGGCTTGGTTTGCCCAAAAGCAAAAATTTTATCTTTGTCGCGAAAGGACAGCAATATGGATCATAAAATACGCATCGCCCTGATCGGGTGCGGAAACATCGGCGCGGTTCATGCCAACGCATACCGCGCGGAAAAAGACCGGGCGGAGATTGTCGCCTGCTGTGACGTCAACCGGGAACGGGGCGAGGCTTTTGCCGCAAGATTCGGCATTCCCGCCTTTTATACCGATATGGAAGAAATGCTTGCCGAGGTGCGCCCGGACGCGGTCAGCGTCTGCACATGGAACAGCGCGCACGCCCCCGCGACCGTTTGTTCTCTGCGGGCGGGTGCGCACGTGCTTTGCGAAAAGCCCATGGCCATGAACACCGCCGAGGCGCTGGAGATGGAGCGGGCGGCCGATCAAACGGGTAAATTGCTGATGGTCGGCTTTGTGCGCCGGTTTGGAAACGACGCCGCTTTTCTCAAGCCGGTCATCGAGGCGAAAGAGATGGGCGATCTCTACTACGCAAAAGCTCAGTACCTGCGCGGAAAAGGCTATCCGGCGGGTTGGTTCGGCGATCTCAAGTACGCGGGAGGCGGTCCGTTCATTGACCTCGGTGTGCACGTGATCGACTTGGTGCGCTATCTTGCGGGCAATCCCCTGCCGGTCAGCGCATACGGCGTCACCTGCCGTTCGCTTTCGGACCAACGGCGTGCATGGGGCGGAGGCTGGAAGTCCGAAGGGGTCGGCTTTGCCTATGACTGCGAGGACAGCGCAAGCGCCATCATCACCTTTGAGAACGGCCTGCGCCTGCTGGTCGAGACCAGTTACTCGCTCGACATTCCCGAGGAGGTCAACCGCATCGAGTTATACGGCACGAAAAAGAGCGCCTTCCTCGACCCGTCGCTTTCCTATATCTCCTACCCGACCGACAATACGCCCCGGATCGAGCACCCGGAGTGTGAGATCGACGGACAGGTCTTCTTCTCACGCGAGATCGCGCATTTTCTCGACTGCATCGAGCACGGCACACCCTGTCGCGCTCCCGCCCGGGACGGCGTGGAGCTCATGCGTATCCTCGACGCGGTCTACGAATCCGCCAAAACCGGACAGACGGTTAAAATAAGATAATGGTTGATTGCGGGGGCTTTTGAAAAAGCCCCCGCACCCCCAAAACTTTGAGATAAAAACACGGGGCTGTAAATCGCTCGATTTACAGCCCCCGTGTTTTTGGATGATTGCCATGGAAATCTATTGTAACTACAACCCGGTTTTGTGATTGACAGAGAGAAAAGTGTTGTGGTATAATAAAGTAAATATGGTATAATTTATATTGTATTACCTATATCTTATTAACATATTAAAAACAACTGTTTGTTTTGTGCGAGGAGGCACTTTTATGTCACTGTTACAATCCATCATTCTCGGTTTGATTCAGGGGATCACGGAATTTTTGCCGGTGTCCAGTTCAGGGCATCTGGCCATCGCCCACGTACTGTTCGGCTTAGAGTCTGGCGAGGAAATCGTCGCCTTTGACCTGCTCTTACATCTGGGCACACTGATCGCCGTTTTTATCGTTTACTACCGACAGATCTTCGCCCTTGTCCGGGCGGCTTTCACACTTCTCGGAAAACTGTTTACCGGCAAGATAAAGCAAGGCCTCGACCCGGACGAACGCTTTGTCATCTGGGTGATCGTGGCCACCCTGCCGCTGATCTTACTGAAACTCACAGGTCTTGACGCGGTGGTGGAGACCCTCTCCTCCAGCATTCTGGCGGTGGGACTGATCCTGCTGTTCAACGGCGCGGTGCTCTTTCTCTCGGATAAGTTCTCCCGCGGGAACACCGCCATCGCCGACGCAAAGTGGTACAATGCCCTTGCCATCGGTATCTGCCAGATGTTTGCAGTCCTTCCCGGCCTTTCCCGCAGCGGCTCTACCATTACCGGGGGCTTATTAAACGGCCTCGACCGGGAAAGCTCCGTGCGCTTTTCTTTCATTCTTTCCATTCCGGCCATTTTGGGCGCAAGCGTCTTTAAGGTGCCCGACCTCTTCGCCCAGTCCACCTCGGCTTCCGAATGGGGTATTTATCTTGTCGGCATGGCGGCGGCAGCCCTTGTGGGCATCGCGGCTATGCGTCTTTTGCAATACATCTCAAAACACAGTAACTTCCGTATGTTCTCCTATTATTGCTGGGCGGTAGGCGCCATCGCCGCCGTGTACGGCATCATTCGTCTTTTTGCTTAAAGAAACAATGGCTTCACAAAGAAAACGAAACGCAAAACAAACCTCTTCCGGGCGCAAGCAGACAGACACAAAAGAAAGCGGACTGCTCATGCAATGCCTGCCCTTTGTTCTAATTGTGGCGGCACTGCTTGCCGAACTATGTCTTATCATACCGGATCAACTGGGACTGCTTGGCTCTGCCGTCAGCGCGCTGCTCTTCGGGCTGTTTTCATGGCCGGCGTATATCCTGCCGGTGGTGCTGGTTGCTCTGGCCTTTTATCTGCGCCGTCTGAGCGCGGCCAAATGGAAGGCGGTCTTAGTCGGAATATGCCTTATCATGCTCTGCGTGCTGCTGCACGCCTTTGCCATACACAAGGGTTTTTCTCTTTCCGAATTCTGGCGCGACGGCCGGGATTTCGTAGGCGGCGGCGTGGTTGGCGGCGTGGTTGGCTCCTTATTTATGCTGATGGCAAAAAAAGTGGGAACGGTCATCATCGCGGGAGCAGTGCTGCTGCTCTGCGTATTGCTTCTCTTTGATCTTACCCCTCACAACGTGTGGGTACGTTTCCGCTTTTATCTTCAAAAGAAACGCAGGAAAGCCCTTGCGGAGCAAAAGAAAGCCGCAAGCGGACAGCGTTTCCGCTATCGGGTGCGGCAAGCAAAACCCGATGAGAGCGATCCGGAGGACACCGAAAAGATCAACCGCGTGATCGCGGAGAACGAGCGGATTATCGCCTCCCTTGACCGGGACAGGCGTTCCCCGAAAAAACAAGAAAAGAATGGAGACGCCCAAGAGGCGCAGACTGCCGCCCCGGTGGCACGCCTTGGTGAAGAGGTCAGCGGAAAGATCGATCTTGACCGCATCTTCTCGGAGGAGCCGGACGAGAACTTTGACGCTTTTGAGCCTTTCCCGGGGGAAGAGGCGGAGGAGGACAAGCCGGAGCTTACGCGCGAGCCGGTGGGCAAAGCCGTGGCCGACGCGCCGAGAGTATACGTCCTGCCGCCCCTGCGGCTGTTAAACGAGCCGCCAAAGTACAACTCGGACGCAGGCGATGAAGAATCCAGACTCAAGGCCATCAAACTGGTCAAGACGCTTGCCAGTTTCAAGGTGCATACCCATATTTCCGACATTGTGCGCGGTCCTTCCGTCACCCGGTACGAACTGACCCCGGAGGAGGGAGTGCGGGTGCGCAGTGTGGCCAATTTAGTAGACGACATCGCTTTAGCCCTTGCCACAGGCGGAGTACGCATTGAAGCGCCCATTCCCGGCAAGAGCGCCATCGGCATCGAGGTGCCCAACCAAAACCGGGACACGGTTTATCTGCGGGAGTTGATTGACAACGATCTGTTCCGGGGCGCCAAAAGTATGCTGAATGCAGTGCTGGGCAAGGATGTGGCGGGCACGCCCCGCTATTTCGATATTGCAAAGATGCCCCATCTTCTGATCGCAGGTACGACAGGATCGGGTAAATCGGTCTGCATCAACTCGATCCTGATGTCCCTTTTATACCGCGCGACGCCGGACCAACTCAAACTGATCCTGATCGACCCCAAAAAGGTCGAGTTCAACGTCTACGAGGGACTGCCCCACCTGCTGGTCCCGGTGGTCAGCCAGCCCAAAAAGGCGGCGGGCACCCTCAACTGGGCCTGCATTGAAATGGAACGGCGGTACGAGCTGATCGAGGAGGTCGGCGCACGCAATATCGACGGCTACAACGCGGCGGTCAAGGACGATCCAAGCGCCGAATATCTTCCCAAAATCGTGATCGTCATCGACGAACTTGCCGATTTGATGATGACCGCCCGGGACAACGTAGAGGACGCCATCTGCCGGATCGCGCAGAAGGCGCGTGCGGCGGGGATGCACTTGATCGTCGGCACCCAGCGTCCGTCTGTGGACGTAGTCACAGGTCTGATCAAGGGCAACATTCCCTCGCGCATTGCCCTTTCGGTAGTATCCCAGGTGGATTCGCGCACCATTCTCGACATCGGCGGCGCGGAAAAATTGATCGGAAACGGCGATATGCTGTTTGCACCCATCGGCGCGTCCAAGCCGGTCCGCGTACAGGGCACCTACGTTTCGGAGCAAGAGATTTCCGCCGTGGTCGATTTTATCAAAAAACAAACCGGCGGAGTGGATTACGACCAGAGCGTGGTAGAATCCATCGAACAGGAGGCGGAGCGCTGTACCGACAAGAAGAAAGGCGGCGTGGACGCGGGGGAGAACGGCGAGGACGATCCGCGTCTGTTCGACGCACTCGAGGTAGCCGTGGACACAGGCAAGATCTCCACATCCCTGTTACAGCGCCGTCTGTCGGTGGGTTACGGCAAGGCCGCCAAACTGATCGATCAGATGGAAGCCCACGGCTGGGTAGGGCCGCTTGAAGGGTCCAAGCCCCGCGAGATCCGAATCACCAAGCAGGAATATATGGAAATGGCATTAAATCGCCGGGAGGACGGCTGATGGGACGTCTGATCGCCATCGACGGTCTGGACGGAAGCGGCAAGGGTACCCAGTCCGGACTTTTATACCAATATCTGAAAGGGCGGGGCGTGCCCGTGCGGCTGTTATCCTTTCCCACTTATACGGAACCCGCATCCACCCTGGTGGACTTTTACCTGTCGGGAGGGCTGGGTCAGTCGCCGGACAGCACCGGAGCATATGCCGCGTCGGTATTCTTTGCCTGCGATCGCTATGTGTCCTACCGCACCGACTGGAACGAGGCGGCGGCAGATCCCGACACAGTGCTGATCGCCAACCGCTATACCACGGCCAACGCCGTGCACCAGTTGTCGAAACTGCCCCGTGAGAGGTGGCCGGAGTTTCTTTCATGGCTCTGGGATTTTGAGTTTTGCAAACTGGCGCTTCCCGCACCCGACGACGTCGTCTACCTCTGCGTTCCGCCCGAACTTTCCCGCTCGCTGGTGGACGCCCGCGGAAACGCCAAGGATATCCACGAGCGTGACCCCCATCACACAGAACGCAGTTATGCGGCGGCAAGATATTGCGCCGAAACGCTGGGCTGGCACACGGTAGAATGTACAAAAAACGGAAAAATGTTGGACAGACAAGCGATTTTCGCACAAATTCGTAATATATTAGAGGTATAATCATGGTATACGTATTACTGGCGGACGGTTTTGAAGAGATTGAGGCCCTCTGTCCGGTGGATATGCTCCGACGCGCGGACGTCGACTGCAAAACCGTATCCATCGGCGGAAAAAGCGTAGAGGGCGCACACGGCGTCACGGTCACGGCGGATCTTTGTCTTTCCGGGATCGACGCACCGCCCCAAATGCTTGTACTGCCCGGCGGACAGCCGGGGACCAACAACCTCAACCGCTGTATGGGCGTGCACCATCTGATCCGTCAGACGTACGAGGCGGGCGGTTTGCTGGCCGCCATCTGCGCGGCGCCCATGATCTTAGGATATTCGGGCTATCTGGTGGGCAAAAAGGCGACCGTTTACCCGGATTTTGAAAAATATCTGATCGGCGCTGTCAAACTGGATGCGCAGGTCGTGCGGGACGGCAGGATCATCACCGGGCGCGGCATGGGCGCGGCGGTGGAATTCGGCGCTGCGCTGATTGAGGCCATGACCGATCGCACCACCGCAGACAAGGTCTTAAAAAGCATTTGGTACCGGAGTTGACCAAACAAGAACTGCGCGCGCAGTTTGCCGCAAAGCGTGCGGCGCTGGATTCGGCGGAAAAAGCCCGGCTGGACGCGGCCGTCATACGGGTGATCGCGCAATCCGAGCCCTTTCGGCAGGCAGGCACCCTGTTTGCCTATTACCCCGTCCGGGGTGAGATCGATCTGCGGCCGCTGTTTGCGCTGGCAAAAGAACAGGGCAAGACGGTCGCCCTTCCCGTGTGCGGTCAGGGCGCTTTGCGCTTCCGGGCCGATACGGGGACGACCCGTCCCGGCGCGTTCGGCATTCCCGTCCCAACCGGGCCGACCGTACGGCCGGACGAGGGCACGCTGTGCATCCTGCCCGGATACGCCTATGACGCGAGCAAGCGCCGCCTAGGCTACGGCGGCGGCTGCTACGACCGCTTTCTGCCCGGCTTTCCCGGGATCGGCATGGGTGCGTTTTACAGGGCCTTTTCCCTTGACGCCCTGCCCGCCGACCCGTTTGACGTTCCATGCGATCTGATCGCAACAGAGGAAGGAATCTTTTGAAACTCAAAGAAACCGTTACCGCACCCATTCCGGTGCTCATTACCTATCTTTTATATCTCGGCTGCTTCGCCACTCCGGTGGCTCAAAACGCCCTCGCCCGCTATGGGGACTACTCGCTGATCTCCGGCGTGGTGTTAGAGGTACTGACCCTGCTGTTGCCGGCGCTTGTTTACGCAAAATGCAAGGGTGTGGGCTACTCGGCCGAGATGCACTTTCTTCGCTTATCCCCCTCCCGGCTGATCTTTGCGCTTTGTATGCTGATTTTTGCCCTTTCCGGGGCAGTGCTGATCTCCATGGGTCTGCATGGCACGGGCCTGTCCGACGCAAAATATTCCTTGGTGGACACCTATGCTCTGGCTCTTTCCGAGCGGGAGCTGCCGGTCTATCTTCGCTGTATCGGCTATGCGGTGCTGCCCGCCTTTGCGGAGGAATTTCTCTATCGGGGAATTTTATTTACAGAATACCGTCAGAGCGGCATTCCGGCGGCCATGTTCTTTTGCTCGGCGCTCTTTGCCCTCGGCCAGTTTTCTCTTCAAAAACTCCCGGTGTTTTTCTTTGTGGGACTTGTAAGTGCCGCCGTCTATTATGTATGTGAGTCCTTTCCTACCGTGGTGCTCTTTCGCCTTGCCTTTAACCTGTTGGTCTTTTACTTTGAGGACGCGGCATGGACGCTCATTCTGCGGCGTGCCAATTTTGTATTCTTTCTTTGCTTTTGCGGAGTGTTGCTTCTGCTCTCTGCGGTGCTGGCGCTGTCCGAGGCTCAGCGGATTTTCTACACCCGCGCCCTGGACGGGGAAACGGTTCCGCCCGAGGGAAAACTCAAAACCGGAGCGGGCGCGCGCTTTGGCGCCGCACTGCTCTCTCCTGCTTTGATCCTTTGCGCGGCGGCATCCGTCGCCATCATGCTGCTCTTGTGAGGAGGCTGTAAATTTTTATGGAAAAAAAGAATATCGCCCCAAACGCACGTCCCGCCGCCGGAATGGACGCGGACGGAAATATGCAGATCCGGTCTACCGGCAAGGCCTCCCGTGTGCCGACCGACAGATCGGCCCCGGAAAAAGCTCCCGCCGCCCGCCGACCGGCCCGGCGGGCCGCCCGTACCGCACAGAACCGACAAAATGGCCCTGTCACACCCGCCGGAAGTCGCGCGTCTGCCACGCCGGCCAACAATGACGCTGTGGAGTACTCCTTTGCCAACAGCGGACTGTTCAACAACGGTATGCTGAAGGACGGTTCCACCGATCCGACCGCAGTATCCGAGGCCCACAGAGCGCGTGCCGAGCAGGGCAGCACCCTGCCGGATACCAACACCCGTATTGTACCCGGAACGGGCCGTGTACGCGCCCACAAGCCCACCCCCGCAAACAGCGGGGCAAGACGGCCTGTCGGCGGCACACCCGGCGGCGCTCCCACAAGCGACGCAAAGCCCATGCCGCCCGCACAGAACGCGGGTACTCCCCGTGCGGCGGCGTCCTTTGCCACCAAGGTCACGCCTGCCGTGCCCAAGAAAAAATCCGCACCGCGCGACGGCTCGGATCGACCGCGCCAGACCGGCGGGATCGCCGCTATGAACAGCATCACCCGAGCGCTCATCTATATCGCAGGGGTCATCCTGACCTCGGTACTGCTCAGCGTAGTGATCATCTCCAACTGCAACGATATCTTTGCTTTCGTCAAGGGAGATGAACAATATACCATCACCATCGACGTGGGCACTGATCTCAACCGTTTAGCCGATCAACTCAAGGCAATGGGGGTCATTGAGCACAAAAACACCTTCCGATTCTATATTAAGTACCGGCACAAGGACATGGACGCCTATATCCCCGGCACCTACACGGTTTCCTCCTCCATGAGTTACGATCAGATCATCGCCGCCATCACGCCCCGTGAGCAACGGGAGCTGATCACGATTACCGTGCCTGAGGGCTACACGGTAGATCAAATCATTGATCTTTTCGTGGACAAGGGCGTCGGTACGCGGGAAGGCTTTGAGGACGTCATTCAGAACGGCAATTTCAGCAAATACTGGTTTGTAAACGAACTGCCTGCCAATCCCGACCGCTACTATCGGTTAGAGGGATATCTGTTCCCGGATACCTACTACTTCTATACCGATATGGAAGAAAAAACCATTATCCAGAAGTTCTTAGATAACTTTGAGAGCAAGTACAGCGAAGCCATCAAGGTGCGGGCGGCGGCTTTGGGCTTTACCACCGACCAGGTGGTCACCCTTGCCTCCATTCTGCAAGCGGAGGGCAAGGAGCGTATCATTTCCATCAGCGATGAGGACACGGGCGAATCCGCGTCTTACCTCGACTACGAGTTGATTTCCAGCGTGTTCCACAACCGTATGAACAGCGGCTGGAAACTCCAGTCGGACGCCACTACCCTGTTCGCATTGACCATGGATAAAACCGGTATGGATGAGGTGACCGGCTCCAACAAGAATTACGAGAATCCGTACAACACGTATAACATCGACGGTTTTCCCCCCGGCGCCATCTGCAATCCCAGCCGGAACGCCCTGGAAGCCGCCCTCTACCCGGCGTCTTCCCCCTATTATTACTTTGCGTCCGACGACAAGGGCAACACCTACTTTGCCAAGACCATCGAAGAACACAACGAAAACGTCGCCAAAATCGGACAATAGGCGCTGTCCTGTTGGGATAGTCTGGGACCTGCCGCACGGCAGGCCTCAGATCGAAGACAAAGTCCTGAAAAGGGCTTTGTTTTTTTGAATTGCAAGATCAAACAGGACAGGATAGGAAAGGGTCGGCTGAGCGGGCGTGAAGAACTTGCGGAGCAAACGATGGATCCGGCTTCCCGTCGTTGGGCGCCCCTTTTCCCGTCTTTCGGGCGGGACCGGGGGCATGGGTTCTCTCCTTGGGCGGGCGCACAATCGGTTGCCCGTTTTGAATTTGTTCATTATATACAAAAAGTGAAATATTTTTTATTCAATTTAACGAAATTTTCCAAGAGAATGAAAAACCTTATTTACATTACGATCCATTTGTGTTAAAATTAACTGTACCATTGGAACGTTCTGCGTGAGCAGGATATTCTACACATAAATTTTATTCCATATAGGAGGGAAAACAGATGAAAAAACTATTGGCAACGTTACTTGCCTTTGTGATGGTTTTTTCCATGACGCCTGTGAGCGTATTCTCAGCAGGTGGGACCGAGCCGGCAGCACCCGTTGCGCCGGATGAAAGCGCCGCGCAGATGGAGGATGCCGCACCCGTTGCGGACAATGCCGCGCCGGAAATTTCCGCTGCGCCGGAGCAAAGCGATGCGCAGGACGATCCGGGAGCGTCGGGAGATGGGACGAATTTTGGCGTACAGACAAAGTTAGAGAATCCCGTCACGCTCGGAGAGGAAGGACAACAGGTATGGAGCGGCGTAGTGGACTTTGATAAAGCGTATAAATCCATCACGTTCGTCTTCCGCGTTACCGGCGTAGAAGAGGACAACCCGATTGTTGCGACCAAGGTCAATCCGACCTTGATAAACAATGGAGTAGAATGGGATTGGACAAAGTCAAGTAATACTTATGAGTGGAACTCAAACTGGGGCGACGCAAATACTATCTTCGCTCCTGAAATGACTATCACCCAAGATGGTATATATTATCTGTACCTCAATACGAAAGTTCTTTGTAACGGCGGTGGTATGCAAATTACCGGCGCACGGGCGTTGAATTTGTTTAACAAGCAGGGAACGAACAAACGTGCTGATCCTTCCAACACCAACGAACACGCATATTTTGAAATGCTTGCAATCGTACCAAACGATTTGCAACCAACGGTCACGTTTTTAGATCAGAATGAAAGTGAACTGACGACTCAACAAGCAATATATACCGCTGTTGGAGACAGAGATGTAGGAGGCGAACTTACAGGCATTAATGACGGAGTAAATCCCAGAAAGGCAAAGCAGTTTTTGCCTGTAAAAACGCCGACAGAGTTGTATCAGCAACAATCCGGTAAACCTCTTCCCGAGCCGCCAGCAGGCCAGAAGCTTGTATGGGTAGATGATGACGGCGAAGAGGTTGAAGGAATCTATCAAAGCCAGACGTTACATGCAAAGTTCGAGACAATTTCCGGCGATTCCAGCGTTGTGACCTTCTTGAAATCGGATGGAAGCGTATATTCCACACGAACCGTCCGGATGGGCGAATCGATTTCGATGCCAGAAGGTCCGGGGTATGTGAATCCAAAAGACGGTTACCTTTACACCTTTCTCGGTTGGTCGCAGGGCACGGAAGAGCCGTTGCATGAAGGAGACTATACACCAAAAGCAGGCGGTCAGACGGTTACTTTCTATCCCCGCTATAGACAGGAAAAAATGATCACCGCCAATCTTTCCTCAGACCATAAAGAATTTTCGTTTGTCTCCGCCGCGACAAAAGAGCAGACCAACAAGCTGACGGTTACGGTTACCCTGAGTGATTCCAAGCTGGATATAAAGGACGTAGGCGAAGACGGGAAAGAGATAACGAACACGGAATCGATTGAGAATGCAACTGTGAACTTGGATTGTCATGCTGTATTCACCGGTGACAGGACTGTCAAACTGAGCCGTCAGCAAGACGGTACGTTCAGCGGAACCGCAGAGTTGACTATAAAAAACGGCTTTGTCGGTACCTTCAGCGTGAGTGTAGCCGGCGGTACGGCGGAAACGGCAGGAACGAAGGATGTAAAAA
Source organism: uncultured Clostridia bacterium (assembly GCA_947625805.1). GTDB lineage: Bacteria > Bacillota > Clostridia > Oscillospirales > CAG-272 > CAKSEI01. The sequence goes on from CANQPT010000012.1 coordinate 26,514, forward strand.
TTTATCCGCAAGAATCTCTGCAGATTAAAGTGACCGGACAGCAACCCGGTCTGTATATCCAAAATCCTACGTCTAAACGCATCACAAATACCGATGAATCTCCAAACCCCTCAAAACAGACGCTATGGGGCGGAGATGATGGAGATGTACCGGTGCCGGTTGACAACGGACACGCCATCTCCTATGTGTTCAAACTGGATGGCGTGGATACTCCTATCAACGCATATCAATTGGCGGTCGGCTATAACGGCCTTCACACTGATACGGGTGGCGGTAATATGTGGTTCTTTAACTCGACGAACGACTGGCCGAGTGTAGGAAATCCGGGAAGTGCACCTTCTCCCCGCTTCCAGACATTTGAAGAGAATGGCTACTATGTACTGTATCTGAATAATAAGATTTTGGGTACTGGCGACCAAGCCCCGATCAATTCGATTGATTCGTTGAGTATTTTTGCGCACGCAACAGTATCCGGTAATGGTGAAGCCGGAAGAGACGAAACACCGGAGAACACCAATGATAACGCCGAGTTTACCATGCTCGCGGTCGTGGCCGACGAACTTCAGCCGACTTTAACTTTCCATACTTCAACAGAGGATGAGGGTAGTCCATATACGCATAAGTACGTTGAGGCGCTGCCCCCCAATCCGCAGGATGGAACTAAAACAAAACAGCTCCTGAAATTAAAGACCGTTGCGGAGATTTTTGCAGAGTCAAAAATCGACACGCCTGCCGGAGAGGGCGGAAAAGTCTTTGTCGGATGGAGCACTACGCCCGGCGGCGATACACCGGCTGACGAAAATCCCGTTTACATGAACATGGATCTTTATCCGGTATTCAAAGAAGTAGGACCGGTTACCGTTTCCTACACGGACGAAAAGGGTGACGGGACCGGAACGGAGAAGTTCAACGCCGGGGACCAAAATGTGACAGCGGACAAAGACACCATGACCATCACGCTGAAAACGCCAACCGCGGATAAGTACGACTTTGGCGGCTGGGAGTTCACGGACAATGCTCCGGCCGGCTGTGCCCTTTCCGAGGATGGAAAGCAACTGACGATCACCCTGAGCGCCTTTGAAGGCACGGAGATTCAACTGACCGCCAAATGGTACGTTCCGGAATCGGCATTGAAGCAATCTGTGAAAGGAACGATCACACAAGATGCCGCCACTGCCGATCCGGAGAACGGAAAATACACGACCGGCCTGAACTTCAAATGGCATGCTGAAGAAGCGACGTTGAATGGCGTGTACGACAAGGATCTGGAAAACGCAAAAATCCTTGCGTTCGGTTTCATCTATTCGAACACCAACATTAAGGTGGATGATCTGCTGAAAGCAGATATTGCCAAACAGAATTATGAGGTTACGACGGATGGCGACTACGAGTGGAAGGTCAATCAACCCTCGTCTACCCTTGTCGATGGCGAAGACCCAACCGGCTATTACTGCTACGTAGCGGGCAAAAATCTTTCCTACGAGCAAAATATTGCCAGCCAATTCAAATTCACCATGAAAAATATTCCGAAAAACGAAACGCGGTACGTCATGCCTTTCGTAACCCTGCTTATTAACGGAAAGACTTATGTGATCACCGCAGACGAGACGACCATTCAGTCTGAGCCAGAAAACGGTTAAGTCGGAAAGGAGAAGATAAGAGAATGAAAACACAGTATGAAACTCCCGAGATGATCGTATATCACTTTGCGGCCGACAAGGAGATCATGGCCAATCCACCCGACGGCTCCGGCTCGGATCCCTTTAACCTGGATTCCTTGCTGGACGAGGAAACCTTTTTCGGCGAGTAATCACAACACAAACAAAAACCGACTGCTTGGGCGGTCGGTTTTTTCTTGCCCCCGTGTCCCGGCCTCCCGGGAGAAGGTATTTCTCTTACCCTGTGCACCCGGCCTCCCCCGGAAAGGCAGGAAAAGGTACGCACCGGTGCGGGAAGCCGGATTGATCGTTTAGGCAATACAATCAGGGTACAAAGCGTTTTTCAGGGAATGCCCGCCGCATTTGCCATACGTTTCTATGCCTGCAAGCGCGCGCCTTGCATTCATCGGCGGGCATTCACCTGAAAAATTTTCAACCCCTGACGAGCGCGATTTTTCGATTTGCAAGACAGCAGGCCGATGGAATACGATCCGTATTCCGAGGCCGATCACACAGCAAAGCGGGAAATCACGTCGTCAGGGGCGCTTTGTACCCTGATTGTATTGCCTACCCCGCAAAATCTTCAACTGCCGCTCCTCTGACGGTCTTTTCTATCCCGCCCTGTTTGATATTGCAATTCAGAGGTGTTTTTATTCCGCATTTCCTGTCAAAAATATACCTGCGGCTCTTGCAATTTTTGGGATTTTCTGCTACAATAAGATTGGTTGTTCAAATGCGGGCATAACCCCGGAAAGGCAGGAAAAAATCATGGCCGGACTCAACCCAACCGTACGCCGTGAAAGTGCATATATCGCGGTGTGCGTGTTGCTTTGCAGTGTGATCATGCAAGCGGTTTTCCTGTTGCTCGGGCGTTGGAACTATACCGTGCTCACCGGCAATCTGCTGGGCGCTTTTACCGCCGTCGGCAACTTTGCCGCCATGGGCTACACCGTGCAGAAAGCGGTGGAGCAGGAGGAAAAACGCGCCAGAGAGATCATGCGCACCTCCCGCGGATTTCGTACCGCTCTGGTCGTGCTGCTTGCCGTGTTGGGCGTTTGCCTGCCGTTTTTCAACAACGTCGCAGTGATTCTGCCGCTGTTTTTCCCGCGGATCGGGCTTTGCTTCCGTCCGCTGTTCGATCAAGGAAAGCGCTGATTCAATCATCATTTTCCTGAAAAGGAGCATCTACATGAATGATAGTACTCAGGTGAAGACGGTGCGTTTCCGTGTTACGGATGCGCTGTTATTGGCGCTGACACTGCTCCCGGTCGTCTTTATGATCACCCTCAACGTGCTGTTTACCCCGGAAAGCAACGGTATTGAGATCGAGGGGGCGCTGATTTATTTCACCATACCGATGCCGCTGCAGGATCTGATCATCAGTGAATCACAGATCCACTCCTGGTGCGTGATGGTATCGCTTCTGTTCTTCAGCCTGTATCTGACCCACGGCATAGCCGAAAAGCCCTGTACCCGCAGGCAATACCTTGCCGAGTGGATGGTCGAGCAGACCGATAAACTGGTAAAGGGCAACATGGGCCCGTTTTTCAAGGGATTTTCGCCGTTTGTGGGCGCGATTCTGGGCCTGTCGGCCTTTTCCAGCCTGCTGGCTCTGTTCGGACTGTATGCGCCGACCTCGGATATCAACATCGTGGGCGGCTGGGCGCTGCTGGTCTTTATCCTGATCACCTACTACAAATTCAAGTGCGGGCCGGTGCACTATATCGCGGGTTTCTTCGATCCGCCGCTGCTCGCGCCCCTCAACGTGATCAGCGAATTTGCTACCCCGGTCTCGATGGCTTTCCGTCACTACGGCAACGTGCTGTCCGGATCGGTCATCTCGGTGTTGCTGGCGGTAGCACTTCAGGGGCTTTCCGACATTCTGCTGGGCTGGCTGCCCGGCGTGCTCTCGGGCTTTCCGCTCTTCCGCATCGGTATCCCGGCCGTGTTGTCGATCTACTTTGACGTATTCAGCGGATGCTTGCAGGCGTTCATTTTCGCCATGCTGACCATGCTGTACGTTTCGGGCGGCTTCTCGTACGACGAATATATGCGCCGCAAAGCAAAGCGCGCCGCAAAAAAGCGGGAAAAAACCGCATAAGATTGAAAAACCGCAGGTTTTTTGACAAGATAGAAAACTTTATTTCCGGAGGAAAAAACAATGGAACTCGCAATCGGATTGATTTTAATGGGATGCGCCATCGGCGCGGGTCTGGCGCTGATCGCAGGTATCGGCCCGGGTATCGGTGAAGGAAACGCAGTCTCAAAGGCCTGTGAGGCCATCGGCCGCCAGCCTGAGTGCAAGGGAGAGGTGACCTCGACCATGCTGATGGGTTGTGCGATCGCAGAGACCACCGGTCTTTACGGGCTGGTCGTCGGCATTCTGCTGATCTTCTATGCACCGAACGCATTCGTCAACATTTTGTTAAACGCGATTCACTGATCGGGGGCAGATATGCAATCGCTGGGTGTTATTTCATTAAATATCTGGCAGATCATAATCTCGCTTGCCAATCTGGTCATTCTCTACCTGATCCTGCGTAAATTCCTGTATGCGCCGGTGCGCAAGGTGCTTGCCGCACGCGCTGCCGCAGTCGATCGGCAGTATGCTGACGCCGACAAGGCAAAAGAAGAGGCGCAGGCCGACCGTGCCGCATGGGAGAGCAAACTCGCAGGCGCACGGGATGAGGCGGACGCACTGCTGGCCGAGGCCGGCGTGCAGGCCGAGCGCAGAGGCGAGCAGGTGATCGCCGACGCGCGCGAGAAGGCCGAGGGCATCGTGCGGACCGCCAAGAGCGAGGCGGAGGCCGAGCGCAGACGGGCGGAGGCCGAGATGCACGGACAGATCGCGGATATTTCCGCGCTGCTGGCCGAAAAACTGATCGAACGCGAGATCAACGAGGCCGATCACAAACAACTGATCGATTCGTTCCTTGCGGGAATAGGTGAGTCCGGTGACACAGACAGGTAACGAATACGCGCAGGCGCTGTTTGCGCTTGCCTGTGAGAAAGATTTGCGCGCCGAGTACGCGCACGGCATGGCGCTGGCTGACGGGATTCTTTCGGGCGAGGACGAATATCTTGCCTTTCTTGCCTGTCCCGGCATACAGAAGTCCGAGCGGACCGCAGCCCTTACCGAGGCATTTGGCGGCGCGCTGCCGGAGGACGTGCTCTCGCTGCTCTGCCTTTTGTGCGAACACGGCAAGATCCGCACCTTTCACGAATGTGCGGAGGAATACGAGCGCCTTTATCGGGAGAGCGAGCGCACCTGCGTGGCACAGGTGGTCAGCGCGTTCCCTTTATCCGAACAACAACAAGAGCTCTTGCGGCGTAAACTTTCCGCACTCTCTTGCAAAACCGTGACCCTTTCCTGTACGGTGGACACGGCACTGATCGGCGGCCTGACCGTCACGCTGGACGGCCGGATTATGGACGGAAGTCTGAGAAGCCGGCTGCAGGATATGAAGGATGTGATACACAGATGAGCAAACCGGAAGAGATTGGAAATATCATCAAAGAACAAATCAAGAATTACCGTTCGCACATCGACATGACCGAAACCGGCACAGTGATCCTGGTGGGTGACGGCATTGCGCGGGTCTACGGATTGCGCGGCTGTATGTCAAGCGAGTTGTTGGCTTTCGAGGATGGCAGCATGGGTCTTGCGCAGAATCTGGAGGACGAAACCGTTTCGGTTGCAATCCTTTCGGACAACAACACAGTGCGTGAGGGCACTGCCGTGCGCAGGACCGGACAAGTGCTGTCCGTTCCCGTGGGTCAAGCGCTGTTGGGACGGGTGGTCAACGCGCTGGGCCAACCGATCGACGGCAAAGGCCCCGTCGACTGCAAAGAAACCCATCCGGTGGAATCCGAGGCGCCCGGTATTATCGAACGCAAGGGCGTTTCCGTGCCGTTGCAGACCGGTATCAAGGCCATCGACAGCATGATCCCGATCGGACGCGGACAGAGAGAGTTGATCATCGGCGACCGACAGACCGGTAAGACCGAGATCGCAATCGACACGATCATCAATCAGAAAAACAGCGACGTGCTCTGCATTTACGTGGCCATCGGACAGAAGAATACCTCTGTGGTACAGCTTGCAAACGAGTTGACCCGGGCGGGCGCGATGGAGTACACGATTATCGTTTCGGCCTCTGCTGCCGAGAGCGCACCTCTGCAATATATCGCACCCTACGCGGGCTGTGCCATGGCCGAATATTTCCGCGAACAGGGCAAGGACGTGCTGATCATTTATGACGATTTAAGCAAGCACGCTGTGGCTTACCGTGCGCTCTCCCTGCTCATCCGCCGTCCGCCGGGACGGGAGGCATACCCAGGCGATGTGTTTTACCTGCATTCGAGACTCTTGGAGCGTGCGGCCTGTGTCGCGCCTGAGTACGGCGGAGGCTCGATTACGGCCCTTCCCTTGATCGAAACTCAGGCGGGCGACGTTTCCGCCTATATTCCCACCAACGTGATCTCGATTACCGACGGTCAGATCTTCCTTGAGACCGAACTCTTCCACGCGGGCGTTATGCCGGCGATCAACCCGGGTATTTCGGTCAGCCGTGTGGGCGGAAGCGCCCAACTCAAAGCCATGAAAAAGGTTTCGGGTGAACTCAAACTCCTATATTCGCAATACCGCGAGTTACAGTCCTTCGCCCAGTTCGGAAGCGATCTGGACGCAGACACCAAGGCGCGGCTTGCGCTGGGCGAGCGCATTGTCGAAGTGCTCAAGCAGGGCCGCAACTCGCCTGTCCGCGCCGGATGCCAGGTGGCCATCATCTATGCTGTGACAAACGGCTATCTGAACGACGTCCCGGTCGATCAGGTCGGCGTTTACGAGCGCAACCTGTATCAGATCCTGCAGGACGACCACCGGGATTTGCTCGATCGCTTTGAGTCGGGCTGGTACGAGCCGGAAGACGTCGAGCACTTAAAGGCCGTGCTTGAGACTGTGCGGGTGTAAGCCGTGGGTGCGGATACCAAAGCCCTGCGCAGCAGGATCAAAAGCGTCAATTCCACCCTGCACCTGACCAAGGCGATGGGGCTGGTGGCCTCGTCCAAGATCCGTCGGGCGACCGACGCGATGCTGAAAGGACGGGCTTACACCGATGCGCTCGACCGGGCGATCGCCCTGTTGCTCACTTCGGCAGAATGTAAAAAAAGTCCCTATCTGCAAAGGCGCGGCGAGCGGGTCAGGTTGATTGTCATCGCGGGAGACCGGGGTCTTGCGGGAGGATATAACGCAAACGTCTTTCGCCTGTTGGCGCAGACAGAATATGACAGCGTGGTCGCCATCGGCAAGCGTGCCTGCGACCGTTTCCCCGGCGGATACGTCAGTGCCGAGCGGTTTTGCGCGGCGGACGCAAGCGCACTTGCGCACCAACTGTGCGAACAGTATCTGCGGGGCGAATTCGACCGCCTCGGCATGATTAGCACGGTCTACCGCTCCATGATGACCCAGGAGGCGGAACTTTCCTTTCTTTTGCCGCTGGTACGGGAAGAGCAAACCGGTCAGAAGAGCGTGCTTTTTGAGCCGGACGAGCGCACCGTGCTGGACGCGGCCGTGCCTGAACTGATTGCCGGGAAGATCGCGGCCGCCGTGCGCGAGAGTTTTGCCTGCGAGGTCGCGGCCCGCCGCATGGCTATGGATTCGGCAGGAAAGAACGCAAAACAGATGATTGACGATCTGACCCTTGCATACAACCGTGCAAGACAGAGCTCAATCACACAGGAAATTACCGAGATCGTCGCCGGCGGCGATGCACAGTGACAGGAGTTCAGGAGGAAACCGTTATGGCAAATGCACATACCGGACTGGTCGCCCAGGTCATGGGACCTGTGGTGGACGTCCGTTTTGAAGAGGGCGGACTGCCCGCCATCCATCACGCGCTGACCGTGCCGATCGGCGAACGCACGCTGACCGTGGAGGTGGCGCAGCACGTCGGCGACAATACCGTGCGCTGTATCGCCATGGCGTCTACCGACGGACTGACCCGTGGGGCTGTGGTTACCGATACCGGCAGTCCGATTACCGTTCCGGTTGGAAGAAAGACGCTGGGCAGAATTTTCAACGTACTCGGGCAGGCGGTTGACAACAAGCCTGATCCGGAGGACTGCGAGCGGTGGGATATTCACCGCGCCGCACCCGATTACGATGAATTGTCCACGTCCACTGAGATTCTTGAAACCGGCATTAAGGTCATCGACCTGATCTGCCCCTATTCCAAGGGCGGTAAGATCGGTTTGTTCGGAGGCGCGGGCGTAGGCAAGACCGTGCTGATCATGGAACTCATCAATAACATCGCCAAAGAGCACGGCGGTCTTTCGGTCTTTACCGGCGTGGGTGAGCGTACCCGTGAGGGAAACGATCTTTACAACGAAATGACCGAGTCGGGCGTGCTTGCCAATACCTCGCTGGTCTACGGCCAGATGAACGAGCCTCCCGGAGCGAGAATGCGCGTGGCGCTCTCGGGTCTTACCATGGCCGAGTATTTCCGTGACCGGGAGGGGCAGGACGTGTTGCTCTTTATCGACAATATCTTCCGCTTTACCCAGGCGGGCAGCGAGGTGTCCGCACTTCTCGGGCGTATGCCTTCGGCCGTCGGCTATCAGCCGACTCTGGCAAATGAAATGGGCGCCTTGCAGGAGCGCATTACCTCCACCAAGCGCGGATCCATTACCTCTGTGCAGGCGGTTTACGTCCCGGCGGACGACTTGACCGACCCGGCTCCCGCGACCACTTTTGCGCACTTGGACGCAACCACAGTGCTTGCGAGGAATATCGCCTCACAGGGCATCTATCCTGCGGTCGATCCTCTGGAATCCACCAGCCGGATCCTTTCCCCCGACGTGTTGGGCGTCGAGCACTATCAGGTGGCAAAAGAGGTACAGCGCATTTTGCAGCGCTATCAGGAACTCATGGACATCATTGCCATCATGGGTATGGACGAACTTTCGGACGAGGATAAGCTGCTGGTGCAGAGAGCAAGAAAGATCCAGCGCTTCTTATCCCAGCCGCTGCACGTATCCGAGAAGTTCAACGGTTTCCGGGGCGTGTACGTGCCGGTGGACCAAACCGTGCGCGGCTTCAAAGAGATCATCGAGGGTAAACACGACGACCTGCCCGAGTCCGCATTCTTATATGTGGGTACCATCGACGAGGCGGTCGCCAAGGCCAAGAAAGGCGCGCAATGAACACCTTTCATTTAATTGTGGCCGGCCCGGGAGGCAATCACTATGACGGCCAGGCCGGCTGTATCCTGCTGCGGGCAAGCGAGGGAGATCTGGCGGTCATGGCAGGGCATATTCCCATGATGACCACCGTCAAGGCGGGCGAATGCCGCATTACCTGTCCGGACGGCAGCGAGCGCGTCGGCAAAACCGACGGGGGTCTGCTCACTGTCGCCGAGGACGCGGTCACCCTGCTCTCCGGAAATTTTGAGTGGAAATAGAAAACTCCCCGCAGGAGCGCGTCGATTGACTGCGTCCCGCGGGGGTTTCGTTTGCGCGTTGTCTTACAACAATTTCAACAGTTGCTCAAAATTCCGTCGGACGTCGTGCAGGGTCTTGCCCACGGCGACCGTGTGTTTAGAATTGAGTTCGTAGTTAAAATATCCCGGATAGTCGGTTTCTTCCAGCGCCCGGAGGATGCCCCGCCAGTCGTTTGTACCGTCCAGCGGGAAGAGATGCTCCTCATCTTCAAAATGATAGTCGCTGACGTGCAGGGAGATCAGGCGGTCGCCCACCTGCTCTTTCAGGCGATAGATGTGCGCTACGTTGTCCGGCACCGCGCCTTTCCATGGCAGAAAATGGTTGAGGTCAAAGCAGGTTTTCAGCCCGGGGATGCGGGCGAGCATGGCGATGACCTCCTCGCTTGTATTGCATAAGCAAGAGCGGGGAAGGTTTTCCATTGCCAGCTCCATGCCGAGCGAGCGGGCGTACTCGCAGAGGGTGAAAAGATTCTCCGCGCAGTATTCGAGCAGCTGCGGGCGCATTTGGTCCTCGTTCGGCTCGCTGGATGGATGAATGACGCAGAATTTTACACCCAGTGCCGCCACCCGATCCATCACCTGCTTGTTCACGCGCACCGTACGATCCCGCAGTTGTTTATCCGGGTGGGCGATCGAGTGCTCACGGCTGAAAGGCAGATGCACCGAGCGCAGCTCCACCCCGTATCGGTCGCATTCTGCCTTGATCTCTTCTAACTTGTATTCGTCCAAGCACTTTACGTTCATTCCCGCAATTTCCATCGCGTCTATGCCCGCCTCGGCGTAGAGGGGCACCGCCTCGGGCACGGTCTTTCCAAGACACGCGGTCGAGGCGCTTAACTTCATTTCACTTGCTTTCATTACAGTTCCTTTCAAATGGATTCGCTTCATTTTACACAATTTTGCCTCTCTTGTCAACCGACCCGGAAAAATTTTCGGTTTGTCACCGAATCTTCACAAAAAGGGATTATAATGATACCATCAACAAACAGGAGGACCGGCGTTTGATCTGTGTAAATCATCTTACAAAAAAATACGGCTCCCACACCGCCATTGAGGATCTTTCCTTTTCCATCGAGGAAGGCAAGATTTACGGCCTTTTAGGCCCCAACGGCGCGGGCAAGTCTACTACCATGAACATCATCACCGGCTGTCTTGCCGCAAGCGCGGGGACGGTCACTGTGGACGGGATCGACCATTTTGAGGATTCCCGCGCCGCCAAGCGGCTGATCGGTTATCTTCCGGAGATGCCGCCGCTGTACGGAGATCTTACCCCTTACGAATATCTGTGCTTTGTAGCGCGGGCAAAGGGGCTTAAGGGCGAGGCGCTGGAGGCAGACGTGCGTGAAATTATGGACAAGACCCGTATCACTGAAATGTCCGGGCGTCTGATCCGCAACCTGTCCAAAGGATACCGCCAGCGGGTGGGCATTGCACAAGCCATGCTGGGGAATCCCAAATATATCATTCTCGACGAGCCGACGGTCGGCCTTGACCCGTTGCAGATTATTGAGATCCGCACGCTTATCCGCGAACTTTCCGGTTCGCACACGGTCATTCTCTCCAGTCATATTCTGGCCGAGGTGCAGGAGGTATGCGATCAATTACTGATCATCGCGGACGGTAAGATCGCCGCGGCGGGTACGATCGAGCAAATCATCGACCGCGAAGGCGGGGACGGCACGCTTTCGGTCATTGCCAAGGACGAGGGCGACCTTTCGGAAGTGTTTGACGGCATCCAAGGGATCGAACGGGTGCAGCCCACGGACGCGGACGAGGGACTGCTTGGTTTTACAGTTTTCTTCCGCCGCGGATCGGATATCCGGGAGGCGGTTTATCGGTCTTTCGTATCTCACGGCGGGGTACTGCTTGACCTGCACGCAAACGTTCCCACGCTGGAAAGCGTGTTTTTGCATCTGACCGAACGCTCGGAGGAGATCTCGCCGGAAGAGCCTGTTTCGCCTGCGGCGGACGCCAAAGACGACGGGGACGAAAACCAAGAGGACGGCGGCTACACGCCGCAGTTCAGATAAGGAGGAAGCCATGCGGGCGATATACCAAAAAGAACTCAAAACCTATTTTTCTTCCATGACCGGATACGTGTTTATCGGCGTACTGCTTCTTCTCTCCGGGATCATGTGCCTTTGGGTGAATTTGTTAGGCGGTCTTTCCAATTTTGAATACACGCTGTCTATGGTCAGTTACATCTTTCTTTTGATCGTGCCGGTCCTGACCATGAGTGTGGTGGCGGACGAGCGCCGGAATAAGACCGATCAACTGCTGTACTCTCTGCCGCTCGGCACGGGAAGAATCATTTTGGGCAAATATTTTGCCCTCGTGACCGTCTTTGCGTGTGCCGTGGGCGTCATGTGCTTTTATCCGCTTATCCTGTCCCTGTACGGCACGGTCAATTTCCTCTCGGCATATGCGGCCTTGCTGGGCTTTTTCCTGCTGGGTTGTGCGCTTTTGGCATTCGGCCTGTTTATCTCCTCGCTCACTGAAAGCCCGGTGATCGCGGCGGTCATCAGTTTCTTTTCCCTGTTGTTTCTTTATCTTCTTGGCTCCTTTGCATCCATGATCCCGGCGGGTGCGTCGGCGTCCTTTATTTGCTATGTGATCCTGGCGGCATTGCTCTGCCTGATTGTCTACCGTCTTACGCGAAACGGCTTTTTTGCGGGCGCGCTGTACGTGATTGCGGCCGGCGTGCTGTGTGTGCTCTATTTCCTGCGCCCGGCGCTCTTTGAGGGGAGTTTCCCGGCGCTGATGAACTGGCTTTGCGTTTATGATCGGTATACCGACTTTGCAAACGGCGTCTTTGACCTGAGCGCCGCAGTCTACTATTTCAGTGTCACCGGGATCTTTGTCTGTTTCAGTATGCAAAGTCTGGAAGCGCGCAGATGGAACGAAGGGAGGAGCGGTTTATGAAACGTATTTTGCATTCTTTCCGTTCCCGCGCATTCCGGGCGGGCACGGTCAGCCTGCTCTCGGCGACGGTCATTCTTGCCATCGCGGTGGCGCTCAACGTGCTGGTATCTCTTCTCCCCGCCGCCTACACACGGCTGGATACTTCTACCAATCAGTTGTATGCCCTGACCGACGAGGCGGCCGACCTGATCGCGTCCTATGACAAAGAGGTGGAGATTTTATATCTGGTAGAGAGCGGACAGGAAAACGTCTATATCGAGGAAACCCTCCGGCGCGCTGTTGAGATCAATCCGAACATTACTCTGACCAAGATCGATCCCGTCACGCATCCCGAAGCGGTGGCAGACTATTCCGGGTACAGCCAGAACAGTTTTATCGTGCGCGGACCTTCACGCGAGCGCGGGGTAGACTACAGCGAGATTTTCCGCACCCGATATTATTACGAAGGAAACGAGATCGATGCGTCTGCCTATCAGAGTTATCTCGCGTATTATCAATACGGCATGATCGACCAACCGCCCACGACCGAGGACAGTTACGACGGACAGACCATGCTGGTTTCGGCCCTTGACTATGTGACGAGCGATATTCTGCCCGTGGTCTATACTTTGACCGGGCACGGAGAAACCGATCTCGATTCCACCCTGTCCGGCTATCTGACCGACGATAACGTGGAAGTGCGTTCGCTGGGGCTGGCAACCGAGGACGCCGTTCCGGAGGATGCGTCGGCTCTGTTGATCCTCGCGCCCCGGTATGATCTTTCGGAGAACGAGTGTTCCCGCTTGTCCGAATATATCGGCAGAGGCGGCCATGTGATCGTCTATACCTATTATCAGGTGGGCGTCCTTGATCATCTGGAAGCCTTGCTCGGGCAGTACGGTATGCGCAGTGTGCCGGGGATCATTGTAGAGACCGATTCCACCAAGTACGATCAATATCCCTATTATCTCTATCCCAATATCGAAAGCAGTGAATATACCGAATCCATTTCGGGGCGGAATGTATTCGCTCCTTTCTCACACGGTATTTTGACTACCGACGAGCAGCCGGAAAACGTCGTTGTAAGCCCGTTGCTGACCACCTCGGACGGCGCTTTTGCCAGGGAGGTGACCGATGGCGACACCCGGCCCTTGGAAAAGACCGACGGCGACGTGGACGGACCGTTTATGGTGGGTGCGGAAGCCGTCTGTACCGAGGGAGACATATCCGGAAGACTGACATGGTATTCCTCGCCTCATCTTGCGCTTACCGGCGCCGACTATAACGGCGCTGTGGCCGATCTTTTCTTGTCGTGCGTAGAGTCCGGCTTTTCCGAGGGCGGCTCGGTTGCCCTTGCCACCAAGCCGATCACTGCCTCCTACCTCACGCTGACCAGCGCCGAACGGGGTATGTGGGGCGTGCTGTTGGTTGCGCTGATCCCGCTGGGCGTGCTTTTGTTGGGATTGTTTATCTGGAACAAGAGGAGAAAGCAATGAAGCAGAATAAAAAGACCCTTGTGCTCATGCTCTGCGTGTTGGCGGCGCTGATCCTTGTCTGCGCGGCTCTGGCTCTGGCAGGCAGGGAGCAACAAAACCGGGAGCAAGAGCAGGGGACGCCCATGATAGAGGTGCATCGTGTGGATGCCGACAGCATCACGTCCTTTACCCTTGCAGGGCCGGATGAAACCAGCGCTTTTGTGCGGGAGGCCGACGGCTGGGTATATAACGGCGATCCGCTTTTTCCGTTGGACCACGACTTTGTCAACACAGCCTTGGAAACGCTTTCCCGCATCGACGCGATCAGTCTGCTGTCGGAGGACGCAGAAGACCTTTCCCCTTACGGTCTGGATCAGCCGCAGATGCAGATCACCATGGCGGGCGAGGACGCGGAATTTTCCCTGCGCATCGGAAACTACAACTCCTTTAACGGTTACTATTATATGTGCGAGGAGGGCGTGAACGACGTCTTTCTGATCGACGCGGATCTGGTCGATCTGTGTACCGCTACCCAGTCGGATATGATCCGGCTGGACCGTTTGCCGGATACCTACGGCGGGGGAGAGATCAATACGGTTACCCTGACCGATTCGCAGGGTGCGCAGACCGTATACACTGCGGACAGCGACGGATTTGACATCCTGAGCGAACAACTCTCGTCCCTGTCCCTTGACGACTATGCCGACTATTTCCTTGCCGAAGAGGAATACGCCGCGTGGGGCTTTGACAACCCTGTGCAGGTGCTGATCGCATATTCGGCGGAAAAAGTCAGCGATACCGATCAGGCTGTGAGCGCGACGGTTTCCTACGAATACACAGTCACGGTCGGGAAAGCGGACGAGGACTACGTGTATTTCCTCATCGAGGAGTCGGATATTCTCTATCGCATGAAGCGAAGCGCACTTTCCGCACTGTGTGATTTGATTTAACATACGTCGCGCTGCGCTTTTCGTCTGTCCCGGACAAACGCTTGTTTTGACTGACACGGAACGGCCCGATCTTATGCACAATTTATAAAACACACGGGAGTGCAAGTCATTTGATTTGTACTCCCGTGTGTTTTCATACAAACGTCCAAACGTCGGCCGCCTTTTTCAAAAAGCGCCGCCCAATTATAATTCTTTCGCTCTCTTTCGCACTTGGGCGGATTTTCCGCAGCACATCTTGCCCTCGGGGCAGGGGCCGCACAGGCAGGCGGGGCCGGCGCCCTTGAAAAGGATGGGACAAGCCTGTTTGACCAGTGCCAGCATCTGCCATGCCAAGTCGCGGATCTCCCACTGGGCGCGCTCACAGCAGCGCAGACGGAAGAAATGGCGCAGCGAGCGGGTGTTCATGGTCACGATCATGCGGGTATCGCATGCGCCCGGGAGCACGAAACGCGCGTCCTCGCCCGCCATCTTTTGGGCGGCCTTGCCCGCCTCCTCCGGCGAATGCCCCTCTGCAATCAGGCGTTCGGTGTGCGCCTCGGTCAGCACTTCACGCAGGTGCTCGTAGTGCTCGGCGTCCTCTTCCATGGCGCGGATGAATTCCTCCCGCGCTTGCGGGATCGCTTGGATGGACGGCGGAAGAATATAGGTGAAATTGCTCTTGTCCACGTACCGCTGGCTCTGCACGGAAAAGGACGCAATGCGGTGACGGGTAATTTGCGCAAGAAGCGTGCGGCTGACCCCCTCGATCCCAAAGGTAAAGGAGGCGTGCTCGATCGGGCTTTCGTGCCCGAGGTCCGAGAGCATATCCAGAAATTTCTCGGTTTTTTCAGGGGTCAGCGCCTGCAAGAGCGTGTCAATATCGCTTTTTGCATAGCACAACTTGGCGGCGGCGGCCACCATCTTGTCCGCGTCGGGGGTATAGGTCAGCAGTTCTACATGTAACATGGGTTTCTCCTGCGGTTAATTGCCCGCTTTGTAGTAGTTAATCAAGCATCCGGCCAGTATGATCGTCCGCTCGCTGTCGGTCAGCGCGTCCATGCGCAGGCGGAAAGGGGTCACTCGGTCGTTGCGCACTACGTATGCGTCAAATTCCGTTCCGCCCTCGGCCAAGATCTTGCGCACACAGGGGATGTACAGCCAGTCGCCGCAGGTATACGGCTGTTCGCCGTCGGCTAAAAGAGGCAACATACCCCAGTTGATAAGATTGGAGCGATAACGCTTGGTGGCGTACTCGAGGGCGATGTTGGCGCAGCCTCCCAGTACCCGTTGGCAGGAGGCCGCCTGTTCGCGTGCACTGCCGTCACCCGGCTTATTTGCATAAACCACACTGCCGATACCGATCCGGTCGGCGGGCGTGTCCGAAATGCCCGCGATCGACTGGAAGATGGGGGCAAGAGAAGCGGGGATTTGTCCGCTCCGGCGCTCTTGCTCAAGCGCTTTGACTTGCTTTGCGCGTCCGACGTATTCCGGCACTTTGCGGGACAGGGTAAACTCTGCAAGCCCCAGCGGATTGGAGCGATAGGACGAGGTCTCGCCCGAGGGGATCAGTTCGTCGGTCGTGGTGACCGGGTCGGTAATCTGTGCGGCCACACAAAGCAGAAGATCGTCCGGCAGGGCGCTCTGCTCCGGCCAGTCGGTGATGTTGGGGCCGAATACCAACTCGGTTTTCGGATCGGCTTTGCCGAATCCGCTGTATACCCGGTGTTGGTAGACCGAAGCGTCAAAGTGATAGGGACGCTCGGTATAAGTCACGTCCAGCTCTGTGGCGGCGGTCAGCAGGCCGCCGTTTGCCGCCGTTGCGGCGATCGAGCGGGCGTCCATGAGCGCCACCGATGCGATCTGCCCGTTCGAGGGCTTGCTTCCCTCCCGGTTGGGGAAGTTGCGGGTGGAGTGCCGTACCGAAAGCCCGCCGTTGGCCGGAACGTCCCCCGCGCCGAAGCACGGCCCGCAAAAAGCAGTGCGCACGGTCGCGCCGGCCGCCATAAGATCGGCGGCACAGCCGTTCCGGATCAGCTCCATATAGACCGGCTGAGATGCAGGATAGACCGACAGCGCAAAAGCGCCGTTGCCGATCGTCTTGCCCCGAAGAATGTCGGCGGCGGCGGTCAGATTGTCGTAAATGCCGCCCGCGCAGCCGGCAATCACGCCCTGCTCGACGCGCACTTTGCCGTCGGGTGTGATCTTGTCGGTCAGAGCCAGGCAAAGATTCTTGTTGTCCAGTTGCTCGCTTGCCTTTTTCTCAGCCTCCCGCAGGATATCCGCGGCGTTTTGGTTCAATTCGCGGATGGTGTAGACGTTGCTCGGGTGGAAGGGCAGTGCAATCATCGGCTCGACTTTCGACAGGTCGATGATCACCGCGCCGTCGTAGTATGCCGTGCCGACGGGGGCAAGGGGACGGTAGTCCTGAGGGCGAAGATGGGTTTGGTAATATTGTTCGGTTTTCCCGTCTGTGCACCAAATCGAAGAAAGACAGGTGGTCTCAGTGGTCATGACGTCGACGCCGTTGCGGAACTCAATCGGCAGGTTGGCGATCCCGTCACCGATAAATTCGAGCACCCGGTTTTTGACAAAGCCGCTCTCAAAGGTCGCGCCGATCAGCGCCAGCGCCACGTCCTGCGGGCCAACGCCCGGGCGGGGCGCGCCGGTCAGGTATACGGCGATGACCTCGGGCAGGTCGATGTCGTAAGTGCGTTCAAGTAACTGCTTGACCAGTTCCGGCCCGCCCTCACCGATGGCCATGGTGCCCAGAGCGCCGTAGCGGGTGTGGCTGTCCGATCCTAAAATCATTCGTCCGCAGGCGGACATCTTCTCCCGCATAAACGAGTGAATGACCGCCTGATGTGCGGGCACGTAGATCCCGCCGTATTTTTTTGCGGCCGAAAGGCCGAACACGTGGTCGTCCTCGTTGATGGTACCGCCCACCGCGCACAGGCTGTTGTGACAGTTGGTAAGCACGTAGGGCACGGGGAAGCGGGTGAGCCCGCTTGCCCGCGCGGTCTGAATGATGCCCACGTAGGTAATATCGTGAGAGGCCATCGCATCAAAGCGAATGCGCAGATGCGCGGGGTCGCCCGATTGGTTGTGTGCCTGTAAAATGCCGTATGCGATGGTATTTTTCCGTGCCTTGCACGGATCGGCCGTACTCTCGCGTGTCAGTTTGCCGTTCTCGTAAAATACGCCGCCGCGCAACAGTTCGATCATGCTTCTACCTCCAATGCCAGCAGAATGCTCTTACGGGGAGCGAGGGTGAGCGCCGTTGTGCAGGCCGGGACGTCAATGGCGGTAATACTGCCGTCCTCCGCGTCCCAGCGCTCGACGACCGGGCGCGGGGTGGCGATGACTGTGTCGACCGTGTCCTCGCCCTCGTTGGTAAAGAGTATGAGTTCGCGTCCGTATTTTTTGATCCGGGTCATGCGCAGGCCGGGACTGTAATCCCGCACGGAAATGGTCGTGTTGCTCGCGTTACGCACGGCGGCAAGATAGTCCGCCTCCTGCCCGCACGAATAGCGGATAACCGTTCCGCCCGCGGCGGCAAAGTCGGCAAGGAAAGACTCGGTATTTTCATCCCATTCCCGGTCTGTGACGATTACGCGATATGCGTAGTCGCGGACGTGCGCCGCACCGCCCGACAGGGTCGCGGCGGGGATCAGTTCGCGCTCCAGATAGTTGAACTCAATCTGATTTTGGTACAGGGGCTTTGCCGCCTGCCAGGACAGGGTCTCCTCTCCGCACAGGATGGCCACGTCTGTGACGTTGACGCTGTCGCAGTTGATCGCGCACAGACGCTTGATGTAATCTGTGATTTCCCTGTAATCCTCCCAGTACTCTCTGTGCGGGCCGACGTCCGGCGGACGCTCCGCGCCTCGGTTTTCCCGCACAGAGTAATAGAAAGCGTGGGGAATATACAGGTTACACCCGCGCACAGCCAGCCAGTCGATATACCATTTCATGTGCTCGCGCGGGAAAGCGTAGGGATCTTCCTTGAGGGCGCACACCCCGAAGCACTCGTTGCCGTTGCGGCGTTTGCCTCTGTGCCGCGCGCTGTCCGAAGCGCATTTGCCCATGGTGCTGTGATCGCCGACAATCGCGCTTTCATCGCCCGGGTAGAGATAGCGCCAGACGATATCCTGACAGGGCATTTGGAAATAGGAAAGATAGCCGATATCGGTAGATTTTTCCGGGTGACCGGTCAGCGCGATGCCGTGTGCGGTGCACCAGCCGGACAGCTTGCCGTAAAAGACCCTGCCGAGGCGGTTGTGCACGGTTTGCCAATAGCGCTCGCACGCTTTTTTGCAGGCGGGGGTGTCGCTATAACAAAAGAGATGGTAGAGTTGCTGTGCACTGCCGCCCGCCGCGAGATATTCTTCAAGAAAATCCCCCGTCCACGGGATAACTCCTCCGATCGAACAGCGCCCGAGCATACTCGGCTCGTCGGTAAAGATGGCGATGACCGTGCTTCCGAAGTATTCTTTCAGCGCCTGATAATAGCGCTCATGGGTCAGGCGGATGAAAGTGTCTACCGCGTCGGGGTTCAAAAGGTCTGCCGCGCGGGGCGCGTTGGGCTGGCCGTCGTCCTCGCCAAAGTGCACGCCGCGTATGGTGCCCCGCGTGTCGGTTTCGACAAACCGGTACACGGCGCCTTCCCGTTCAATCTGCGCGACCTCGCGCTCGCCGGGTGCGAGGGTGGAGTCGGTGCGCA
The DNA here is from genome assembly GCA_947625805.1 of uncultured Clostridia bacterium. Classification (GTDB taxonomy): domain Bacteria; phylum Bacillota; class Clostridia; order Oscillospirales; family CAG-272; genus CAKSEI01. The sequence goes on from CANQPT010000012.1 coordinate 45,696, forward strand.
TACACAGTCCGCGTGCCGCATAGGCGGGATTTTGCCGCACGACCTCGCCGTGTGCAGAGCCGGAGGGATATGCCGCCTCGTCGTAGAGAATGACCCGCATATCCAGCTCTTTTGCCAATGCTACCGCGAATTTCACGCACTCCATCCAGCGCTCTCCCATATAAGGAAGATCTTCGGGCAGTCCCATCCGGGCGTGAATGACAAACCCGTCCACGCCTTTTTCCCTGAAGTCGCGGATCTGGCGTTCGATCTCTTGCTCGGTGAGTCGGTCGTTCCAGAGCCAGAAAGGCATAGGCGCAAATTCCGCCGACGGGTGTGTAAACTCGTAAATCAGATCTTGTTTCATGGTTTTTCTCCTATTTACGGACAAAGTTCAGCGTGCAGCCGCGCAGTGTGAGGGTTACCCCCTCGTTCAGGGTCACGTTTTCCACTGTCCCTACGTAGTTTTTCGCGGCGTCTTCCACGCCCATCATTTCAGAAAAGCCGGTGCCGTTTTTCGCGTCGGAGGTAAATGCCTCCCCATAGCCGCTCACGGCGGTGATATCGTATACGCCGGATAGAATATCTCTTCCCACCAGATAGGTTCCCTCGGTAAGGGTGTACAGGGCTTGATGATCCGAGGATGAGGGTACGCCGGTGTAGACCGGCTCGGTGTAATAGGAAAACTTCATGGACAAATTGCCGGTCACGGTAAGCGTCTCTCCCGCCTTTAACACGATCCCGTAGGCGCTGGTGGTATACGGTTGGCCGAAAGCCGCATAGGACAGTGCGCCGCCCGAGGTGGCGATGCTTCCGGAGCCGGACAGGACTGTGATGTCCACAGATCCTGCGGGAAGATCTATGCCGATCTGCCTGGTTCCCGCGCCCACGTGGTGACTTTCAAAATAGTCTGTGGCGGTAGGGGTCGACTGTGCCGGATCGGATGGCGTACCGGAGGGCTGGTTGGTCCCGGTATTCCCGACGGGATTGGTGGGAGTGGTGGTGGCCGTGCCTGCGCTTGTGTC
>CANQPT010000013.1 GCA_947625805.1 uncultured Clostridia bacterium
ATGGCAAAAGCGGGCAGCACGAAAGACACGGCGGGCATTCCCTGAAAAACGCATTGTACCCTGATTGTATTGCCTAAACGTTATTCTCAGCTTAAAGCCGATTCACCCTAATCCAGTTCCAAAAAAGTAACGCAATATGAGTTGTACTCTGGAATTTTCCCCATACTTACAGCATAAGAAATTCCGTTAACATCCGTTATGATTTTTCCGCGAAAATCTTTTAAGAAGCGTTTATCCTCTTCTTCATTTTCAAAGTGAACATACAGTACCCCTTCTTTTGATATATCGAGTTGTGTGAAATAGGAAATCGCATCTTCACATACTGAATATGAAAATCTTGGATTATACGAAACTGCTGACGGAACATAACTGAACTCATAAAAACACGTATTTGACAAATATTCCGCAAAAACATGTCCGTTCTTAAAGCATATTCCATCAGGCGCCATAAAGTTAGCATAATAACTATCGCCGGTCATCCAGGTTGTGTCAATATGATACCACTTGTTGTCTATGCAGATCATATTTCATGTATGCCGTGCATTTGTCGTTGCACCGGTAATATATATAGTTTCAAGTTCGGCTCTTTTACAAAGTAAATCATATGCTGATGCATATCCATCACACACCGCCTTGTGTGCAACAAGCGCTCCATATGCGTCATGACATAAGTTGTAGTCATCATCATATTCAACATTACTTACCATCCATTTTGCAATTGCAAGAGCTTTTCCATATTCAGTACCATCATGCTCAAGCGATGCGAGAATAGAATCGGCTGTTTCAATTTTATCAGTATACTGCTTGAACTTTATATCAAAATCTCCTTCTTTGGCAAAATAAAAAGATTGTACTGTATTAGTATCATAATTTGTGTGTTCGTTAATGTAACCATTTACAATACTCATCTGAGACATAAAGTTAGATATGTACAAATCCCTTGCCAAAGTCATATCCATACAGTCAACAGACTTAGACAGAGGATACTCCAGTCTTTGCTGTCCATTGCTTTCTATAACCATGGCGGCAAGATCTGCAATCGCATCATATGCTATTTTTTGATTTTCGGTCAACTGATCGTACATATATACCGATTGAGGATTCGGATAGGGTACGGTTTCAATTCCGGTAACCATTTCGGTATTGTGACCGGAGGATTTATCACCGAGATTTTCTGTCGTAGATTCAGTCGGTATGTCGCCTGAAATTACGTTATCCGATGCATCATAAGTCTGATATTCCTCTTTACAAGAAGAAAGAATGGATATAAGTATCAGCAATATTATTATTTTAGTAACAATGCTTTTCACTTTATCACCTCAATTTTATTTATACGGTAGCCCTGAGCGAAATAGAAAAAGCCTTGCGGCACAAGGAAAAACCGCGCTCAGGTAGAAGATGGGGCAGGAACGCATGTGGGTTCGTTCCTTTCATGCTGTTCAAAACCTGTCCACCCTCGCTCGTTTCGCCCGTCTCACTATATAAGACGGAAAATCTCATCGTTTGGTTGCACTTGAGTGAAAAATTTTTTCAAAAAATGCAAAAAAATGAAATGCACCCCCGTTAGACATGATACCGCATTGTCTGACTTTTGGGGTGCATTTCATCTTTGCCCTTATTCTTTTTTACGTCGTTTTTGCGTTCCTTTTTCCTGTCCAAAAACCGGTCGCTCAAACGTCAGGGCACATGGATTCAGCGTTTTCTTTCATCGTTTCCTGATATTTTGCGACCTGCATCATGATTGCACATTCCATGCGCTTGCGGAAGAGTTTGCATCCGTACTCGTACGTACCCGTAATGCTTCCCGCGGCGTGATATGCGTTTGCAGCACATCCGCCCGAGCAATACAGCCTAGCCCAGCAGTCGGCACATTCCGGGCGAGCGTACACGTTGCAGTGCTTGAACTCGTCCCGCATTTCGGTATTGGTCACACCGTCCCATACGTTGCCCATTCGGTATGCATCATCCCCCACAAACTGGTGGCAGGGATAGAGATCGCCCCAGGGCGTGACAGCCAGATACTCGGTTCCTGAGCCGCATCCCGAGATACGCTTGTAGATGCACGGACCGTGTTCCAGGTCGATCATGTAGTGATAAAAGGTGATCGGCTTGCCCTCCCGCTCCCGGCGCAGCATTTCCTTTGCTAAGATCTCGTACTGCTCGAAAAGTACCGGCAAATCCTCGTCGGTAAGCGCGCAGGGATCGTCCGGCGCACAAACCACCGGCTCCATGGACAACCGGGTAAAGCCGAGATCGGCCAGATGAAAGAGATCTTCGGTAAAATCCACATTGTGGTGGGTGTAGGTCCCGCGCACATAGTAGTCCCGCTCTCCACGCGCCCTTGCAAACTTCAAAAACTTCGGAATGATTTGCTCATAACTGCCGCGCCCGCTGTAATCCACGCGGAAACGGTCGTGCACCTCGGGTCTGCCGTCGATGGACATGACCACATTGTGCATCTCACGATTGGCAAACTCAATGACCTCGTCGTCCACCAGCACTCCGTTTGTGGTGAGCGTAAAGCGGAATTTCTTATTGTGGCGGCCTTCGATCTCTCTTGCATAAGCCACGAGGTCCTTTACCACATTCCAATTCAAGAGCGGCTCGCCGCCGAAAAAGTCTACCTCCAGATTGACCCGCTTGCCCGAATGCCCGACTAAGAAGTCCAGCGCCTGCTTGCCCACCTCGAAACTCATGAGCGCTCGCTCTCCCTTGTATTTCCCCTGGCTTGCAAAGCAGTAGGAACAGTTCAGATTGCAGCTATGGGCCACATGCAGGCAAAGCGCTTTGACTTCATTGCTTTTCCTTTGAAAATCAACCGCTTTCCCGGCATACGGATCTTCGGAAAACAGTTTTCCCGCCTCCCGCAGCGCCTCAACATCCGCAAGACACTCCAAAATTTCATTCCCGGTCACGTCCGTCCGATCGGCGTACTTGGCTAACATAGCAGAGATAATCTCGTCCTGCGTCGAGCCTTCATACATTCCGATGATATCGTAAGCCAGGTCGTCCACCGCATGTACCGCTCCGGAACAGACGTCAAGCACGATGGAATAGCCGTTCAGTTTATATTGATGTATCATATTTCTTCCTCAAAAAAATACCGCTTGCGCCTGTTGCAAGCGGTATTCAGAACTTATTTCCTGTCTTTCTGCTTTTGCTCGCACAACTGGTTGGCCACGCCGCAAGAGGTTTTGCATGCGGACTGGCAGGAGGTCTGACACTCGCCGCAGCCGCCTGTGACAGCACTCTTCTTCAAATCGCGCGTTTCAATCGTCTGAATACGCTTCATATGGGTTTCCCCCTTTCCGAAATCTTATTATTTTATATTGTACAACATTTTTTGCCGTAGGTCAAGCATTCCCGACACAAAAAATTCTTTTTGGCAGTTGTCCGCGGTCAGAATGCAGTTTTTCCGCCTCTCCCAGCATACCTTCGCCGATTACTTCACCGGGTACGAGCACCGGGATCCCGGGCGGATACGCCCAGACATATTCGCCGCTGACCTGTCCCACGGCCTCCGCGAGCGGACAAAACGCTCCGGGAGAGGCCAGCGCTTCACCGACCGAAAGACGTTTTTCCGGCAAAACAAAAGGCTGTACCGGACGCGGAAGCCCCCCCTTGCGGCAGGTCCGATCTATGGCGCATACGGCGTCGGCAAACCGGCGCAGACTTTGAGCCGTGTCCCCCATTCCGGTCATGGCCACGACATAGCACTCATGCGCCATTTCCACCTCGATCCGGAATTGTTCCCGGAATATGCCGGCAAGTTCCCGGCCGGTCAGGTCGGCGTCGGCGCAAAAGACCACGATCTTCGAGGGATCCTGCGCAAAAACGGTTTGTCCGCCCTGCCAAATGCAAAGGTGCGCAAGGCTCTCCGCCGCCCGATCGAATTCCGCGCGGGCGGCCAGCCACCTCTCTGCTGCAGCGGTTCCCTGCCGTTCCAGATAGTTCACGCATCCGTCGATCGAAGCCGACAAAAGATAGGATGGGCTGGAGGATTGAAAAATCACCGTGTTGCGCCGTACTCTTGCGGGATCGATCCGTTCTCCGTTTACGTGCAGGATCGCCGTCTGAGTCAGGCTGGGCAAGGTTTTATGTAAACTCTGCACCACCAGATCCGCCCCGCACCGGACTGCGCTCTCAGGAAAGCCTCCGAATCCCAAATGCGCCCCGTGCGCCTCGTCTACAAACAACAGTGCGCCCCGTGCATGACAGACGTCCGCGATCCGGCGCACGTCACTGATCACACCTTCATAGGTAGGACTGGTGACGGCCACCAAGCGCACATTCGGATGCGCGTCCAGCGCCTGTGCCACCTCTGCCGCGCTCACAGAGCCAAAAATCCCGGTTTGCGGATCGGCAGACGGAAGCAGATAATGGGGCTTGGCATCTGCAAGTTCCGCCGCATGATAGACCGACTTGTGCGAGTTGCGGGCGAGCAGTATTTCACCGCCGGACGGAACCGCCGCCCGAATGGCTGCGAGCACACCGGCGGTGCTTCCGTTCACAAGACAAATGCTCTGTTTCGCGCCCCAAAGCCGCGCGGCGCGTTCTTCCAAGCGTGCAAACAACTCTTGCGGATCGTTTAGATTGTCAAAACCGTCAATCTCGGTAATGTCAAAGCGTGCGCCCAGGGGCGCAAGCCACGCAAAGTCTTCCGTATTTCGCTTATGCCCCGGCATATGCATGGCAAGCGCGCCCGAGTCAGAATATTGTCTTAATTTGTCTAAAAGCGATTCCATGGTTCCATTATACAATATTTCCCTATATGCGTCAAGCATGGACGGACTGCACAAAACCCTCGGATAGATCTGTTATTCCATCGCCCGCACACCGCTTGACGTACAGATCAGGTGAACGTTTCCCTCTGCGGTAGTATACACCTGACAGCCTGCGTCGGAAAGGACCGCGAGGGTTCGCTCGTCCGGCGGACGCTCGTCCGAGGTACAGATGAACGCCGTTCCCGGCCCACAGGCGGAGATCAGTGCAGGCAATGCATCGTCGTATCTGCCGTGGTGCGGGATCTTGATGAAATCACAGGATAGATCATAACCGCGCTCTAACAGTTCTTCCATCCTCTGCCCTTCGATATCGCCGCAGAACAGCAGTTTCCGTCCGGCGCATTCGGCCTTCACCACCAGAGATCGGTTGTTGCTCTCTTTTTCGTAGGTTTCTCCGTGGGCGGTAAAAACCGTATAATCCACGTCGTCGATCGAGAAAGCGGTATCGTCGCTCAGCGTGACCGGCAGCAGATCCGCCGCAGAGATCGCCGACACATAGGCCTCATATTCCTCCGAGTCGGCCGCTGTGTCCGGCTGATAGACCGTACCGATCTCAAAGCGTCGGATCAGGTATTGCGCACCGCCCACGTGATCGCGGTCAAAATGGGTGATGATCAGTGCATCCAGCCGGGTGATGCCGACGTCTTTCAAAAACTGTGCGACCGTTTCGCGTTCCTCGTAGGATCCCGTATCGATCAGCACGGCGGAATTTTCCGTTTTCAATAAGATCGCGTCCGCTTTGCCTACCTCCAGCGCAGATACCGCAAGTCCGCCGCTCTTCTCACAGCCGTTCGTCACACCGCACGCAAAGGCAAACAGGATCAAAAGTGCGGCGATTTTCCAAAATTGTTTCATTGCCGTTCCCTCCTGCCCTTATTGTTTCCGAAAAAGGAAAAAACAGTCGCCCTCTTTCAAAAAATCCCGCACATCCATGCGGGATTTTTCAGTCTTGCTCTTTGAATTTGTTTTTGCCCTTGCCAAAGAACAGCGCGTCTTGCGTACGGTAGTACGCGGCGCTTGTCCCGACCCGGTATTCGGTGATCGATTCACTGATCAAGCGCGGTTTTCCTCCACCCCTGAGGGCGTACAGATCGCGGGCGCTCTCATCACGCACGGTAGTATAAAACAGATAGTCGCTTCCGCTGACCGAAAAACGATCCGCCTGCTCGGCGATCTGTTTTGCACGCATTCTTCCGTGCTTGCTCCACAGCACACCCGAGGAATCGACATAATATAAATACCGGCCGTTCTTGCTCATGGCGAATTGTCCGGCATCCTCTGCGATCACGGAGGACTTCCCGTTGGACGCGCAAACGGTCAACTGATTGTCACACACATAATAGACCCGTTTCCCATTGACGGCGCATATCGCAGTCTCCACGCCATCTTTCAACTTTTGTGCGCCGTATTTTTTGTTTACATAATACAGGTTCTTGTCTGCATCCATATAAAACTTGGATCTTAATGCACGGAGGCCAATGCAAATCGCCGTAGTATCATCGGATAGGAACGGCAGGCTGGAGCATGCGGACAAATACATACAAGTGACCGGAGAAAGCACCGCATCCGCCAGTTTGACAGCCTCTTTGCCGCCTGTGTAGACGTAACTTGCTCCGCCGGATGAAAAAAGAATATCCGATGCGTCCGCCGACAGATATACCGTAGCGTCCACGTTCTCTCCGATCCGAAGTTCCTTTTTCCCGTTGCCGTAATACAGGTTTTTACTGCCGTCTAACGTATAGATCTTCTTTGCGCCGTCCGAAACCGAAAGCGGATAGCGATCGCCCTCCGCGTATTTTTGCGGCTTTTTGCCGGTACAGTAGTACATCACGTTGCCCGCGGTCTCCTCTTTGAGATAGACAAGGGTACCGTCCGAGGAAACGCAAAGATTGCCGGAAAGCACGTTGTAGTCAATGCGCACGCTTTTGCCCGAGGAACGGGTATAGCGATAAAGTTCGCCCACCGAGTTGACATAAGCAAGAAAATCCCCGCTTGCAGACAGCTGATAATGCTCTACCTTATCCGTGACCTGCCGCACACCCTTTTTATCGACGAGATAAAGGGCATCCGCGTCCATAAAGGCCTGCACTTTTCCGGACATGGACCGGGACTGACGGATCAGTTTTTCCCCAAGATCAAAGGGACAATCGAGCCGCTTGCCGTTATAATAAAACGCGATTTTCCCATCGTTTGTCACGCTGTAGATCGTGGCGCTCTCAGTTACAAACGGACCCGGACGGCGGCTGTACGCGAAAACCGCCGCCGAAATGATCAGCGCCGCGATCAAAACCACGATACACACCCAAGACCGCAACGGGATCGCACGCAACGACCCCGGCATTTGTGAAGAAAGATTTTTCTTTTGCACCTTGCCGCAGTGCGGGCAAAGGGCAATATCGTCCTCTATTTGCTTTTTGCAGGATTTACAAATCATGTGATCTTTTTCCGAATCGTTTTTGTACACGGCATGATTATACTATATTTTTTCTGATTCGTCAAGGGGACGCTCTCACGCCAAAAACCGGCGGGTATATTCCCGGATGTCAAATTCATCCAACGGGCAGTCCTTTGATAAATAGAGCGGATGGTGGGGATGACCCGCCTTGGAACGCTTGCCGATGGTGTACCAGCGTGCGCCGTACTTTTCACCCACCGCGATCATGTCCGAAACACAGGAAAAGAGATACGGGCGCTTTTCGATCAGCGTGCCCCATGCCGCCCAGATGGAGGGCCGACCCTCGCAACGGGACAGCACATAATCAAAGGCCCGCAGGTTTTCCTCGTGCAGGACCTGATTGCACTGCTGCTCCATATCATCCGGATCGGTGGCCCGCTGGGCATAGACGTTGAACATCATAAAGCCGTCAAAACCGCACCCGAGAGCAAAGTTCTCCACCCGCTTGACCGTAGGATCCAAATTGTCCGGCTCGGCCGTGGAGGGATTAATACCGATGCAGATGAGCGGATTGCGCCCTCTTGTGCCCAGCACATACCGGTATTCCTCATATTGACCGGGTACATACAGCCAGCGCTCTCTGTCGTAGGGCATTTCCCCCTGTCCCGCTCTCTCAAGAGCCTCGGAAAACGACTGGATCTGCAACCGGTTTGTACTTCCGCTTGGAATATGCATTTGGCTTCCTCCGCACTTTGCTTTTCTATATTTTAGCATATCCGTGTCTTTTTTTCAACCAAGAGAAAAATTTTCCTTGTCAAGCGGACGATTGCGTGGTAAAATATAAATAAGAATTTGATTTCAGGAGGTACGCATGGAACACGGTAATTCGGGTCAAGGCGACCACGGGCGAACACGCCCTCCGGGCCGGCGCGTGCCTCAGCCGCTCCCGGTGTCCGGAGGGGAAAAACCGTTTTTCAAAAAACACACACATGAAGGACACAGTCATTGCTTTACTGGAGGAAAAGAAATTCTCGGAACTCTATCGGCTGTTTGAGCAGAGCGAGCCTGCGGACATCGCCGCGTGCTTACAGAGCATCGAGAACGAAAAACTTCCCGTTCTCTTTCGCGTCCTGCCAAAAGATATCGCGGCAGAGGTTTTTGTCGAGATGGACAGCGACGAGCAGGAAATGCTCATTCGCTCATTCTCGGATAAAGAGTTGCGGGAGGTCATGAACGACCTGTATCTCGACGACGCGGTCGACATCATCGAGGAAATGCCGGCGACGGTGGTCAGCCGTATTTTGGCAAACACCAGCCCGGCCGATCGCAAGACCATCAACCAACTGCTGCATTACCCCAAGGATTCGGCCGGCAGTATCATGACCACCGAATACGTGGATCTCAAAGCCGACTTCACTGTGGGACAAGCCTTTGCCCGCATCCGCGCGGTAGGCCCGGACAAAGAAACCGTCTACACCTGCTACGTGACCGATCAGACCCGGCACCTCTCCGGCATTGTGACCGTGCGGGATATGCTGTTTGCGGGCAACGACGCCATCATCGGCGATATTATGGACAAAAGCGTCATCTTCTCCCACACGGCCGATGACAAGGAAGAGGTCGCGGACAAGATGCGCAAATATGACTTTTTAGCACTGCCCATCGTGGATGCGGAACAGCGTTTGGTGGGTATCGTCACAATCGATGACGCCATCGACGTCATGGAAGCCGAGGCCACCGAAGATATTGAGAAGATGGCGGCAATCACCCCGACAGGCGATACGAGTTATCTCAAAGCAAGCGTATTCGCCCTCTACCGTTCCCGTATTCCGTGGTTGCTTTTGCTCATGATTTCGGCCACCTTTACCGGCATGATCATTTCCGGCTTTGAGGCAAAACTGTCGGTCTTTACCGTACTGACCGCCTTTATCCCCATGCTGATGGACACCGGCGGAAACACCGGAAGCCAAGCGTCGGTCACGGTTATTCGAGCGATCTCACTCAAGGAGATCGAATTCCGCGATATACTGAAAGTGATCTGGAAGGAGATGCGGGTCGCTCTGCTCTGCGGTGTAACTCTCGCCGCCGTTAATTTTATCAAGATCCTGCTGATCGACGGACTATTGCTCGGCAATGCCGCAGTGACGGTCACAGTGGCGCTTGCCGTCTGCGTGACCCTGGTGCTCACGGTCTTCTGCGCCAAACTGGTGGGCTGTGTTCTGCCGCTGCTCTCCTACCGTCTGGGCTTTGATCCGGCGGTCATGTCCAGCCCGTTCATTACGACCATTGTAGACGCCATCTCACTGCTCATTTATTTCCGTGCGGCAAGTATCTTTTTACCCATCTGATGTGTAAGATTTGTTATATCGTGGGTGCGCTGCCGGTCACCGGCAAATTGTTCATCCCCTCTGCAAACGATCTGGTCATCGCCGCAGACGCAGGATACCGGACTTTGGACGAGCACGGCATCCGATGCGACCTGACAGTGGGCGATTTTGATTCGGCTCCGCGTCCCGACCGACCGGGCCTGATCGCCCTCGACCCGATTAAAGATGACACCGACACCATGTATGCAGTCAAGCAGGCGCTCGCCCTGGGCTGCAAGCGGTTTTATCTGTACGGGGTGACCGGCGGAAGGCTGGATCAAACCATTGCCTCTCTGCAAACGCTGACCTACCTACTGGATCACGGCGCAAAGGGAATGCTGATCGCGGACGGTTATGCCGCCATCGCCGTGCGGCACGGTAAGGTCATATTTGATCCGGGTTGCCGCGGAGTGTTCTCGGTCTTTTCCTTTGACAATGTCAGCCGTGGGGTCAACATTGAGAGCGCAAAATATAAATTGCATAACGCGACGTTGACCAACGGTTTTCCTTTGGGCGTGAGCAATGAATTCATCGGCTCCGCCGCCACAGTCTCGGTGCATGAGGGCACGCTGCATATTCTCTTTGAATGCGGGGACGCCCGAAAGGCGGTGACGGCATGGTAACCGGTGCGATTTTTGACCTGGACGGAACCCTGATCGACTCGATGGGGGTCTGGCGGGATGTGGATATCGCGTTTTTACGCCGACACGGTCTTCCGGTAGAGGACGACTATCTTCTGGCAATGAATCGCATGAATTTTGCCGAAGGCGCAAACTATACCATAGAGCGCTATCATCTGACCCAAAGTCCACGGCAGCTCATGGCCGAGTGGGACGCGGACGCACGGGCGGCATATGCCCACACGGTACCGCTCAAGGCCGGGGCATCGGAATTTTTAGTATGGCTGCGTGAGCGCGGCGTGCGCACCGCCATCGCCACCACCTGCTACCCCTCCCTCTTTTTGCCTACATTGCAGCGATTTGCGCTGACCGGGTATTTTGACGCCATTATCACAAGCAAAGACGTTTCTCGCAGTAAGGACGCGCCGGACGTCTATCTGCTTGCCGCCGAGCGGATCGGATGCGCTGTACGGGACTGTATCGTGTTCGAGGATCATTTTCTTGGACTCGGCACGGCAAACGCGGCCGGCTTTTCCACGGTAGCCGTACAGGATACGGAATCAAAGTGCTCCGCACGGCCGCGGTTGACCATCAAAGACTATACCGACCCGCGTCTGCACGCACTATTCAAGGAGTAATTATGGATACCTGCAACCAACGGTTATTTGAGTTTATTGAAAAATCCCCCACCGCCTACCATGCGGCAAACACCATCGCACACACCCTGCGGGAGCATGGCTTTGCCGAACTTTCCGAGGGCGACAGATGGTCGCCGGGCGCGGGAAAATATTTTGTGATGCGCGGCGGATCAAGCATTATCGCTTTCGTGCTGCCCGAGCACTTTGACACATTCGGGGTGATGGCCACCCACACAGACAGTCCGTCTTTCCGTATCAAGGGTACCGACCAAGTCTGCGGGGCATACACCCGCCTGCGTACCGAAAAATACGGCGGGGCCATTCTGCCATCCTGGCTCGACCGACCGCTGTCGGTCGCGGGATGCATCGTGCGCAAAACGGGCGATTGCCTTACGACAGAGTTGTGGGACGCGGGACGTGATCTCTGCATCATTCCGAGTGTCGCACCGCACTTAGACCGGGAGTCTGCAAGCGGAAAAGCGCTTGACCCCAAGACCGACCTGCTGCCGCTGTTCGGAGAAACAGGCACGGACCTGAAGACTCTTCCGGGCATGGAGGATTTGCTGACCCACGATCTTTTCCTCTACAACCGACAGTCACCTGCCCTGTTGGGAGCGCAGGAGGAACTGATTGCAAGCCCGCGCCTTGACAACCTGCAATGCACCTACGGCGCAATGACCGGGCTTCTCGCCGCCGACCCGAAAGAGCACGCGGCGGTTTTCTGTGCCTTTGACAACGAAGAGGTCGGCTCACTCTCCAAGCAGGGTGCGGACTCTGATTTTCTCGAAACCGTGCTTCGGCGGATCGTTTTTGCGGCCGGCGGCAGCGAACAGACCTACTATCAGATGGTCGCCCGTTCTTTTCTGCTCTCGGCGGACAATGCCCACGCCGTACACCCGGATCATCCCGAACTTGCGGATCAAGCCGACGGGCCACGCTTAAACGGCGGCATCGTCATCAAGTACAGCGCGGCGCGCCGTTACACCACCGACGCCCTCTCTGCCGCCGTGGTAATCGGGCTTTGCGAGCGTGCAGGCGTACCGCATCAGGACTATCACAACCGGGCGGACCTGCCGGGCGGCTCTACCTTGGGCAGTATTGCACTCTCCCACGTATCCCTTACGTCAGCCGACGTCGGCCTTGCCCAACTTGCCATGCATTCCGCGTACGAAACGGCAGGAAGCCGCGATACCGCATATTTCTGCCGCTTTGCGCAAGAATATTTTGAACGTACAATCCAAATTCAACCAAACGGAAAGGTGGAAATTCAATGAAAAAGACCGTTCAGCGCAAATACGCCCGTCTGATCGCACGGGTGGGCGCAAACATTCAAAAGGGACAGGACGTGGTCATCAACGCCGAAGCCGACCAACACGATTTTGTCACCATTTTGGTGGACGAATGCTACAAAGCAGGCGCAAAAGAGGTGCGCGTCGAGTGGAGTTATCAGGCGCTCACCCGTCTGCACTATCGCCATCAGACGGTCAAGACCCTCTCATACGTCCCCAAGTGGTTTGAGGAAAAGCAAAAATACCTCTGCGAGACTCTGCCCTGCATGATCCACATTCTCTCGGACGACCCGGACGGACTTGCCGGCATCAACCGCGAAAAACTCTTAAAGAGCCAGCAGGCGCGCTATGCCATTCTCAAGCCGTATATCGACCAGCGGGACAACAAGTATCAGTGGACCATCGCCGCCGTTCCCTCCGCCGCGTGGGCAAAGAAGATTTTCCCGGGCGAGCGAACCGGCCGCGCCATTGAAAAACTGTGGGAGGCCATCTTACAGACCGTGCACGTAAATGAACAGAACGACCCGATCGCCGCGTGGGACAAGCACAACGCAAACTTCCGCGAGCGTTGCGACCGGCTGAACGCCATGCATCTTGACCACGTGCACTATAAGAGCGCCAACGGCACTGATTTTACCGCGTGGCTGATTCCTCAGGCAAAGTGGGAGGGAGGCGGAGAATACACCCTCTCGGGCAAGTTCTTCAACCCCAATCTTCCCACCGAAGAGATCTTCACCTCCCCTATGGCAGGCAAGGCCGAAGGCAAAGTGGTAGCCACCAAGCCCCTCTCCTATCAGGGACAGATCGTCGACGGGTTTTCCATCACCTTTCAGGACGGCGTGGCGACCGAATGGCAGGCCGAGGTAGGCAAAGACGTACTGACCAAAATGCTATCGGCAGACCAAGGCGCAAAACGCTTGGGCGAGTTGGCGCTGGTTCCCTACGACAGCCCGATCAACAATCAAAACATTCTCTACTACAACACCCTCTTTGACGAGAACGCCTGTTGCCACGTGGCGCTGGGCGAGGGCTTCACCAACCTGATCGAGGGCTACGAGAACAAAACGCTCGAAGAACTGCATCAGATGGGCATCAATGATTCGATGATTCACGTGGACTTCATGATCGGATCGCCCGACCTCGCCATCACCGGCTACACGGCCGACGGCAAGGAGATCCCGATTTTCCGCGACGGGAACTTCTGTATTTGAGTGGGGACGCCCCAAAACTTTGAGATAAAACCACGGGAGCGCAAATCCAATGATTTGCGCTCCCGTCGTATTTTATTTGAAAAAGTTTCCGCGTCGTTTATCAAAAGCGACCCGACGCTCACAAGCGTCGGATTTTTTACCCCTCGTATGCTTCTCTATCGCAGATGATGATGGTGTTGGGATGCACCTTCAAGAGAGTCGAGGGATTGGAAGTGGTAATCGTGTCGTCTAAGAGTTCGGCGATCGCCCGATGCTTTGCTTTACCGTTGGCAAGCAGGATAATGGTCTTTGCCTTGAGAATGGATGCCATACCCATAGTAACCGCACGGGTCGGCACGTCCTCTTTCTTCTCAAAGAAACGGGCGTTTGCGTTGATGGTACTCTCGGTCAGCGAGGTCAGGTGAGTGCCGCAGATCAGTTTTTCGTCCGGCTCGTTGAACGCGATGTGTCCGTTCTGTCCGATGCCCAGCACCTGAATATCGATACCGCCTGCCGCGTCGATCGCCTCGTCGTAAGCCTTGCAGGCCGCCTCCGGATCCTGCGCCAGCCCGTCCGGCACGCGGGTGTTGGCTTTGTCAATGTCGATGTGGTCAAAGAAATTGACGTTCATAAAATAGCGATAACTCTGGTCGTTGTCGGGCGCCAGCGGATAATACTCGTCCAGGTTAAAACTCTTGCAGTCCTTAAACGAGATCTCACCGCGCTTGTTCATATCGGCAAGGATCCGATACATTCCCACAGGAGTAGATCCGGTCGCAAGACCCAAAACCGAGTCGGGTTTCAGATATACCTGCGCCGCGAAGATTCTGGCAGCCTCCGCCGATACCTGCTCATAGTTATCACAGACAATTACTCTCATCGTACTATTCCTCCATACATAGGTTGTCCTCACGGAAGATTATAACACTAACCGGGGAAAAAGTAAAGAGAATGTGCAAGATTTATATCACATTGTGTGCGCGCCTTGGTTGCCGTTCATTCCTCAAACGGGCGCACGCGCAGGGTCGCGCCGAGGCAAGCGCAGATCTGCCGGCAGCGTTCCTGTTCCTCCGGCGAGGTGACCACGTCCACTACCGTCATTACGACGTTCGGGACATACTGCACGCAGTCTTTTGTAAAGTGGAGCATCGCATCATAGGAGTCAATGCCGAATTTCGGGCGGACCAAACGGAAATAATCCTCCTTGTTGGTAGCGTTCAGGCTGACCGACACGGTGTCGATCAGACCCTGTAGCTTGTGAGCGGTTGGTTCGCCCCAGATCAGGTCCGCAAGTCCGTTTGTATTGATGCGGATCTTGATCTTGCTTTTGGATCGAATGTAGGCCGCCACCTGCAAAAGATCATCCAGCCGTTCGGTAGGCTCACCGTATCCGCAAAAGACCACCTCGCTGTACTCCGACAAATCCCATCCGTCAATGCTTTCGCACACTTCCCCCACAGTGGGCTCACGGTCTAACCAAAGCGGCTCGGAGCCGTAGACGCCCTCACCGTTCTGCCGCAGGCAAAAGGTACAGGCGCAGGGACAGCGGTTGGTCATATTGACATAGATGCCGTCTTTAACCGGATATGTGATGGTCATCATAATGAATCGCCTCCCAAACGTTTTCTCAAATCGAGTTTATCAAACGCAACGCCGAGCAGAAGAAACAGCGCGCTGCTGAATACCGACTGAGTGATATATCCCGGGATTCCGGCAAGGGGCGCCGCAAAATTCCCGGTGAGCAACGCCTCGTAAAGATAATACCCTCCGATGCAGACCGCGGCGGCAGGCAACAATGCCAGCAGGTTCCGGGGCGATATAATCTTCCGGCTTTTTCTCGTAAAGAACAGCACAGCCACCGTTTTGATCACGATACTGCCGGGCGCCCAGATCGCAAAGCCGGTCAGACAGTCGGCAAGCGCCGCTCCGCACGCCCCCACAAACGCCGCATAGGGCAAAGGAAGCATGCAGGCGGCAAGATAGATCAGCCCGTCTCCCACATGCGTATATCCGGTATGACTTGGAATGTGCAGATAGCCGGTAAGCACAAACACAGCGGCGGTAAACACGCCCGTAAGGCACATCAGTTTCAGTTGTTTCATCAAAACACCTCATATCTCCGTCAAAAATTCTTCAAAGCAGATCCCGTCTGTTTTGGGAAGATCCAGTTCCACCGTACGCCGCAGCACCTTAGCGATAAAAGCGGAGGCGTGATGCACAGAATCGGCAAACGCAAGTCCGTTTACCGCATCCCCGGCGATGATCGAGGAAAAGACGTCTCCCGTTCCCGACCGGCAGGGACCGACCTTGTGTTCTCTCACTGATACCGGCTCCTTTCCTGCCTCGAAAATGAAATTTTCGAGATCCTCTCCGCGCTCAAGACCCGAAATGACGATTTTTTTCGGGCCGAGTTTGCTGAGTTTCCGGCAGAGTTTGGATAATTCCGCCCCGTCCATATCCGCCCGGTACTCGGTCCCTGTGAGTATACAGGCCTCGGTCAGGTTCGGGGTCAGAATATCCGCATAGGGCACAAGGGTCTTCATTTGTTCGGCAAGGCGGGGCGAATAGGTGGGATAGAGTTTCCCATAGTCGCCCATGACCGGGTCGATCACGGTGACGGTTTCTTCCCTTTTGAATCGCTCAAAAAAGCGTCTGACAATGGCAATTTGCCCGGGTGAGCCGAGAAAACCGGTGAGGATTCCCCGAAAGCGCAGGTCTAACTTTGCCCACTCGTCCATATAAGCGATCATATGCTCGGTATAATCGGTATAATAAAAACTGTCAAATCCGGTATGATTGGAAAAAACGGAGGTCGGCAGCGGACAGCACTGAATCTTCATGGCCGAGAGAATGGGCAGCGAGGCGGCGATCGAACAGCGCCCAAACCCGCAGAAATCGTTGATGACCGCGATCTTTTTCTGATGATTGTGCGACATTTGTTTCACCCCTTGCTTTTTTTCTGCCGATAGTATATAATAAATCTGATAATATGAAAATAGCCAGTTCAGGAGAATTTTATATAACCAGATGAAATACGTCATTCAGGCCGGCCGCTCCCCCGCATATCTGCAGCTTTACGAACAGGTGCGCGAGGACATTGTGCAGGGGGTCTATCCATTTCACAGCAAACTCCCGTCCAAGCGTACCATTGCCGATGAGATCGGTATCAGCACGGTGACCGTTGAGCACGCTTACGCCCTGCTCTGTGACGAGGGATATATCCAAGCGCGGGAGCGCAGCGGATATTTTGTGATCTTCCGGTCGACAGACGGTTTTGCCGGAGCGGCGGAACGAACGGCGGCACAGCCCCACCCGCCCCGCCAGACGCAGACCCGGTCGGAGTTTCCCTTTTCCCTGCTCACAAAAACCATGCGCAGAGTGATGAACGATTACGGGCAGGCGTTACTGGAAAAGTCGCCCAACTCCGGCAGCAAAGAACTGCGGGAAGCCATCGGACAGTACCTTGCCAGAAGCCGGGGAATTCAGGTGGACAGCGCACAGATCATCATCGGATCGGGAGCGGAATACCTCTACCGCCTGATTGCAGATCTATTGGGGAAAGACCGAAAATATGCCATCGAAGCCCCGTCCTATCACAAAATCGAGCAGGTCTATCAGGCGGCGGAGGTGCGGTACGAAATGCTGCCGTTGGGACGCGACGGCATCGAAAGCGCCGCCCTGTGGGCCTCGAACGCTGACATTCTGCATATCACGCCCTACCGCAGTTTTCCCAGCGGGATCACCGCCTCGGCCTCCAAGCGCCACGAATATCTGCGCTGGGCGGGCATGGTGAGGCGGTATATAATCGAAGACGATTATGAATCCGAGTTTTCGGTTTCCAAAAAGCCCGAGGAAACGCTGTTCTCCCACACCGCAAACGACAACGTGATCTATATGAACACCTTTTCAAAGACCATCTCGCCCTCTCTGCGGGTCGGTTACATGGTCCTGCCGGAGCATTTGGTCGGGACGTTCGAGCAAAAGCTGGGCTTTTACTCCTGCACGGTGCCCACTTTTGAGCAGTATGTTCTGACGGAACTGATCGTCAACGGGGATTTCGAGCGGCAAATCAACCGCGTCAGACGCAAAAAACGCAGGGAAATGTAAAAACACAGCATACAAACAACCGCCACGCTTGGCAAAAAAAGACCGTTTGCTTTTAGAAACGGTCGGCCCCAAGACAAAGCGACTTTGTGCTCAAACGCACAGAGTCGCTTTGTTGTAATTTGTAAGAAGAACCGATGTTTTCTTGCAATCCGTCCATTCTTGACGCACACAGGGAAATATTGTATAATGAAACCATGGAATTCCTTTTATACAAATTAAGACAATCTTTTGACTCGGGCGAGCGGACGGACGCGGCGGCCGACATGGCGGGCAACAACCGACAGACCAAACGCTGTATTATTCTGCAAAAGTACGGAGCACTGTCGTGAGAGCGCTCCGGCATTTTGCCGTCTATCGGTGTGCCGGCTGTGATCGGGCGCTGCCGGTAAGCGGAGTGCTTTGTCCCGATTGCAGCGAACGCTTTCGCCGGGAAATAACCGCACCCTGCCCGATCTGCGGCGTACCTGAGATCGAGTGCGGCTGCTTTGCCGACGGAAAGAAAAGCCCGTTTGAGCGGGTGATGCATTTAGCCGGTTACCGCCCGTTCGGAGTCGCAGGGCGTATGGTGTTATTGTGCAAGGACAACCGGGACACCCCGCTGCTCGACTTTCTCTCTGCTCTTGCGGCAAACGAGATCGAGCGGCGGCTCCGCCCGTCCGGGGACAGCGTGATCGTACCGCTTCCGCGCTCGGACAAAGCCCGGCGCAGAGCAGGTTTTGACCAGTCGGCCGAACTCGCCCGCAGGATCGCCGGACGGTTGGGTATTGACTATGCGGACGCGCTTGAGCACAAGGGAGGACGCATACAAAAGAAGTTAGGCTATCGGGAGCGGATGCGCAATGCCGGGGACGCATATTCGGTACGGGACGAGGTCACGCTCTCCGGGCGGCGGGTGATCCTGTGGGACGACGTGGTGACCACGGGAGCAAGCGCGGCGGTCTGCGGCAAATTGCTGCACAAGGCGGGCGTCACCCATATTGATTTATGCACCCTGACACGCACGGTACGGAAAGGGTAATAACAACGGGGCTGTCACAACAAGGGAGCCCAAAGCGCAAAACAGGTAACCTTAAAAGGTTGCCTGTTTTGCGCTTTGCAGGTATATTGTAACATGAGAAACAGCCGAAGTCAAGCAGCATTGTCGCCGGATTTTGGAATTCTCTGCAGTATCTAATGATGTGACCCATATTTCATTAAGAAAAGAAAGTCCATGCAGGCTCTATTGTAAACACCCCATCACGGCATAATGCGTATCTTGTCAGCGGGACCGCTCTATCAACACACAAGCGAAACTCGGGACGCGTGTCAAGGGCGGCGGCTTGCCGCCGTTTATGATTCGGGACGGGCTCGATTTTTCGCGACCTCTTTTTGCTTTACGCTCTTTTCCTGTTTTGGCTCCCTGTTTCCCGCTCTTTTGCGAATTGTTCAAGTTCCCTAAAATAAGCTGTCGCACAAGCGAAAAACTCGTGCGACAGCCCTTTTCATATTTAGCCGATAATTATGCTTTGGAAGCGTCCAGATGCTCGCCGGTGATAAAGCGTTCGAGCATGGTCGCCATCTGAGCGCGGGTTGCGTTGCCCTTGGGATTCATGTTCAGGGTATTTTCATCTACTCTGACGCCCTCGATCAGAGCGGTCTTGTTGTAGTAGGTAATGCCCTGTCCGGTCATATCTTTCTCAGACGCAACCGCCCACTTGACCGCACTGGTTGCATAGGTCGAGATGTCGTTCTTGTCCGCAAAGACACCAAGCGTTGCGTTACCGGGGGACATATAGTAGCCCTTGATCTTGTCCGCATAGCGGTAAATCATGGTGGCGAACTGTTCGCGGGTGACGTTGTTGTTGGGCGAGAACTTGTCATCACTCGTGCCGTTGACCACGCCCACGTTGCTTGCCCAGATAACCGCATCGGTGTAGTACTTGCCTTCCGGCACATCGGTAAACTTGTTGTCCATGTCCTCAATGTCAGGAGAACCTTCCATGCGGTAAAGAACTGTGACGATCATGCCGCGGGTTGCAGTGCCGTTGGGTGAGAAGTGGGTCGCATCCACGCCGTTCATGATGCCGTTTACGGTCACGTATTCGACCGCCTTACCGTAGTAGCGGGACAGATCTGCGTCTTCGTACGGATTGATAAAGGCCGGTGTGTAGGAAGCGTATACGATGACGTCCTCAGTCACGTTGCTGAAATCAGCGTCCGTGCCGTCCTTATTCAGCCACTTATCAAAGGTGTAACTGTAATACTTGTCAGACGCTTTCGTAGGATTGGTCGGTGCAGTTGCCGCCGTGCCGTAGTCCACAGTAGAACTACCCCGTACGGTCTTTCTGTCTTCATCCATAAAGGTGACCGTGTACTTGTTGAGCGTTGCAGTGTAGGAAGCGTAAAGGTCCATATCCTTCTCAACCTTGGTCGGGTCAACCGAATTGCCATTCGCATCTACCCACCCTGCAAAGGTGTAGCTGTACTGCTGGGTAGCCGGTTTTTCGGGTGCTGTGGGAGGCTCTGCCTCAGCGCCGGTCAGGTCAATCAGTTTGCCCTGACGGACACGCAGATTACCCAATAATACCGTCTTGTCTTCCGTATAGAAGTTAACCTCCCAAATGCGCTCTACCTG
Organism: uncultured Clostridia bacterium; assembly: GCA_947625805.1. GTDB lineage: Bacteria > Bacillota > Clostridia > Oscillospirales > CAG-272 > CAKSEI01. The sequence goes on from CANQPT010000013.1 coordinate 20,004, forward strand.
CTCAAAGACCGCGTAAACGGTGATATCTTCTTGTGCAATAATCTCGGAAAGCTCCTGGCCCCAAGCCTCTGCGTCCTTGTGGTTGGTAGCAAGCGCGTGATCCTTTTCAGTAGTCCAGCCTGCGAAGAGATAAGAGTAATCGGAGGTGGAATCCTTGGTAGGCGTACCCTCATAGGTGGGAGCAGTTCCTTTCGGAATTTCTACCGGATCGCTTTCCACGCCGTCGATTACAAAGGTAACATTGACAGGACTGAGAATGGTCTTCTTGAATACCGGATAGAGATCCATATTCATATAGACCGCGTTTACACGGTTTCCGTCTGCGTCTGCCCAATAATCAAACTCGTAACTGTAATACTCGTCCGTCTCCTTGGTGGGAACGACATATACCTTATCCTGCTCTTCCGTCTCAGCTTCGGATGCAAGTGTAAAGATCGCAGCGGGGTCAAGCAACTCGACCATCTGCTTCATCTGATAGCCCTTGTCATTGAAAGTCGACTCATCAACATACTTATGTGTAATCGACTCGCCGATCACTTGGCCATCCGTACCGTGGAAGGTCACGGTCGGAGTCAGCGCCTCACCGAGCACCGCCAGCATTGTAAAGGTAGCGTTGTCATTGGTATTCGTCGGCGTCTCGTGTACAAGTTCCTCAGTGCTTTCGCTGTAATCAGCAGTCGAGAAAATGTTGAACTTCTGAATAAGGTTGATCTTATCGCCGTTCAAAAGCCGGTTGTTGAGATACAGTACATAATACCCGTTTTTCTCAAATTTCTGATAGCGAGGAGAAGGGGCTTCGCTCCAATTGTTGCAGTCAGTAAAGAACCAGTTTTCAGCGCCGGTGCGCTTTCCGTTGTATTCAATGTCAAGCTCATATGCGTTGATCGGAGTTTCTATGCCGTCCAGCTTGAAGACGAAAGACATCGCATGCGAATCGTCAAACGAAACGTTTCCGCTCCACAGAGCCTGCTTGGCGGGCTTTGTGTTCTCATCGGCGCGTGCGATGGTCACTGCCTCGGGATTCTGAATATACAGACCCGGCAACTGGCCGGTCACGGGCAGGGTCACAATGTTTTCCGCAATTTCACCGCCGTTGGCCTCGCCGGTCAGGGTCAGTTTGGGACTTCCGACAAAACCGTCCGCGGTGACTTTGATCTCACCCAGCACGGCGCCGGAGAGAGCGGTCGATGAGAACGATACGGTAGCAACAGCGGTGCCGTCCTCCTGCTCTGCGACCTTCTGCCCCTCGATGGTCAGTTCCGCCGGATTGAAGGTAACGGTAATGTTACCCGTAATAATCTTCTCAACACCAGTTTCGGTCGTCATATCATCGCGGTTGAAAGCTACCTGATAGTCAGCGCTCTCGCCCAGTTCAAGCGAATCGGGACCGATCAGGGTCGCCTTGAGAATCAGGTCGGCGTCAAACACCGGATAGAAAGTGATTTCAGCCACATCGTCCGGTACATGATAAGTCGAAAGATCGATTTTCGCTCCACCGGCGGTATTGCTCCAGCCGGCAAAAGAATAGTTGTAATCGCTGTCAGAGTTCTTGGTAGGAGCGACGCCGTTGAAAACGAGCGCATCTCTTTTCATGGTTTCGGTCAAAATTTTCTTGCCGTCGACATCTACGAAGGTAACCGAAACCTCGGACTTGTCGAGCACATCGTAATCCGCATACAGATTACCGCTCTGATACACGCCGTCGACGCGGTTGCCGTCCTCGTCCTTCCAATAGAGAAGATAGAAGTTCTCATCCGCGGGTTTGCTGGGCAGTTCTATGCCGTCCTCGTTGGTCAGGAAGAGATCGGTTGCATTTATCAATTTATCGAACTGCTTTGCCCAGGCGTCGTTGACGCCGTCTTTCTTTGCTTCGTTTTTGCTATCGCCTGCCGTTTTGTTGCCGATGTCAGTATATTTCATCGTCTGAGTGGTCAGAAGTTCATCGCCGTTGTAGAAATTAACTTCCGGCTGCAGGTCACAGGGAACGATGTCCAGTACCTCAATAGTCGCATTCTTGTTGAGGTTGACAGGTGCTTGCCCTTTATTATTACCCTTCGAGCAGAACAGATTCAGAGCAGTCACGCTCTTGATGTTGATTTCAGTGTTGTTGCTCAGGGCTTTCTGATTGAGGTACAGATAGTATGTACCGTCCTCGGGAATTACGAGTTCGGGGGCGAAAATGCCTCCCCAGACGTTATTCCACTGCCATTGGTCTGCCGATTTTGACCAATCCCAACTCGAACCGTCTTCTAACGTAAAGGTCGGATTGATCTTGGACGCGACGACCGGCTTATTCACGCCTGTAAAGCGTAAAACAAAGGTCACACCCTTTGCGCTCTCGTCAAAATCGACCTTTCCGCTCCAAACCTGAACACCCTCCGCCGGAATATCCGTGTTGGTGTTCGGGAGCACAAACGCCTTTCCCAGCGAAGCCGCAGACTGCGCGTCGTCTGCTGTGACAACGAATGTCAGCATAGACATAGCCATGACCAACGCCAGAATCAGAGATAAAACTCTTTTCATATGTGTTTCCTCCAAAATAAAATTCGTTTTTCTTCGCATGTCCCGTTTTCAGCAGCCTGCCGACTGCCGCAAGACAAAACCATACGCTGTACTTATATTATACTACATTCACACAAGAGAAATCAAGAGACTTGTTTCAATTTATTTTTGGGCATATCGACAAATTATTCCGCCGATTTTTGTGCAAAATGACCATTGTCTTGCCGGTGGTTTATTATTTTGGCCAAATTATGCGAAAAGACCGCTCTCCGCTATGCGGAAAACGGTCTTTTGTGTTTTGGATGGTACGCGGCAGCCTTACGCCGTCAAAGTACGCAGTCAGCGAATGCGGTCGATCGTGCGTTCGCCTAAGAGTTCACCCTTTTCGTTTATATAGCGTGCCGTGATCTGGGTTTTGCCTAAAATGACGGCGCCGCTGTAATGTGAATTGCTTTCACCGCCGGATGAACAGAGCACCGGGCAGGGATAACCCCATGTGTTGTTGCGCTCTCCCGGAAGTTCGAACCAAGTCTGATGCAGGTGTCCGGTCATCCAGAGAGTCGGCTCGATCGAGGCGAGCTTCTTGCACCAATCGGCATAGCGCTCCTGCTCGATGTTGTAAGGAGCAGACATCTTGATGACAAACGGCACATGGCTGATGACCAGTTTGATGGATGCGCCTTCCCACTCTCTGGAGGCAATGACTTGATCCAAGAACTTGCTCTCTTCCTCCCGGAACGCGGACTCAAACGCAACCGTGTTGCCGTATTCGGGGTTGGAATCCGTCTTATCTTCGCCCGCGTCCATCACGATGCCCCAGATCGGGCCAAGACGGAAGGTGTAGTAAGATTTTCCGTTGTCGGTAGGAACGTAGTCGGCGAGCAGACCGGCGTAGACGCCGCGCAGCTCGTGGTTGCCGCGGGAATAGATACAGGGCGCCTCACCCTTGGAGATATGACCGGAAATGCGGTAGATGTACTTGAAGTAGTCGATGCTGCCGCTGTTGTCGATGATATCGCCGTTCATGACCAGCAGGTCAAGGTTATCGCCAAAGTAACTGCCGCTGCCGATCGCCGCGTCCACCTTGCTGTGAGAGTCGGCCAAGTTGATGATGTTGTAGGAGTCCCTTTCCTCGATCGGGCGGAAGTTGTATTGCTTGGTTTCAATTCCGCCGCAAACGGTGTTGTAGGGCTTGCGCTCGATGATCTCACGCAGATAAACCGTGTAGCCCTTTACCAAATCCAATTCGGACATAGGCACCGTCACGATATGAATGAATTTATCCGAGCGCAGAATGCCGTTGGAGTGGTCATAATAGTTCTTTCCGTTGACCTCGACCCACATGGTGGTTTCCTTGCTGACCAGCACGCAGATTTGATACGAATCACCGACGGCGTAAACCGACGGGTCAACCGTCATCAGTCCGGTCATGTCCTGAGGCTTATCCTGCTGTACAGGCGCCATCACATGATCGCCGGTCAGGAAACGATACAGCATGGTAGCCATCTGTGCACGGGTGGTCGGGTTGGCGGGTGCAAGATAGTTGCCGTCCGAACGCGCGACGCCTGTGATATAGGCCTCTTTGTCATACCGCAGAGAAGAATCGACAGACGGACTCTGTAAGTCTTTTGCGGTCGCAATCGCCCAGCGGAATGCGTCGGATGCATAACTGTGGACGTCGCCCTTGTCCGGGTAGCTGTCGTAAGACGCATCGCCGTAGCCTACGTAGTAGCCCTTGATCTCTTTTGCATAGCGATAGAGAATGGTTGCGAACTGCTCACGGGTAATCTGGCTGGTCGGCTTGAACTCGGTTTCGGTCACGCCGCTCACCAAGCCCCTGCTGTAAGCCCAAAGCACAGCCTTGTAATAGTATGCGCTTTCCGAGCCAAGATCGCTGAACGGATTTTCCACGTCGTCCACAGCCGGCTCGTTTTCCATACGGTACAGTACGGTCACAAGCTGTCCGCGGGTTGCAGTGCTGCCGGGTGAGAAATGGGTGGCGTCAGTGCCGTTCATAATGCCGTTTTCCAGAGCATATGCCAGAGCGTCATAGTAGAATCCGCTTTCCGACACGTCCGTAAACGGGCAGTTGAAGGTTGCCTTGTAAGATGCATAGAACGTGCAGTCTCCGGTAATACCGGACAGGTTGGCCGGCTTGCCGTCTTGGTCCACCCAGCCTGCAAAGGCGTAGGTGAAGTACTCGGTAGCCGCCTTGGTGGGTTCAGCCGGTGCGGCCGCGGTTCCGCCGTAATCCACGTACGACACGCCAAGCTCGGTCCACTTGTCGTCATTAAGGAAGACAACCTTAAACTTGTTGGCGATCTTTGTATACGCGGGATATACGTCTGTATCGGCAGTAACGGCCGCCATCAGCTTTCCGTCCTTGTCGACAATCTGAGTGCCGTTCTTGTCCGCCCAGCCGTTTGGCTCGTAAGTGTACTTGTCATCCGCGTCTTTTGCCGGCGTCTGCGGAGCGGTCACGGTTTCGCCGTTGGCATTCACCAGTTGATTGCCCAGCGCACGCAAAGTGCCAAGCTCGCTTCCGTCCTCGCCAAGGAAGCGGATGTTCCACATTCTTGCGGTCTGCTCAAATACCGCATACAGGGTCAGCTCGGTGTCGGTCGGCGCCAGATCCTTTACGGTCTTAACGGTCAGGTCGATGCAATATTCCTTTGCCTGAGCCTCGGAGGCAGCAAGGGTCTTGCTGCTGTCGGTAGTCCAGCCTCGGAACAGGTAAGAGTGATCGCCCTCGTCCGCCTTGGTCGGGTTGGCGCCGGTATATTCGATATAACCGGCTCTCGGGTAGTCCGCATTTGCGACCGATGCGCTTCCGTTCATGAAGTGCACGGTCACGGGGTCGATGGGAGTCTTGTCATAATACGGATACACATCCATATTCATGTAGACCGCGTCGATCCGATTGCCTTCCTTGTCAGCCCAGCCGGCGTAGGTATACTTGTAGCACTCGTCGGCATCCTTGGTGGGTGCAGTGTAGCCGCTTTTCGTGAAGATCTCCGCAGCGGAAAGCAGTTTGACCGTCTGCTTCATCTCGCTGCCCTTATTGTACGCACCGTTGCTCTTGCTGAACTTCGACTCGTCAATATAGGTGTGGGTATACGGCTGTTCGATTACCTCGTCGTTGTTGTCGTGGAAAGTCACGGTTGCCGCCGGGGCTGCGCCGATCACGGCAAGCACGGTAATAGTCGCATTCTCGTTGGTATTCTCGGGGTTATCCTTGGTATTGTTTTCAGGATTGGTCGTGCTGGTCGAGAAGATGCTCAGATTGCTGACGTTCACAAAAGGATCGTCGTCGACCAGACACTTGTTGATATACAGTGCATAGCAGCCGTCTTCACCCTTAAAGGTGTGATAGCGCGGCGAGGGGGAATCGCCCCACGTATCGGCGTTCCAGTTCTTCTGCTGTCCGTGAGAGGTATCGTCGCCGTTATAGCCGATGCTCAACTGATATGCGTTGATGGGAGTTTTCACGCCCTCCATCTTGTAGATGAAAGTGACCGCGTCCGCGTCGTCAAAGGGCACGCTGCCGCTCCACAGAGTCTGCTTTGCGGGGGTGGTATTCTCGTCCGCCTTTGCGATGGTAACGCTCGTGGGATTCGAAAGGTAAAGACCCGGCAGCTGACCGGTTACGGACAGCTTTTGCGAGGTGGACGCAACCGCTTTTCCCACGTTGCCCACATTGCCCACGTTGCTCACGTAGCCGGACAGGCTCGCCGTGACCGTACCGGCAAAGCCCGGCAGAGCGGTCAACTCGATCTGTCCCACCACGCCTTCCGCAGTCACGGAGCTGACCTTGACCGCAGCGGTTGCGGTCGCGCCGGCAATCGACTGCCCGTCCGCTTTGAGGGCATCCGCCGGGTAAGAAACGTAAACAAAACCCGAATTGATCGGAACGGTGGTTCCCGTAAGGACGTCCACAGTCAGATTGTCGCGGTTGAGCACGACGTTAAAGGTCTTGGTGCCGCCCATGGGAATGTCGTCGGGGTCGGACAGGCTTGCCTTGAGGATCAGATCCTCTTTGAATACGGGATAGAAAGTGATCTCGATCACATCGTCCGGGACCTGATAGGTCGACAGGTTGATGACCTCACCACCCTCCTCGACACTCCAGCCGGCAAAGGTATAGGTGTTCTTTTCATCCGCGTCCTTGGTGGGATTTTCGCCCACATAGCCAAGCTCTTTTTTGTTCAAGGTCTTGGAGTATATCTTTTTGCCGTCTACGTCCACAAAGGTGACGTCGACCATAGAGGTATCGACCTCTTCGTAGCCTGCGTACAGATCGCCGCTCTGGTAGACGCCGTCGACGGTATTACCTTCCGCATCTTTCCAGACAAGGCGGCAAAGCTTGCCGTCCACTTCCTTGGTTTTATCGGGCAACTCGACCTCGGTCTGCTGTAAAAACAGATCGGTCGGATCGACCAGTTTGTCAAACTGCTTTGCCCATCTGTTGTTGATGCCGTCCTGCTTATCGTTGTTGTTGGTTTCTTTTGCCGATTGGTCACCGACGTTGGTATATTCTACCGACTGGGTGGTCAGCAACTGTTTTTGATCTTCGTCATAGAAGTTAACGGTCGCTTTAAGGTCGTTAGGCACGATGGCCAGCATCTCAAAGGTCGCGTTGTCGTTTAAGTTAACCGGAGCCTCTCTCTTGTTGGAGCCCTGCTTGCTGAAAATGTTCAGCGCTTTTACGCTCTGGATGGCGAAGTTGGAGTTTTTGTCATCGGTAAGAGCTTTCTGGTTGAGATACAGGTAGTAGGTACCGTTCTCTTCAATGGGCATCTCGGGCAGGAACAAAGCGCCACCGCACCAAGTGTTACTCCACTCATAGGGGTTCGCCGTTGCCCAGTCCCAAGAAGAATTGTCCGCCAAAGTAAAGAAAGGATTCACCTTGGTGGCGACAATCTTGGAATCCACGCCAGTGACACGGAAGACAAAGGTCACTGCTTTGGATGGGGTGTCAAAGGGCACGTCACCCTCCCAGATGCGGTAGCCGTCTTGCGTGATTTGATTCGCGTCCGTTTCGGTGTTCGGAATGCGCTTCGCCTCTCCCGGCGTAAGCACGGTAGCTTGTGTGTCCGCTGCCGAAGCGACGAACGTCAGCATAGACACAACCGTGGCCAGCGCCAGGATCAGAGATAAAACTCTTTTCATATGTATTTCCTCCATTAGAAATAAAATACGGGTTTTCCCCACCCTCGATGCAAATGCAAACATATCCGGGCAGGTGGTTTTATTATACTACATTTACACCTTAAAATCAAGTCTTTCGTTTGATTTTTTGTGCATTTCGGGAAATTTCCCGTGTCCTTTTTGTGGAAAACGCCTATTGTTTTGCCTAAAAAATATTTTTTGCAAAAAAAACACCTTACGGCGGTCCTTTGCTTTGCCGACAGCGCATGAGGGAGGTCTTATCTTTCACGGCAACGAGTTTCCGCCCGCTTGCAACGCATTCCCGTAGGCAATGCAATCAGGATACAACGCGTTTTTCAGGGAATGCTCGCCGCGCCTTTCGTGTTGCACGCTTTTGCCATACGTTTGTATGCCTGCAAGCGCGCGCCTTGCATTCATCGGCGGGCATTCACCTGAAAAATCTCCGACCCATGACGAGCGCGATTTTTTGATTTGCAAGGCAGCAGGCCGAAGGAATACGATCCGTATTCCGAGGCCGATCACATAGCAAAGCGGGAAATCACGCCGTCAGGGGCGCATTGTACCCTGATTGTATTGCCTACACGCAAAAAAGGGGCCAAAGCCCCTTTTGAAGCGGATTGCCTATTTCTTGCTCGTATCCCTTTTCATGTATACGTTTACAGTGAAAAGCCGGATCATCTGCGCAACCTGTGCTCTTGTGCAGTTGTTGCGAGGAGAAAGCATGGTATCGGAAGTACCCTGCATAATGCCGACAGCATTCGCCCAAGAGATCGACTCTGTCGCATATGAGTGGATCAGCGAAGCATCTGTGTATTTGTCCAGATTTTTCGCCCGATCTTCGATATTACAGTTTCTCTTCTCTGCAAAGCGGTAGAGCATCGCCGCAGTCTGCTCGCGGGTCAGCAGGTTATTTGGCCCGAACTGTCCCGGAGCAATTCCGTCGACCAGGCTGTTTCTGGTTGCCCATGCCACGGCGCCCGTGTACCACTTGCCTACCGGCACGTCCTGAAAGACGTTGCTGGCGACATTGTTGTCAAGGTCCGCGCCGTCCAGCCGCGCCAGCACGGTTACGAACATGGCCCGCGTCATGGTATTGTTCGGAGCGAACTCAGTGCCCGAAACACCGTCCATCAGTCCGCTGGAAACCACAAACTGAATGGCCGGCATATACCACTTTCCGGTGTCAACGTCGGTAAACCGATTGTTGGTAAGCCCCGTGATGGTGCTGCACAGGGTCAGAAGACGGTCGCTTATTCTCCCCGTTTCGACCGGCATACTGGTGTTTTGGCCCAACGACGAAACAAGGCTGTCCACCGCGTCTGTATACTCGGGATATCTTTCTTTGATCAGGCGCATCTTCTCCAAGTTGCGCATACCCTCGCACAGTTTTTCAAAGCGCGGGGTGCTCTGCGCCTCCATAGAACCGGAATTCCGATAAGCCGGATAGATCAGATAACTGTCGCCCGAATAGGGGACGGGGTGACTGAGCATATCAGTGGTCTCGTCGCCCTTTTTGACCGGATTCAGCGTACCGTTGATTGGATCCTCGTCGTACTTGTTGAGCGCCCAGCGCATAACGCCGTCCACACCGAGTTTATAGGAAGCATAAACCGCGTAAGCAGCCTCTCCCGGCTGGTTGGGTGTGGACATCTTGCCCGCGCCGCAGGAATAGAGCGTGGTCTGCTGTCCGTTGGCGCGGCGGGTCTCGGCCAACTCTTTGAGTTCCTCTTTCGTGATCTCCAGATTCTCATAAAGCGAGATATCATACATTTGATCGAAAAGCTCGCCGACTTTGCCCGCGTTGACCGCACCGCCTGCCTTGAGGGGTACACCCTTGGAATTTTTGACCTGTCCGGCCAGATCGATCAGCGCTTTGGTCACATCATATCCGCGCTCGTCCATGGACAGGACAGTAATGTCAAACCAGCCCTTATCCTCCAGGTGAGCGGCGAGATCGTTCATAAATTCCAGACTGAGCTGCATCCATGCTTTCACAGAATCCGGATCCTTTGACGTCGGGGATCCGCCGACATCGTTTTTGACCTTTCCGTCCTTTTTATCGTAATACACGAAGCCCCAGCCCACTCCGGCGTGATAGAAGAGATTGATCTGCCGGTCGATACCGTGCTTCATATTGAGCTCGATCCAATAGTCCATGTCGGTGTAGTCCCATGTAAAGGTTCCGTCGGTTTCCCTGGTCCACTTGACCATGGACGGACAAGGACAGGGCAAACGGCTGTTCCACGGGTCCTCCACCAGCGTGACCGTGATGGCGTTTCCGCCTGCCCGGTGGTAAAGTTCGAGTTCGCTCTCGTAAGCGGCTTCATACTGCTTGTCGAGAGTAATGGAGTAAAGGGAAAAAGGATTGGTGTCCTGCCGCTCCGGGGTCGTAAACTGGAAAAAATCCGCATTGGTCTTGCCCGAATAATAGCGGTTGGTAGCGTAGGGGTAAGTCCAGAGATCCAAATAGGTCTCCCAGTCCTCCGGGTCGGTCAGGGTCATATTCATCACTTGGAGCACAAAGGTGAACGAAGCGTGGGTCGTGTTTCCGCTCTTGAGGGAGATGGTGCCCTGATAGGTACCTGCGGCAGTGTTCTCCGGCACGTAAATGTCCACCCACGCCTCATGCAGCTGCCCTGCCTCGAGATCTTTGACGGTCTCGTGAGTGATGATGTCAAAGACGTCGTAGTCAATGCCGGGGTAAGAGGGGGTAAGCGTATTGACCAGTCCCAGATAGGTCGCGGTGACGTTGTCCTTTGAGATGGTCTTGCCGGACGCACTTGTGAAATCGCTTACCACAAGTTCAGCCTGCGGAATCGCTTGCTGCACAAAGAAGTCCAGACGGCTGTTCGCATGGTCGTTCTTCCACGCCCATCCGGACCATTCGCGCACTTCTTCCTGTACGCCGCTCTGGTATCTTCTCAGCAGCGAGGCATAACCGGCGGGAAGCAAGTGCGTATTGTTGTCTCCCACCGTCGCGTAAAGCGCTTTCGTGTCTGCTGCGGACCCGCTGACCGACAGGCAGGAAAAGGTCATTCCCACCATCAGAACAGCGAGCAAAATCGACAGAATTCGTTCCATGGATTTCCTCCGAATACTTTTATATGCTTTCATTATACCATTTGATTGGAACAAAATCAATCTTTTTTTCACAATTTATGCTTTTTGCCATGTATCAATATTTGGGCAAGCCGGGCAACACAGCTTTTGAGCGTATGTTCTGGGAACAAAAATTTTCCGTTTACCCTTATTGCGCTTTGGAGCGCAAAATGATATAATATAGTCACAATCGGATCCATCACACAAGGAGGCTCAACATGAAAAAACTCGGTTTTGGTTTAATGCGTATGCCGACACTGGACAAATCAAACCCGGCAAACGTAGACGTCGAACAGGTCAAAAAAATGGTCGATCTCTTTATGGAGAAAGGCTTTACTTATTTTGATACCGCGATCATGTATAACGGTTTTGCAAGTCAGAGCGTGGCAAAGACGGCGCTTGTAGACCGCTATCCGCGGGACAGTTTTACGCTGGCAACCAAGCTCCATGCGGGATTTTTCAATTCTTTTGAAGAACGTGATAAAATCTTTGACGATCAGTTGCAACAGACCGGAGCGGGCTATTTCGACTATTATCTTCTCCACGGCATTGAGGCTTCCATGCTGCCCAAATACGAACAGTTCGACTGCTTTGATTGGCTGCTTGATAAAAAGGCGCAGGGGCTTGTAAAGCACGCCGGATTTTCTTTCCATGATTGCGCCGAGCTGCTCGACGAGATCTTAACCAAACACCCCGAAATGGAATTTGTCCAGCTGCAGATCAACTATCTCGATTGGGAGAGCGAATGGGTGCAGTCCCGCGCCTGCTATGAGGTTGCCGTAAAGCACGGAAAGCCGGTGATCGTCATGGAGCCGGTCAAGGGAGGAACTCTTGCAAACGTCCCGCCGGTGGCAGAAAAACGGTTGAAAGATCACGCACCGGATCTGTCCGTGTCCAGTTGGGCGATCCGTTTTGCGGCATCGCTCGACCATGTAATGGTCGTCCTTTCCGGTATGTCAAACGTCGAACAGATGGAAGATAATCTTTCCTATATGGACGATTTCAAACCGCTTACCGAAGCGGAAAAAGCGCTGTGTTTTCAGGTTGCGGATATCATCAACGGACAGATCGCCGTGCCTTGCACCGGCTGTTCTTACTGCACCGATGGGTGCCCTGCCAAGATCGCCATTCCCCAATATTTTTCGCTGTACAACGAGGATATGCGGGAAAATTTAGGCGAAAAAGGCTGGACGGCCAACTTCAGCAATTACGATATTCTGACCGAGAAGTTCGGCCGCGCCAAGGACTGCGTCGAATGCGGCCAGTGCGAGGGGGTATGTCCCCAGCATTTGCCGATTATTGAAACCCTCAAGGCGGTTTCCAAACACTTCGATCACTAAGGAGAACTACGGTCATGAATTACTTTGAACGGGCCGGGGCCTTGTGCAGTGAATTGCGCGAAAACCGCCGTTATTTCCATAGAAATGCCGAAGCCGGGCTGCATATGCCGAAGGCTAAGGCTTACGTCATGGAAAAACTGAAAGAATACGGACTTGAGCCGCAAGAATGCGGCGAGGGTATAACCGCGACCCTTGGGCATGGAGGCAAGGTGCTCTTACTTCGTGCCGACATGGATGCGCTGCCCATGGCGGAGGAGAGCGGTCTGCCCTTTGCCTGTCCCACCGGAATGCAAGCGCACACCTGCGGGCATGATTTTCATGCCGCTATGCTTTTATGCGCCGCAAAGCTGCTCAAAGAAGACGAGGCGTCCTTAAAAGGCACGGTCAAATTCATGTTCCAGCCCGCCGAGGAAACCTTTGAGGGCAGCCGGAACATGATCGACCACGGCATACTGGAAGATCCGAAACCGGACGCGGCCCTGGCTTATCACGTCAGCCCCGGCAAACTTCCCATCGGCACCTATCTATATAACGATTCCAGTACTATGATGTTCTCGGTTGATACCTTTGAGATCCATGTTCAGGGCAAAGGCAGCCACGGTGCTTATCCCCACCTGTCCATTGATCCCATCAATATCGGCGTGCATATTTATCTTTCATTGCAGGAATTGATCGCCAGAGAGAGCGACCCGAGCGACGCCTGCCTGCTTACGGTGGGACAGTTTTCTGCAGGCTCGGCGGCAAACATTATCCCGGACACGGCCGTACTTAAGGGAACCATGCGCACCAACAAAAAAGAAGCCCGTGAAAAACTGGCCGGCCGACTGAAAGAGGTCTCTGCCGCCGTGGCCGCAGTATACGGCGGCAGCGCGGAAGTGGTATTTACCTGCAGCGTACCGACGCTGGTGTGCGATCCGGTACTCACAAAGGAAATCGTAGGCTTTATGAAAGAACTTCCGATTCCGGGCGCAGTCGGCTATCCGGGTATATCCGCCAGCGCTTCGGAGGATTTTGCATTGATCGCCGAACGCATTCCCAGTGCCTTTATGTATCTTTCCGCCGGCTATGCGGACGAACGCGGCGACTACCCCGCACATAATCCCAAAGTCCAGTTTAACGAAGACGTTTTGCCGATCGGCGCGGCCTGTCTTGCACACTCGGCAGTCAGGTGGCTGGAAGAGCATCGCTAAGATCAACGGCAGAAACAGACCGGAATTGAGGCTTTGCATACAAAATTCTTTCCCGAATGTGACAGAGCATCGGAATGTTTCCGCCATATTAAGAGCCAAGACCGCCGGATCTTTACGAAGATATGGCGGTCTTGTTCTTTCTTTTACACAAGTTTTTTACGATCAGAGAGATTTCATCACATTGAGCAAACTCTGATAGCTGTCCACATCGTGATACTTTACTTTGCTTGTAGACATCTCGTTGAACAATTTCTTTGCGCAGGAAATTTTAGCCTGCTCTATCGGCCGCAAACTCAGGCTTTCCATCGTGCCTTTTGTTTCGGCAACGAAGAAGATATGCTTCACCGTCCCCTCGTAGAAGGCGATCGCCCAGTCGGGGGAATAGTTGCCTACCGGCGTAGGGATTTGGAAAGTCCTCGGCAGTTTGGCATAGACGCAGACTTCCTCAGCGGCGTCCAAATCTTCGACAAAGCGTCTTTCAATGCTTTTTTCCGCTGAGCCGTCTGTAAATACATAGTCCTGAATTGCTTTTTTCGCACGGAACGCTTTGTCAAAACTCTGTGTATTCTTTTCGGCGGTGAAGATCGTGCTGTCGTATGCTCCCTCAATCCGGTCATAGGAGATATGCTCCTCGATCATTGTTGCCTTCTGCTCTTTGATGAGCCTCACAACCTTTGAAATAAATTCCTCGGGATTGTAACGGAACATCGCGAGCTTGTCCGGGGAAAGCCCTTTCAGTATTCTTGCCGCCGTCCTCCTTGTAAGAACGGTACCCTCCGCCACTTTACCGATCAGGTCATATTTTACCTGACTTGTCCCGGTGTGCTTCAGGGTCTGCGTTCTTGTCTTTTCGCCGCTGAAAGAAACGCCTCTTTCAACCTCATATCCGTCCATCCTGGCTTTCTGACTTCCCACGGTTGTTGTATACTGAAGCTCCGAAACAAACAGCTTTCTGTTGATATGGCCGATTGCCTTTCTGATCAGTTCCTCGCTGTCAAAGCTGACCGTATAGGCATACTTACGATTGATTTCATTCCAAAGCGCCTGAAATTCTTTTTTGGAAAAGTTTTCATTCAGCGGATTGTCTTTGACTCTGGACTCGTGACCGTCGGTGAACATACTTCCAAGAACACTGTCATCATAGACGGATTGGATCAGGGTATGGATCCCCTCTGCCATCGGAACAAGTTCTTCCGGCAACGGTACTAACGTACCGTTTGCCGCATCGTTTCGGTACCGATCCGTCACTTTGCGCTTCATATCCACATAACCGTTGGCAATAAGATAAAATTCAATGCCGTTGGCAGTATGATCGTCAATGAGCGTGGGAACACCGCCCACTTTTACATACTTGCCGGAGAAATACTCGCTGGTCGCAACGGTGGGCCTGTCATAGAGAACCGTCTTGATGTCGCTCTGCAAGTCGGACACAAAGGTCTTGTAACTCTCGCTGGCAATAACGGTGAGCATATTCACATCGTGAACGCTGTCTCCCAGTGTTTCCGTATCCATTCTGTTTCCGGACTGATTGACGCAGAGCCTGAGTCCTCTGCCTACCTCCTGACGTTTTGCGGTGTTGCTGTCGGAGTGTTTCAAGGTGCAGATCTGGAACACGTTGGGGTTATCCCACCCTTCACGGAGCGCCGAGTGGGAAAAGATAAACCTTGTCGGCTCCTCGAAAGAGAGCAGCCGCTCTTTGTTTTTGAGGATCAGCTCGTAAGCGGAGATGTCGTCGGAAAACTCGCTTCCTTTTTTTAACTGGCTGTCAATGCTTCTTCCGGTCTTTTTGTCGATGCTGAAATAGCCTTTATGTACGGCGGCAACGTCGCTGCAAGTGGAGCGAAGATACTGCTGATATGGTGTGTCAAACAAGGTCAGGTACTCACTGAGGACGCTCACATATTCCTGCTCAAACATCTGACCGTATTCGCCCAGCACCTCATTGCCGTCTCCGTCATACCGGCGGTATTTTGCTACCTCATCAATAAAGAATAGAGATAGGGACTTAATGCCCATATTGAAAAGTTTTTCTTCTTTCTCAAAGTGGGAGAGGATTGTCTCTCTGATCTGAATCCGGCGCATATCCTTTTCGGAAACGTCGCCATGGGCTTCGCCGGCAGCTAACACATCGCCGTTTGTAAAGGTAACCGTTCCACGCAGCGGATCTACTTCAGAAATCGTGTAACCTCTGTACTGTTCCATTTCCTGTGAGACGAAATAGAGGTCATCGCCTACGCCCAGCAGTCTCGTCTCACGATTTATGGACTTGTTATATCCGATTTCAAGCTCAATCTTTGCCATCGGCGGCTTCTTTGGGGAAAGGACGATCTTCTCCAAATAGAGATAGCTGTCCGTTCCGCGGAAGTTTTTCACCTCAAAGCCTTTGACCTCGATTTTCTTGACAAGGCGCTTGTTAAATGCGTCAAGGGCGTCAAGTACATAGACGGGATTGTGCTGTTTTGCGTGCGTGGCGGAATAGTTGAGGGAGAACAGCGGGTTAAAGTTTTTCAGTGCCTTTTGCGTGACGTCACCGCCCATTTTCTGCGGCTCATCCAAAATAATGATCGGTCTGTTGGCTTTGATCACGTCAATCGGGCGGCGGGAGCCGAACTCGTCACGCTTGGAGTAGATAATCCGGGCCTCTTTGCTCTTTCCGTCCTCTTTCAAAGAGGAAGCGAACGCCTGCGTGTTGATAATCATTACATTGATGCCGGAACTTTGGGAAAAGTTGTCCAGTTGATTTAAGTTACTGCTGTTATAGATGAAAAAGCGAGCTTTTTTACCGTAATACTCCATAAAGTGGTCGGTCATGATCTCAAAAGACTTTTTCACGCCTTCACGGATTGCGATAGACGGCACGACGACAATAAACTTACTCCAACCGTAGCGCTTATTGAGCTCGAACATTGTCTTGATATACACATAGGTTTTTCCCGTGCCGGTCTCCATCTCGATATCGAGGGAACAGCGGCCTAAATCTTGATTCAGCGCAGCGGACTGTTTGATATTGTTCTTGCTTTGCAGCTTCTGAATGTTTTGTAAAAGCTGCTCGTCCGAAATTTCCAACGGCGCATTTTTATAGCCGGTATCGCTTGGTGGATCGTAATCCTCGTCATTATCAAACGCGAACTGCATTTGCTGCGGTGCGGCAGTCGTTGCTTTTCCGACGTCGCGGATATAGCTTGTCTTTTCACTGAACCCTTGACCCGCAAACACCTTCACGACTGCTTCCACGGCATCGGTCTGATACTGTTGTATTTTGAAGTTGAATTTCATCACAGAACCTTCCTTACCGTATCGGGACTGTATAAAGCGAAAATCTGCTTGAAGCTTGTAGCAACGCTGTCGCTTGCCATGGAGCTGTCACGCATTACAAAATAGTACGGCTTTTGTTTTGCTATTTCCCTTATCGTTTCCTCCGTGACGTTTTCATCAAAGCAGGCTACGAGGAAACCGTCAGCGACGTTGAATACTTTCTTTCCGGCAATCTCTGTTTTCTCTATCTTTGAAGAAAGCAGTACCCCTAAATCAAGCATCACTTGGAAAAGCAAATCCTCCGGCGTTCTGTCCTCTTGGATATTGTCGACTGCGGTCTCAAACAGTGACACTTCAAAATCTGCGGGGTTATAGTAGACGTCTTTCATATTGGAAGTGTCACACTTCAAAACACGGAAACCAATGTCAAGGTCTTGCGTGGTAAGAGGGCTTTCCTCTTTGATTTTCTGCCCAGCACGGCGGATGCGTTCCTTGCCGATTTCGCAAATATTTTTATAACCGGCTTTGTATGCCTCGCTCTTTTCGTCGCAGGGTTCCGGCAACTGCACCATGATGAATTTGCGGTGTCCGCCGTCCTCGGCATTGAGTTGCATTACGGCGTGTGCGGTAGTGGCAGAACCGGAGAAAAAGTCGAGAATAATATCATCCTTATTCATTCCTAATTGAACATATCGAGTAATATACTTAACTGGCTTTGGGCTAGTAAAGATAGATGACTCAAAAATATCTCGCAACTCACGTGTAGCAGTCTGGTTGTGACCTGCTTCATCAAATGTCCACAATGTCATTGGAGTAACACCATCTTGCACTTCTGAAAGGAACAATTTTGGGACTGGCGAATTATTCCCATCTGCGCCAAACCATATTCTGTTATCATTACGAAGCTCTTCAAATCTCTCTTTAGTAAATCTCCAACAATAACCACTTGGAGGAAGAAAGTGCTTTCCAGTTGGTCCTACTATCTCATAGATCTGTTTATCCACAGCAGGGCCTACTGTAAGATTGCCAACTTTCCATACGCCTCTTGGGTCATTATCTGGATTAACATAGTCTTTATTCTGCTTTTCCGTTCTAGGCAGAAGGTTCATTTGAAACTGGTCTATGTTTTTGGCATACACATAGCAATACTCATGACTCTCAGAGAAAAATTTCTTCAAACTTATCGGAGCATAATTGCGTTGCCAAGCGACACAAGCAACAAAGTTTCTTTCTCCAAAAGCCTCATTGCATAATTTTTTCATATTGTCATTCTCATTGTCATCAATGCTTATAAAAATGGCACCATCGTCGCTGAGCAGGTCTTTTGCAAGTCTTAACCTCGGATAAATCATATTGAGCCAGTCGGTGTGGAAACGGCCGTTGCTGTCAAGATTTTTAACAAGGCGGTTGCCCTCGTCATCAAACTGCCCGCTTTTGGCAAGGTACTCCTCAGTGCTTTGGGCAAAATCGTCCTCATACACAAAGTCGTTGCCGGTATTATACGGCGGGTCGATGTATATCATTTTAATTTTGCCGAGATAAGTCTCCTGCAAGAGCTTGAGCACTTCAAGATTATCGCCCTCGATATAGAGGTTTTCGGTGTTGTCAAAATCCACGCTTTCTTCCCGGCAGGGGCGGAGCGTCTTGTTAATGGGCGCATTTGCAAGCAGGACAGATTTTTTCTTGTCCGGCCAAGTAAATTGATAGCGTTCTTCACGCCCTTCAACGACTTTGCACGAAATCTCCTGCATCAGCACGTCTTTGTCAATCGCACGGACGACTTCGCCGTTTTCATCTATGGTTTCCGTAACGGCATTCGGGAACATTTCCGCCAGTTTCCTGAAATTCCCGTCCGCCTTGTTTGCAGTCTGCATTTTAAGCATGTCCATTGTCAATTTCCTCCGTTCATTTTGTATTGAAATTGCTTGATTTTCTGTACGATTTCAAACTTCTTCTTCGGCTGTTTTTCAGTCCGTGCCAGCTTTTCCAGCCGGGCTATTTCCTTTTGGAGTTTTTCCTGCTTCTCATGGAGCGCAAGATTTTCATCCAAAGACAACTCCTCACTCCACACTCCGCCTTCTAAACTCTTTATAATGTTTCCCCATACCGCATCCATGTCAAGCCCCTTGATTTTCAGCGAGAGCTTTTCCATCGGCTGCCAGTCGGTCTGCAGGAGTTTTCCGTTTCGGCAGGTCATGATCTTGCCCTCGCCCTCATATTCCGGCACAAGCACCATATTCTGCGGAATCAATCTGGAAAGGATAAGAATATTCTTCTCATCAAAGTCTTTGCGTTTCAGCACCACGGACATTACGAAGAAGGATTTTACCTCCGCACCGTCTTTCAGGTTCATTTTTGCCGCTGTGACCTCGTTGACAATGTAAATGCGGGAAATATCCCTGTCTATTCGTTCTTTGATTGCCGTATTCATTTTGAACTTCGCATAGATCGCATTTTTGGGAAGCTGTCTGTTTACTTCCGTCGCTTTCGGTAATCCGAGCATAGGCTTATATCTCCTTTACGACCAAGAAACAGATCAGCTCAAAGTCGTCAAGTCCCTTGATAGCGGTATCTATAAAGCTGACCTGTCCGCCACCGAGAAAAGAATCAATATCGCTTTCTTCTTTGACCTCTATGATGGAAGAAATCGCATCTCCGAGCAACTTTGAGAGTTTGCGCATATCACTGCCGTCTTTTGTCTCTCTGTTGAAGCTGCGGCAAAGCTCTTTAAGCGGCTCTATTTTGCCCTTGCACAGGTATCTCATCTTATCGAGCATTGCCTTCGGTGAGAGATGGTCGCATACTACTTCGCCTTGGTCGGAGATATACACCATATAGAAAGGGTGCAGGCGGTTTTGATTGTTGATGTTCATGCTGTCCCGGCGGTTTTTCAAAACATAGATAACCCCGGCAGGCATTTCCTCATTCGCCGGCACGACAGCATGAAGTCCGAACGGTGTTTTATCAAGGTCATCGTGAACCTTCATATATTCAAGAAGATCCAAGCGAAAGTCGTTTAATCCCAAATCCATAATGGATATACCGCTTGTCATATCCTCGATGTCCACCACTTCGTCCTGCAAACGCTTGAGCTGAGCCTTGCGGTATTCGAGGTCGGTCTTTTCTTCCTCACTGAGAATGTTGTCATCGCCCGTCGCCGTCAGGTCAACGATTTTCATACGGGTCTCGACCTTTGCTTTCAGGTTAATATAATCGTCAAGCGATACGTCCGGCCAGAAATTTACAAGCTGGATATATTGATTGCGGCTTCCGATACGGTCAATACGCCCGAACCTTTGGATAATACGGACGGGGTTCCAGTGAATGTCGTAATTGATGAGCCAGTCACAGTCCTGTAAGTTCTGTCCTTCCGAAATACAGTCGGTGGCAATCAATATATCGATTTCCGTGTTGTCGTTTGGCATAAGGAGGTGTTTGTCCTTTGAAATCGGAGAAAAGCAGGTCAGCACCGTATTCAGGTCTGCTCTGAGTTTCGGAACGGTAGTGCGCCCCTCTACCGAACCGGTAATCATAGCAGTATGCAAGCCATAATTGGAAAGAACGTATTCGCTCACGTTGTCATACAGATACTTTGCCGTGTCCGCAAACGCTGTAAAGATCATGATTTTCTTATTGCCGGCGTTGATCGGGTGAGCAAATTTATCCCGAATCACTCGGAAAAGTTCCTGAATTTTGGAGTCATGTTCCGGCGTAATATCCGCAATCATCAGCGTTAAAAGTTCAAGCACATCTGCGTCTTTTGCGAGACTGTCACGCCAAGATTTGTAATCCATATCGGCAAGCTCAATTCTGACCTTTCTTCCGAAAGAAAACAGATCGTCGCTGTTTTGGTCTTCATCGTCAAACTCGTCGATGTCGGAAAGATCCGTGAGGTCAAGGCAGACCGATTGCGAACGGTCATAGTTGTCTATTGTCTGAATGGTACTGCTTATCAAATTCTTAATTCGGATAAGCGTTAAGTTGAAAGAATATACCGAGCTTTCCATACGTTTCATCAGGTTAATTGCCGTCAAGCGGCGAATGCCTTGTTCACGGTTTGCCTGTGTAAAACCGACATTGACTCTGTTGTCTTTGAAAATTTCGGCGTATTGATCCATTCTGCTGGGCAATATGTAGTGTGATGGCGTATAGATCGTAAGCGTCAAAAGCATTAGCTGCTCAAAAATCTCGTTGTAGTTAATGGCAGCCTTCAAATCCGTAAGCTGCGGACGCAGAGAAATCGGCTTTAATCTTGTGGGAAATGTACCGATGTCTGTCGTATCATAGTATTTTTGAATATGCTTGCGGGAACGGGCAATCGTCACGCTGTCAAGCACCTCAAAGAAATCAAAGTCCAACATACGGAGCAGGTTTTCGGTGGTTCTTTCTTCCGGCTCCCATTTACTCCAAGTGGTAAACGCTCGCTGCGCATTCTTGAATATCTCATCAATGGTTCGAGAGGTATTCAGCTTTTCATCGATCAGGGCGGTGTTGCCCTCGTAAGCAAGAGCAAGCTGATTCTTCAAATCAAGAAATTTGTTATTGACCGGCGTAGCGGATAGCATAAGCACCTTTGTCTTTACACCGGCACGGATTACCTTTTTCAAAAGCTTTACATATCTGTTTTCCTTTTCGTCCTCATCGGGGTTCTCTACAACTTTTCCGCCGTTGCGGAAATTGTGAGACTCGTCTATTACAACAAGGTCGTAATTGCCCCAATTCAGTCTGCTCAAATCAAGACCGTTTGAAGTTCCATGCGTACGGTTTAAGTCCGTATGATAAAGCACATCGTAGCGAAGCCTGTCCGCTGCGATAGGGTTATTGACATAGTTGTCTTTATAGGTATTCCAGTTGTTTGTCAGTTTTTTCGGGCAGAGAACAAGAACGGATTTATTCCTGTTCTCGTAATACTTGATAACGGAAAGCGCCGTGAAAGTCTTGCCGAGACCCACGCTGTCTGCAAGAATACAACCGTTATACTTTTCCAGTTTGTTGATGATGGCAAGGGCGGCGTCCTTCTGGAAGTTATACAGCATATTCCAAATCTTGCTGTCCTTAAAACCGGTCGCCTCGTTTGGCAGCACGTCCTCGGAGATGTCTTCAAGGAACTCATTGAAGATGTTATAAAGAGTGACAAAGTAAATAAAGTCGGGAGAGTTTTCGTTATACGCGGCCGTAATGCTGTCAATGACTTCATCGGTGACTTCTTCAAGCTTATGCCGGTCGTTCCACAGGCTTTCAAAAATATCCATGTATGCTTTTGCAAAAGGCATATCCGTCTTTTGTATCATACTGTACGCATTATTTCCTCTTTCGCACCCTAAATCCACGGTAGTAAACCCGTTGATGGGCATATAATTCTTATCGTCAAGATTGATAAAGCCCATCATGTTTTCGTTTGTGACATTGGATTTGAAGGTGACTTTTTCTCTGATCCAGTCGGCACACTCTTTTGCTATGGCTTTTTGTGTAAGCTCGTTTCTCAGCTTTACTTCAAATTCCGTGCCGTACAAACTGCGCTCACGGTTGAGACGGGGAATATAGAATTCACGTTTTTCTTTTTTTGCTTTTTCCGTAACAAAAGTAGGTGATGTAAAGATAAAACGAAGTTCCTCTATGCCTTGTAATTCCTTTTTCAACTCTTGAAAGGCATAGATAGAGAAGTAAGCCGCCGCAACGGATAGCTTACTGCCTTTCTTTACTTCAACTGCCAAATCATCCCGAAGCGTTTTTGTTGTATTGTCTATCAGTTCCATACTCACACCTACAGTTTTTTATAATGCGAAGATCACGATCCAAAAAAGGACTTATTCTGTATCCTCCGGCAGAACCTCCATAATGTCATCTACTGTACAATCAAGACTTCTGCATATTTTGGCGAGGGTGTCGGTAGTAACCGCTTCATTTCTGCTCAACTTATTGATCGCATAGGCAGTTAAGTTGGCAACCTGTTGTAAATCCTTCTTTTTCATGTCCCGATCCAAAAGTAAGTGCCATAATTTCTTATAGGATACTGCCATATTCTTCATCCTTTCTCCCGGCAAGGTCATACTTACAAAAATCCATTGAACAGTATAGCACAAATTTCTCCATTTTTCAAGACAATCTATGATATTTCAAACTTTTTTTTGATTATACGCAATCGTGCCATGACTAAGCGTTCGAGTTCATCGGACGCTCTAATTTTTGCCAAAATTCAGAAAAAATTTGTCGACAGACTTAAAAAAACGCCGTCCTTGTTTTATAACAGCATAGAAACGAGTATAACAAAAGGTCGCCGACGGAAGTCGACGATCCTTAAAATGGTCGGAGTGACAAGATTCGAACTTGCGGCCCCCGCATCCCAAATAGCGGTTGGTATATTTTTCCTGCCCTTTCGGGCAATTTTCGACCCTTTCCGCTCAGAAAACGATGCTCTCCGGCGCTCTTGCCTCCGCTGTTTCCATGTTTTCCGGGGCGGTCTGTGGGATAAAATGTGGTCGGGAAAGGTTTCCCAAGCCGTTTCGCCGTTCAAAAAGTCTTTTGCTTTCAACATGCTATCTCTGAATTTACGAGAAGTCAAACCGCCCTTCCGTCAAAATCTGCGCCGCTGTAAACAAAGAAATACGGCGGACACCGTCGGACATCTCTCTGCCGACCGAGATTGAAACATCTGCGGTATTCAGTTCGCTCGGTAATAACAGGTACTCTTTCCCTTGCCTTCCCGTTTCAGCTCACCGGAGGCAACCAATTTGCGCAACGCGCCCTCCACGGAACTCACGCTGAAAGAGGGACACAGCTCCCGAATGTCCTGCTTTGTAAAACGCCCAACCTTGTTTTCGACCGCCCGTCTTACCGTTTCCAGCGCAGACAGCTTGGTTTCAACCAAAGCAAACCGTTCTGCAAAGTCCTTATAGGCGGCAAGGATCGTTCCCAGCAGATATTTGATAAACGGAACGGCGTCCTCTTTTCCCTCGTGCCAACCGCTTTGCGCCCGAGCGAGCGCATCGTAATACAAATCCTTGTTTTTTGCAATCTTTGCTTCCAGCGAAATATATTTTCCCACATAGAAGCCGCTTTGATAGAGCAGAAGCGTCGTAAGCAATCGACTCATTCTGCCGTTTCCGTCGTTGAAGGGGTGAATGCAGAGAAAGTCGTGAATGAAAACAGGAATCGCAAGGAGCGGCTCGACTTCCATATTGCCGATTGCGCGGTTGTATTCCGCGCAGATCCTGTCCAGCGCCTCCGGCGTCTCATGGGGCGGAAGCGGCGTGAACAGGATTTCCGTGTGTCCGTCGGGATGGGTTGCGCTGATATAATTTTGTACATTTTTCGTTCTGCCCGCCATGGGATTATTCCAGTGGCCGTACAGTATTTTATGAAGCTGAAGAATATAGTTTTGCGTGATCGGGATTACGTCAAAGTTCTCATGAATCAGACTCAAAACGTCGCGGTATCCGGCGATCTCCTGCTCGTCCCGGTTCCTCGGCGCGGTTTTCTCCTCAACCAACTGTCGAATGCGCGTATTGGTCGTGACGATCCCTTCGATTGCGTTGGAAGCCTCGGTGCTTTGGATCTTGGCGATCTCCACCAACTTCTCCAGTTCCGCCGGACGCTGCTTCAGGTACAGTTCCTGCTTTCCGGCTTCCTTATAAATCGCGGCGATCAAGCCGAGGATTTCGGAATCCCATGTCTGATTTTTGATTGCCGCGTAGTCAAACGCTCTCATTTGATTCACCTCTGCTTTCTCGCTTAAATTATATCATAAATTAAGGGAAATGTCAATACCTTGCGAGAATATTCCCTCAATAACATTCTAAATTTGAGGGAAACATTCTGAAATCTAAAAAACCACATGCCGTTAACGGCAAATAATTCGATGTATTTTCATATTTACCTATTGCTTTTTTGCCGATAATATGATATACTATAAGTGTAAAAAGGGAGGTGCGGTATGAATTTTTTATCCGTCAAAAAAATTGCGACGCTTTGGAAAATGTCCGAGCGCAGCGTTCGCAATTACTGTGCGACCGGCCGCGTTCCCGGCGCGTTCCTCACCGGTAAGACTTGGAACATCCCCGAAACCGCCGAAAAACCCGAACGGAGCAATAAAAGAACGGCGGCGCGCACCTTGCTTTCGGTTCTGCAAGAGGAAAAGAACGGACAGATCCGCGGCGGGATCTATCACAAAGTTCAGATCGAGCTGACCTACAATTCCAATCATATCGAGGGCAGCCGCCTCACCCACGACCAGACCCGCTATATCTTTGAAACCGCCACCGTCGGTGCCACCGACGAGAGCATCCGCGTGGACGATATCATCGAAACGACCAACCATTTTCGCTGTATCGACGAGATCATCGACGGCGCAAAGCTGCGGTTGAGCGAGAAGTGGATTAAGCATCTGCACCTGCTGCTCAAGACCGGCACCGGCGATGCCAAAAAGGACTGGCTCGCCGTGGGCGATTACAAAAAACTGCCCAATGAGGTCGGCGGCATGGAAACGACGCTGCCGGAGGACGTGCCCGCCGAGATGAAGCGGCTGCTTGACGACTACAACGGCAAGGAAACCGTCACGCTTGACGACCTCCTCGAATTTCACGTGCGATTCGAGCGCATTCACCCCTTTCAGGACGGCAACGGCCGCGTCGGTCGGCTGATCCTGTTCAAGGAATGCCTAAAATACGACATCGTCCCCTTCATTATCGAGGACGAGATCAAACTATTTTATTACCGCGGACTGAAAGAGTGGTCGCGGGAGAAGGGCTACCTCACCGACACTTGCCTTTCGGCGCAGGATAAGTTCAAGAAGTATTTGGAGTATTTTAGGATAGGATATTGCAGTTAGAGGCCTGATGCCAAAATCAAAAAAGCCATTTACGAAAGTGGTAAATGTGATGGGGGCGCGATTAAAAGAAAGAAGAAGTCTGGATTCCGCTCAAGTGTAATCCAGACTTCTTCTTTAGTAATTTAATGATATCTTACTTTATGGGTGGCAAGCGTTTTGCCGGCGGCACTCATTGCCTTTGCAGAAGACAATTTTGACGCCAATACTTTCGCGGCTTTACCAACCCTACCGCCATGATGTACTGCCATGATTTCGGCCTCCTTTCAGTGTTTTATTCGCAAAGAATAAGTAGCATAACCAGCATGATGTAGATATAAATAACAAATAAACAAATAATCATGTTGTTTCCCTCCTTTCTGAGGACCTGTGTTGTTTTGCTGTCCTCAGTACCCACTGGAGGGAAAACAGGGGTTTGAACGAAAAAATATGAAAAAAGTTGACCGCCGCAGAATTTCTTCTACGGCGGTCGTTTCGGAGTATTAGATGAAGTCCTTCAGGGCTTCGCGCAGGATG
>CANQPT010000014.1 GCA_947625805.1 uncultured Clostridia bacterium
GTAGAAAAGCGGATTATTTTGTCATTATTCCTACACATCGGTTCTAAAACCCTTGATAATCCTGAATTCTTTGTTTCTATTATAGCATTGCTTGTAATATATGGCGGAACTATAATTTATTCTTCTATCTATAGTTATCGTGCAGAAGCAGATTTGCCCTTATTAGTGCAGATACTTTTACTGACAGTCACACTGGTTTTTTATCTCTTGATAGAATCAAAAGTCGGGATGGCGTGCTCAGGGGCGGTGCTTATTGTACAAACGGTTTATTATGTCTTTGCCGCACAAATCCTTATTCTTCCGCTTTTGGTATTACTGCTTATTACCAAAAGACAGAAGTTAAAAAAACGAGTCATCGTTATTCTCGTTATTATCCTACTATATGTATTGATTTTCCAGCTTGCAGTTTTCATGCTTGAAGGTTCTTTTCAGGTATATCAAAAACTGTCAGCATCCTTAGTCCAAACGGCAGTAACGGCGTATTTTACACAGAATTTTATTGCTTTGGAAAAAAACGCGGATCATTTCTTTCATATGGTTCAAACGACTCTTTGAATTTAGTGTTGTTGAGGATTTGGCGAAATCACGAGACACAACTACAAACTTTTGAAAATGACCTATTAAAAGATATAGTAATTGAATGGAAAAATGACACAAATGTTTATATAAACGGCATACTATATACAATCAATGAATGAACTATAATCAACGAAAAGAAATCACAGAACGTCTTTTCGGCACAACCAAAGAGTTCACGGCTTCAGATAAACGAAGTGGAAAAAAGGCAAGGACAGTTCGGCCATTCATTATTTTCGGAGCGTTTTGAACCGTTTTGCAATTTTTCTTACAAATAGTAACAAAGCGGCTTTATGTGTTTGATCACAAAGCCGCTTTACCTTCAGTTTGAAGCGCGTCAAGTGCTTTTTACTTTTGGTGAAAAACCTGCGGTTTTCCGTTTTTTCTTGTGAATAACATTGCACGCCGCCGTCCAAAATAAGAGCAAACAAACAAAAGGATGGTAACATGGCAATGAAAACCGAAACCAAGAAAAATCTTGTTGCCGCATCATTATATGTCACACTGGCGGTCATGATCGTTACGGTCGTATGCGTCACAGTGGTATCCGTTGCACAAAAAGCAAGGAATGTGCTGCCGGAGGAAAGCACTCCCACCGAGCAGCCTACCGAGGCACCGCCGGCTGCGCCGTCGGTGTTGCCGACAGAGCCGGTAGAGCAAGAAGAGCCTACCGAGCCGCCTACCGAACCGGTAGACGCGCCCGCAGCCGATCCGCTTCCGGACAAATTCGTCGTCCCCAGCATGGGATATATCTCCAAAGCCTATGAAGCAGATCTTCCGGTCTGGTCGGTAACCATGAACGACTACCGCATCCACGATGGAATCGATGTCAGCTGTGCAGTAGACTCCGAGGTCTACGCCTGTGCCTCCGGCACCGTGGAAAGCGTGTATGAAGATCCTCTGATGGGCTACGCGCTCACCCTCTACCACGGAGGCGGACTGCGGTCCACCTACCTGAATCTGTCGGACAAGTATCCCGATAATATTGCCGTGGGAGCAGAGGTCGCCGCCGGTCAGGTAATCGGGTATGTAGGCGAAAGCGCGCTGGTCGAATGCGCCGAGCCGTCACACCTGCATTTTGTAATGACCATGGACGAGCAAACGGTCGATCCGTTAAGTTACGTGGATTACGAAACCGCAGTTCTCTCTGACGGCATTGAGTTTGAAGATTGAAAAAGCGCACCCGCACGCGTTGGCGTGCGGGTGATGTTTTTTTAATATTGTGCCGCAAATTCGGCAAGGTCGATCAGCCTGCCGCCCTCAAGGCGGGACTGTTCGGCCGCCATGGCCATAAAGTGGCTCTCGATCGATTTGTCAATGGAGGTCAGCGCGCTGCCCGGCGCCTTTTCGCCTGCCACGATCTCAAACAGATCGCGCACCAGACGATGGTCGCCGCCGCCGTGTCCGCTGAAGTCCTCGGCAAGGGCAAAGACGTCGATGTTCTCATCCTGCGTTCCGCCAAGACCGTCAAACCTGCGTACGCGCACAATGCCGCGATCCATATCGCCCTCGATCATACCGCGGGTACCCAGCACCCGCAGATCGCGTCCGCCTACCGTGAAAGCGCTCATAACAAAGTTGATGACAATCCCGTTTTCCATGGTCATCTGCACCATCTGGTGATCGACCACGTTGTTGTCGCAGTGATAGACGCATCTTCCGTACGGGCTGGTCTGTAATTTCCTCATCATACTTTCTTCTGTGGCATTTTCCAGCACGATGTTCACAGGCCAATAAATCTCGCCCTTGCGGATCTTGGATATATAGTACTTGACCGCGCTGTACGGGCAATCCCACTGATACTTGCAGTCCACGCACCGCTCTGCCGCCCCTTCCGGAGCCATCTCGGATCGGAATTCCTTAAGACCTCCCACCGAACTGATGCTCTTGCAGCTGCTTGCCGCAAGCCATGAAAGAATGTCCATATCATGACAGGACTTTTGCAGGATCATGGGGCTGGTTTTTTCCGAATTGCGCCAGTTGCCGCGCACAAAACTGTGTGCCTGATGCCAGTAGCCCACCTGTTCCATGGCCTGAATGGCGACAATGTCGCCGATGGCGCCCTCGTCCATCCTGCGCTTGAGGGTCTGGAAGAAAGGCGTGTAGCGCAGCACATGGCAGACCACCACCTTGCGTCCCAGTTTATTTGCCGTTTCCGCGATTTTCTTGCATTCCGAAAGATCGGGCGAGATCGGCTTTTCCAGCAAGAGGTCGTATCCGCGTTCCATGGCGGCCATGGCGTGGCCGTAATGCTGACGGTCCATGGTGCAGATAAACATCACGTCGGCAAGTTGGGACTGCGCCAGCATCTGCTCGGCACTCTCAAAACAACGCTCGGCCGGCACGCCGTACTCGTCCGCCACCTCGCGCACTTTTTCGGGAACAATATCCGCGATCGCAGTGATTTTCATCTCATCGGGGAACTTCTTCTGTACCTTGGCATAGGTGTCCTTGCCCCGTCCGCCGAGGCCGGCGATTGCTACCGTAATTTGTTTCATTTTAAGATCCCTCTCATGGTATGGTATACATATTTTAACATACATTCCATGATTCGTCAACCGCATCGACTTCTCTCAGAAAAAAGCGTAGCCCGTCGGTTTTTATTTCTGCCATTCGATTTTAAGGGATGCAATCTTCCACTGTCCGTCGATCTTTTCCATCTGGATCGTGCGTACGCATTTTCCCGACCATGAGATCGCCTCGTCCTCCTCATCAAAGAGGTAGCCGCCGTAACCCTCATAATCCACCACGTTCTCGTACACCGCGCGCACACCGCCATACCGGTAGTCCACGTCTAGCCGGGTTTCGATCTCATCATACCGCTCCACACTGCGCACACCCGTCGATAGTTCGGAGGCCGCGTCGTACAGGGTCTGCGCATACTCGGATGCAAGTGGCTCGGTATAATAGCCGCAAACCGCATCTCGCAGCGCCTGCAATTTCTCCTCAGTCCTTTCGGCCTGCCCGCACAGGTAAAGTCCTCTGTATGCGTCGTCCCAGTCCCGCAGAACCGTGCGAATGGACTCACTCTGAAAGCGATAGTAAACGAACGCGCTCCCGAAAAACAGTGCCAGTGCAAGCACGCACACCGACGCCATGGTCAATAGCCTTTTCAGAATACCGTTCTCTTTCATTCGTTCATATTATAGTTGACGCCCACATATTTTCCTTCTCTGTAAATCAACATATGGACAATCTCCCCACGCAGGCTGTCGAGCGTCGGGCCGCAGGTGAGCAGGTCGGGCGTATTGACCTCGTCCACTGACAGGATAACGTCGCCTGTCCGCAGTTTGTCGTTGTTGAAGGGATCGCTCGGTACCGCCGAAACGTAGGTGACCCGCACTCCTTGGGGAACATGATAAGTCGATATGGCACGCTCTGAGAGATCTTCAAGGACAAAATCCCCGTAATCGATAAAGGCGGCCTCTTTGTCCGCCTCCTTTTCCGGGGTAAGCGCACCCTGAGAATCGGCGGGGATTACCGACCGGGACGAATGCCGGACCACAACGACGGCAAAAACCGAGCCGCAGAGAAGCACAACTGCCGCAAGCGCGGCAAAAACCCGGTATCTGCCCATCAGGCCGCGCCGGAGCAGACGACCATTCTGAGAGTCGTCATAGGAAAAGCGATATTGAAATCCGCCGTAAGTAGATGACATATCTTTCCTTCCTTGTTCGTGTTTCACGCTTTCACCTCCGGCAACGCAGATTGCTTCAAGCAAAAGTATACGCTTTTTTATTTACCGAACGGTGACCGATTCTTTATCCTTTTGTTAATTCGTTCGGTACCGCCGTTGCTTTTGAGAGGGTAAAGACAAACTCGCAGTTGGAGCCGCTTTCGCTCTTGACCCAGATTTCCTCGCCGTGAGCGTCCAAGATAGCCTTGCTGATATACAGTCCCAGCCCGAGGCCGCTTTGATCCAAAGCCCTGCTCTTGTCTTCCTTATAGAAGCGCCCGAACACAAAGGGCAGCTCCTGCTCCGGGATACCTTCGCCCTCGTTGAAGACCGAAACAAAAATCTTCTCGACGCTATGCAGCACGCTCACCCGCCATTTGCCTCCCTCTTTGGAGAACTTAATAGCATTGTCACACAGGTTATATAAGACCTGATGCACCGCATCCGGATCGGCATAGACCATCATGCGCTCCTCATCACAGCGGAACTCCACGTCCAGTTTTTTTGCAACCAGCCGCTGTTCGTCGGACAGGATGATCCGGCGGGCGGTCTCGCAAATATCAAACTCGGTTTTATGAAGCTTGTACTCTCCCGCCTGGATCCGGGTAATGTCCAATAGCGAAGACACCAGCCGTGATAAGCGTTTGACCTCACCGGAGATCACTTCCAGATAGTGGTCGTGTTTTTCCTCGGGAATGACTCCCTCCCGCATTGCGTCGACAAAACCGGCGATAGAGGTCATGGGGGTGCGCAGTTCGTGAGAGATATTCGCGATAAAGTCACGGCGGATCTGCTCGGTGTTCTCAAGGGAGAGCGCCATGTTGTTAAAGGCGATGGCAAGTTCGGATAACTCTCCTCTTCCCCGCACGGGAATCCGCACGTCGAATTTTCCTTTGGCAAAATCGCCCGCCACGGCGCTCATCTCCCGAATGGGCTTGATCATCCGTTTGGAGATAAAATAGACCGCGATCAGGGTCACCGTCAACAAAAGAAGACTCGCGGCGGAAACGGTGCGCATGAAGTCCCCCGCGAAACTCGCAACATTCGATTGCTCCGAGCAGACAAACACATATCCGCAGACCGCCGTACTGTGGACCAACTGCAAAGAGTACACCAACAGTTCGGTGGGAAGAAAACCGTTGAGATTGCTTTTGGCGCTGTACACACCGTCCTCGTCATACCACAGCGCACTCGGATTCAGTTTCATTCCCTGTAAATATTTCTCCGAGTCCGGATCGGAAACCAACAGATAACCCCGGGGTTCGACGATGAAAATGTGCATTCCGGCGGAATACTGTGACACAATGTCCAGTTCCCGCGACAATGCCTCCGACTCATAGTACGCAAAAAGATTAAAGTCGTTGTAGTCGGAGGTGGCAAATTGCTTTTGAACGGTATTTTTGATTGCATATGCGAAGTTTTCCTGCGCTTTCCGGTTGGATGCCGCGGCGTAACGGTCTGCCGTCACGCCCAGCACTGCGGTAAGCGCCAGATAACCGATCACAATGATCGCCATAAAAACAACGATATGTTTGGTAAATACGCTTTTGAACATGACTTACACCATTGGTATGCCATATCAGTTCAACTGGAATTTGTACCCAATGCCCCAAACGGTAGCCAGCGACCACTTGTCCGACACGCCGTCGAGTTTTTCCCGCAGGCGCTTGACGTGCACGTCCACCGTGCGGGAATCACCCAGATAATCAAAGCCCCACACCTTGTCAAGCAACTGATCGCGGGAGAACACGCGATCATGGTTGGAGGCAAGGAAATACAGCAACTCTAATTCCTTGCGAGGGATCGGAACGCTCTTGCCCTTCAATTTGAGTTCAAACTTGACCAGACTGATCTCCAGATTATCAAAATGCAAAACCTCGCTGTTTTCACCGCTGTCGGTACCTGTATACCGGCGCAGTACCGCTTTGATACGGGCGGACAATTCTTTCATATCAAAGGGCTTGACGATAAAATCGTCCGCACCCAGTTCAAGGCCGAACACCTTGTCGTAAATCTCACCCTTGCTGGTGACCATGAGCACCGGCTTGTCTGAGATCTCCCGGATCTCCCGGCAGACCCCCCAGCCGTCCCGCTTAGGCAACATGATATCCAGCAGGACAAGGTCCGGAGAATAGGAGCGGAATTTTTCCACGCCTTCCTCGCCGTCATAAGCGCTCTCTACCTCGTAGCCCTCCTGGGTCAGATACAGAGTCAGCATCTCACAGATATTGCGGTCGTCATCTATGACCAGTATTCTCTCGTTCAAGGTTTCTTCCTCCTCTTTCTTATTGTATCGATCATACGCCCGTGCGTTTTGTTAACTTTGTTATATTTTTATCCATGTTCATTATATCACGCAACAAGCGCTTATTTGTGAACTTTTTGTAAACACGGATTGCCAAAGGGTAATTCTGTTTTTTATGGGCAGGAAAAACGCCTATCTTTCGATAGACGTTCATGATGCCGGGCGCATGCCTTCTATTTCTTTCTCCATACCATTTTATCCACCACGCCGGTGTAGGATTGAATGAGTTTCACCACCTTGGCGGAGACGTTTTGGTCGGTATAGTCTGGGACGGGAGTACCCAAGTCGCCGTTTTTCTGCATGGTTACCGCCGTATCCACCGCTTGAAGCAGGCTCGTCCCGTCGATGCCGGCAAGGATAAAACAGGCTTTGTCAAGCGCCTCGGGGCGTTCGGTCGAGGTGCGGATACACACCGCCGGGAAAGGCTTGCCGATACCGGTGAAGAAACTGCTTTCCTCCGGCAGAGTACCGCTGTCCGAAACCACGGCAAAGGCGTTCATTTGCAGGTGATTGTAATCATGGAAACCGAGGGGTTCATGCCGGATCACGCGGGGATCGAGTCTGAATCCACTGCTTTCCAACCGCTTCTTGCTTCTCGGGTGGCAGGAGTAGAGAATGGGCATATCATACTTCTCAGCCATTTTATTGATGGCCGTGAAAAGCGAGAGAAAGTTCTTCTCTGTGTCGATGTTTTCTTCCCTGTGTGCGGAGAGAAGGATATATTTGCGCGGGGAGAGGCCGAGTTTGGCTAAAATATCGCTCTGTTCAATTTCCGCAAGGTTTTTGTGCAGTACCTCCGCCATAGGAGAGCCTGTGACGTATACCCGTTCCTTGGGAAGCCCGCATTCATGGAGATATTTCCGCGCGTGCTCGCTGTAGGCGAGATTCACGTCAGAGATGATATCCACGATCCGGCGGTTGGTCTCCTCTGGCAAGCATTCGTCCTTACAGCGATTGCCCGCCTCCATGTGAAAGATGGGGATATGCAGACGCTTTGCCGGGATCGCCGAAAGGCAGGAGTTGGTATCGCCGAGGATCAGCAGGGCATCGGGTTTGGTTTCCACCATCAGCTTGTAGGAGCGGGCAATGATGTTGCCGATACTCTCGCCCAAATCCTCTCCGGCGCAGTCCATATATACCTCCGGGTCGGCGAGTTTCAGATCCTTAAAAAACACGCCGTTGAGGTTGTAATCATAGTTCTGCCCGGTATGTGCGAGGATGGTATCGAAGTATTGACGGCATTTTGCAATCACCGCAGAAAGTCGGATAATCTCCGGCCGCGTGCCGACGATAATCAGCAGTTTCAGTTTTCCGTTGTCTTGAAATTGTACCATGGTTCAATCCCTTTCAAATATATGCAATTCTTGATAGAGTTCCCGTCGCTCCTCCGCCATCGCCAGTATCCCGTGCAGGGGCGGGCGTTTCTTTTGCGCGATCATACAAAGGTATTGGGTAATACGGATCACATAGAAAAACGGATAGAGGATATATACCTTTTGTAACTTTGGGAAATGATCGATGGTGGAGTGATGGATGGTATAACACATATAATAGAATTTGCTGTGGGTGGTGCCGTCTTTGCCGTGGTTGGAAACAAAGACGCCGCTTTTGGCACGGGCGGCGTTTTTCTTGCCGAAATTCCCGCCGGTAAAGATATCTGACATAATGTTATCACAGAGCGCCGTGTCCGCTCCTTCCGCCCAAGGCGGGCAAGGGGTATCCAGATAAATAGCACAGGTGCGGGTCATGACCGCAGTAAAGGTAAAAAGACCGATTTTCCGAAGAAACGGGAGCAGTTGTTCCCAAAAGGGCTGTTCATGCGTTTTGCGCACAAAACACGCCCAATCGCACAGATGCCGCAGTCCTATCCCCTCGCCGAGCATATGGTGCTGCATATGCAAAAGCAAAATCATGGCATGGTACAGAGGGCTTGGCGCGAAAAAGCCTCCGAGATCGTCGGGAACGAACACACGGTTTTCTAATGTATCCTTCAGAAATGTGCGCACCGCATCGCCGATTTTTCCGTTGGGTATCCCCGCCGGCTCGAAGTGCATTTCGAGATGTTCGCCGGGTTTCTTGAACACCACGTGGCAGGCGTGTCCCTCTAAAGAACGGGCATATCCCGCGTTCATCAGCATCTTCTCTACATTGTTTTTCTCTTCCGGGTCGATGAGAAAATCCACGTCCCCGCGCATACGCAGTTCCGGCTCCGGATAATACACCGCCGCGGCGTCGCCCTTTAAGATGACGTAGGAAAAACCGTGTTCGTCTAACAGCTTCACCAGTTTACTTTGTGTATAGCTGACGGCCGTGTTGCTGCGAATGATCCCGGCGAACCTGTATTTGAGATTTTGTACAGCGTCTTTCGAAAAACGGTCTTGCATGGCAAGCAATCCATATAGCGCCATCCCGCGCACAGCTTGTGCGCTCGCCTCTTTGAGCAGTGGCGAGATTTCTTGCTCCGGCAAATTTTCCGGCAACTCTTCTTTGCGTTCATGAATGGCGTACCGCAACAGGGAAAGAAGGAATGCTTGCTCTTTTTGCAGTTCTGTCATACCGGCTCTCCAAACGTGTCTGGTTTTTCAGGGTCAAAGGGCTCGTTTGCCCACATGAGGGTGACAAGGGGTTCGGTTTCGCTTAAATTGATGATATTATGGGTATAGCCCGGGAGCATATGGACGGCTTCGATCTTTTCACCGGTGACCTCGAAGTTCATCACTTGATCGGTGCCGATTTTACGCTCTTGAATGAGTCCATGGCCGGATACCACGATGAAAAACTCCCACTTTGAGTTGTGCCAGTGTTGACCTTTGGTAATACCGGGGTTGGAAATATTCACGCTGAACTGCCCACAGCTTTTGGTTTTCAAAAGTTCTGTAAAACTGCCGCGAGGATCAGTATTCATCTTTAAGGGAAACGAGATTTTTTCTTTGGGAAGATAGCTGAGATAGGTGCTGTACAGCTTCTTGGCAAAGCTATTTGCCGGAATCTCGGGCATCAAGAGCGTCTGCGGTTGATCATGAAAGGTATGGAGAAGATCGACGATCTCTCCGAGGGTGACCTTATGGGTCATGGGGACGGCGCAATAACGGCCGTCATCGGTCATGACGGTGTTTGTGCCGTCAAAGGTGCAGTAATGCTCTTTCCCTTCCAGCGCGTCCAGCATCTCCGAAACGAGGTCGTCGATGTAGAGAAGTTCCAACTCCACGCTTGGGTCATTCACCGTGATCGGCAGATCGTGCGCGATATTATGGCAAAAAGTCGCCACCGCGCTGTTATAGTTAGGTCTGCACCATTTGCCGAACAAGTTCGGAAAACGATAAACCAAAACTCGCGCGCCGGTTTCGGCGGCGTAAGCAAAAAACAAATCCTCCCCCGCCTTTTTGCTTCTGCCGTATTCGCCGTCGTAGCGGCCGATGCAGGTCGCCTGGATGGAAGACGAGAGCATAACAGGGCAGGTATTGTTGTGCTTTTTCAGGGTTTCCAAGAGCACGGAAGAAAACCCGAAGTTTCCTTCCATAAACTTCTTTGGGTCTTTGGGGCGGTTCACGCCGGCAAGGTGAAAGACAAAGTCCGATTTGGCACAATATTCGTCTAAAAGCGCCGGATCGGTGTCGATATCGTATTCAAAGATCTCGCCGACAGAAAGCGCCGGGCGGGTTCTGTCCTTCCCGTCACGAATATTCTTCAACGCTTCCACAAGGTTCTTGCCTACAAAGCCGGAAGAGCCGGTTACAAGGATGTTCATTTCATATCCTCAATTTCTTCTTTTTTGTTGCATACGCAGCAGTATTTTAATTGGGTCCTTTAAATATTTCCAAATTACATGATACACGATCGCACTCGCAAAGGATGCCGCGATGAATACAATCGCACCGATCCAGTCGACTGGAACGACACTTAGAATGTACCCGTGGATAATATACAATTCATAGCTAAACAGGCCGATACACGCCAGAATATTCAAATTGATGTGCTGTGACAGCAACCACACCAAAAGCATCAGCCCGAGTCCCGCCGGGAGCTTAATGAGAAGCTGCACCGTATTCATAAGGATATCCGGCGATTCGCGAATAACGGGAATCTGCTTTATCGCCAAGAAGACAACCCCCACCGCCAATAAGACCGCCGCAGATTTCCACTCCGTTCGCCGTTTTACAAACTCCGTCTTTTTCGTTTCGGAGAGTAAGATGCCCGTAAAGAATGAAAACGACTGCTCCGCACGAATGGGGCTTTTCATAAAAAAAGTAAAGCAAAAGAACGACAAAACGGCAAGCGCCGCAAAGGCCACAATGCGCTGTTTACACTCTGCAAAAAGGCGTCTGACAGCGTAAAAAAGAATGTACCAAAGAATCAAATAAGAAAGATACCAGCCATTTCCATACAGAGGTTTCAAGCAAAAGATATCCAGCACAAAGTCAAGGAGTGAGAACTCATGAAACGGCCAGTAAAGGGTAAGTTGTGCAACTGCATAAGGCAGAACCACTGCAAGAATACGTTTTCTCCACCAGTAGTTATACCCCCCCCCCCCGCATTCCAAGACTCATTCAGTCCGTAAGCCGAGAGCGTCAAAAACACCGCGACGCCGATCCCGCCGAGCGGCGTGAACCACACAATTCCACCACCGAAAGTGCCCATGAAGTGACACAAGACCACGCACAAAATCGCCGCTCCTTTCATGGCGTCGGTAGATGTACGGGAGAGGAAGGGCATATTTTTTTGCTTAGTAAAGCAGGAACATAAAATCCATGCAATCAATACGGCACCCAGAAATAATATTATATATTTCATTCATCAGCTTCCTTTACGAAGTTTATATTTTCCCGTCCTTTTATGAAACGCGGATGTCAAAAAATCATAGACCTTATTCGCCGCAAAAGTCATTGGTTTTGCCAAAGTCTTTTGCCGTATATATTCAATCAACGTACAGACAGCAAACACAATCAACGCAGATGACAACAAAACAAGTACCAACAAGCAAGAATTATAAAATCTTGCATTCTTAAAAATGTCTATCCATATTAGATGCCGAATGATTGGATTGTCATGAATCAGATACACACCAAATGTACAGGATCCGACCACGTTAATTAAGGATTTTGTAAATGGGCGACGATATATTGCCAATGAAAACAGGCCGACTCCAAATCCAATTGTCAAAACCGATGTTCGCACGAAAAAGTGTCTGCTTGCCGAGATAAATATAGGAATCATTCTCCCGACCAAACGGAACAAAAATGCCGACGAAAAAAGTAACACAAAAATAACGGCGGTAAAAATCGCTCTGAATTTTTTCTTTTCAAAAATGTTGTTCGGATATTTCCGAAAGTACGCACCGATCACATAAAACATAAAAAATTGCGGGATCTCAGTTCCATACATTTTCTGACCTGTAAACGAAGGGATTACAGACCAAAGAACAAGCACGACCGCTATACATAACAGATGTGCCTTTTTATCTATCGAATCAAGCATGGCGTTAATAAACGGCAAAAGAAGCATTAGAACAAAATACGCTGTAAAAAACCAGTAATTTCCGAAAATTGTAGGGAATATAGATTGCAAAATATTTTTCAGAGAAAGCGGATAGTGAATAATCAAACCAACTATCAGTCCGATTATTGAATAAAACCACACCTGTGTCAACAGCTGAAAAATTCTATGTATTTTAAATTCCTTGGTACACAGATAGTAACCGCTGATCATTACGAAAATATCAACACCCAGATACCCCAGTGAAAACCAGTCTAAAACCAGGTCGTTTATCGGTAAAAATGAAGTGTTGATAGGGATATCGCTGTGGTTCGCTGCATGCGACAGCACAATAAAAAACATTGCTATAATTCTCAATAGCTCAACAGAAGAATTACGTACCCCCCCCCCGGTTTGCTTTACTAACGTTTGATTGTTCCATATTAACCTCCCCGTTTTTACATGTTACCTTAAATTTTTAATCTTTTGCGAAATTTATCTCATCGCGTATATATTGCAGGCTCAAAAGTTTTTCCTTTACCTGTTCTACATTCAAGAGTTCGGTGTTGTTGGAATTGAACTCGGTGAGCGTGTTGCGCTCTTTATTGCCGGAGGTGAAATATTTGTCGTAGTTGAGTCCGCGCTTGTCGCAGGGAACACGGTAGAACTTTCCGAGGTCAATGGCTCCGGCGCACTCCTCATTGGTGAGCAGTGTTTCGTACATCTTCTCGCCGTGGCGGATGCCGATGGTTTTGATCTTGCTTTTATCCCCATCAAACAGTTCGCATACTGCTTCCGCTTGCGTCTGTATGGTGCAGGCGGGGGCTTTCTGGACGAGGATGTCTCCGCTTTCGCCGTGTTCAAAAGCGAACAGCACAAGGTCGACCGCTTCTTCCAGCGACATGATAAAGCGAGTCATGTTGGGGTCGGTCAGCGTAATGGCTTGTCCATGTTTGATCTGATCGATCCAGAGCGGGATGACGCTTCCGCGGGAGCACATGACGTTGCCGTAACGGGTACAGCAAATCTTTGTCTTATCCGGTGATACGGTACGGCTTTTCGCCACGATAACCTTTTCCATCATGGCTTTGCTTGTCCCCATGGCATTGACAGGGTAGGCCGCTTTATCCGTAGACAGACAAACGATGTTCTTGACGCCCGCGTCGATGGCGGCGGTCAGGACGTTTTCGGTGCCGAGAACGTTGGTCTTGACCGCTTCAATCGGGAAAAATTCGCAGGATGGCACCTGCTTGAGCGCCGCAGCATGGAAGATGTAGTCCACCCCATGCATGGCGTTACGAACCGAATCAATATTGCGTACGTCGCCTATGTAAAATTTGATTTTTTCAGCATATTGGGGATACTTAGACTGGTACTCATGCCGCATATCGTCCTGCTTTTTCTCGTCGCGGGAGAAGATGCGGATTTCGCCGATATCCGTTGCGAGAAACCGATTGAGCACCGCGTTGCCGAACGACCCTGTGCCGCCGGTGATAAGGAGTGTTTTGTTTGTAAATGATGACATTTTACATCCTCCGATTAAGACTTTGCTCTCATAAGTTTGAACATATTGATAATTTTATTCCTAAATATAACCGCGACTACTAAGGTGGCGGCGATAATGCCATAGCGGATCAGCGCATAATCATAGATGAGATTACTGCCCAGTGCAACCACAATGACGCCGAGGGACAGCGCGCCGATATATTTCATATTGTATACTGTTTCGCCTCCGAGCACCTTGCGCATGGCAAAATAGTCGATGACCGACTGCAAAAGATAGCTCGCCAATGTGGTATATCCGGCCGCTATAAAGCCGAATATGGGGATAAAGATAAAGTTGAGAATCAAATTAGATACGGCAGACACCACCGTGGCTACCATGACATACTTGGTCTTTTTATTATAAAATAATACATTGCCGTAAAGCCCGTAATGCACCTGAAAGAAAAACCCGCCGACTATAGGTGGTATCGCATAAATAGCTTCTTTGTAATCAGCCGTTGCAAGGATTGCAACAACTTCGGGCGCCAGCATGAGAACAAGAACACAGCATCCGGCAATAACTGCGAGAATCGGTATTGCTACTGCTGATATGGGCTTGTAATCCTTTCTTTTGCAGTGCTCGTATGTATATGGTATCAGTGAAGCATTTACGGCACTCCAAATTATCATTGAGACCGATGCGACCGAGTTGGCTATACTGTAAAACGCCGTGGCTGAATCGCTCACCATGTGAGAGATCATAACTCTGTCCGAACTGCCCAGCAGATACATTGACAGATAATGAGGAATCAACGGCAGATTGAAAAGCAGTGCAAACTTCCAATACTCCGTATTGACTTTGCGCTTTCCACGGGCTATGATAATAACATAAAAAACAATATATACGGCAATAGACGCGCATTCGATGCCGAAAATACGGGCGTTGGCCTTGCTTCCGCTTGCGTTCAAAACAAAGATCAGCGCGACCACGGGCGATAGAATTGCCGTTGAGATAGAGCTTGCCAACAACGCTTTGTATTTCATCTCGTACCGTTGCCTCGCCGACCAGAAATTGTATGCCGGCTGAAAAAAGAAAATGGCGCACATCAAAACGACGAGCTTAAAATCCAGTCCGAGGAAGCCCTTTATGAAAGGGTAAAGCGCAAAAATGATTATTGCAAACGCTATGGTTATGAGATTTGACAGCACCAGCATGGAAAAGGAGTATTCGTCACGCTTATCCGGGTAATCCGACATGCCGTTATTGAAGACACCGGCGTACAAATAAAAGGTCGCAAGAATTCCAAAAAGGCTCATCCAAGAAGAAAACACGTTGACCTGTCCGTATTCATCGGTGGTGAGCAGTCGGGTGAAGATAGGAACTGTGATATATGAAATACCCATGGACACAACCCGTGCTACGAACAGTGCAACCGAGGATTTGACGCCCTGGGGGATGTTCTTTATCTTTTTTAGTATATCTGTCAATTTAACTTTCCTCAAAATAATTCATGATTTGGTATGCGCTGTCGCATACCAAAACGGCATTGGCAACGTCTTTGGCGCTTTTAAATCCAAAGCCGTATGTCACTGCGATAAAGTCTATATTTACATTTCTTGCAGCTTCCGAGTCGTATTTGCTGTCGCCGATCAAAACAGAGGTTTCTTTATCGCAGCAAACCTTTTCCATACATTTATT
Organism: uncultured Clostridia bacterium; assembly: GCA_947625805.1. Classification (GTDB taxonomy): domain Bacteria; phylum Bacillota; class Clostridia; order Oscillospirales; family CAG-272; genus CAKSEI01. The sequence goes on from CANQPT010000014.1 coordinate 15,214, forward strand.
GAGTATGTCGGCTTTTGTTGCGGGCTGTTCTGCGTTTGTTCCCAGTGCAATGTCAAAATACTTTTTTTGTTTGTATTCCTCTAATATTTTATCCAGCGTCGTCTGCGCCTTGAGTGTCGCTATGGCAGTATATATGCCCGTGTGCTTTAACTTTTCTAACAGCTCGTGAATTCCCGGGTATATTTCCAGCTCTTTATACCCCTGTTTCAGAGCGTATTCCTTGTGATACTTCACTGCCTCTTTCAGGCGTTCCCCAGAAAGCCCGAAATTTCTCGCGTATGACTCCTCCATGGGTGGACCCACATGCGACAGCATCTTATCGTAGGTGAGTTCCGGCAGCCCCATTTTCTGCTGCGCGTATTTCACACAATTCACTATTCCCGGCGACGTGTCGGCTATCGTACCGTCAAAATCAAATATCGCTAATTTTTTCATTTGTCATACACCGTCGGTGTCAGAAACTCCACTGAAATATCCTGTCTCAGAATTTCAAAATACTTTTTCATTGCCTGATTCATATCCGTGCGATTCTTGTACATATTGAGATTCAGCTTGCCGTCGTAATAGTTGTTTTCCTCTCCCGTGGTATCAAATCCGTCATACCCTGCCAGCACGATCTTCTTTACTCCGGCGCTTTTCAATACGTTTATCACCATAAGTCCTGCGTTGTCCGATATTACGTCGTCCTTGTTGAGGTAGGCCGAATAGCTCACCGTCCGTATCTTGCCGGCGTTTGATATATTCGAGCTGCATATCAGCTTGTCCCCCAGCCTCTCGGCTGCATCGTCTATGCCCTTGAACCGTTTTAAGTTGCTGATAAAGACGATGTCAAACGGATATTTGTCGGGGATATGATTCACTGCAAACACCACCGGATTGTGTTTTTTTATGTACTCCGTGATATTTTTCTCTTTTGTAACAAGACTCTTTCCCGGTGCCAAAATCAACACTTGCCTTGACCAGCACAGCAGTTCCAAGTCCTTTATCACCTTGCCGTCGTCCACCGTGTGCTGTTGGTATTTCCGGTAAAGCTCGGCTATCAAATCGGCGTTGTACAGATGTCTGTTTTGTTCCGGGATGCTCTTAATGATGCTGTTTATGTCCCTTATGCACAGCGTCTGACGGTTCATAAGGTAGGTGGCGTAGTTGGGATGGCAGCCGTTTATGGCTGCTATGTAGTAAGGTGCGGAATATCCCCACGGCGTGCCGGTGTAGATCGGCATTATATACTCGTCCATAATTTCAAGAATCGGAATCAAGTCATACCTATTTTCAATATTTTCATTGATATACTGCGCCAGCAACTCAGTGCAAAGATTGCCTGCTCCTCGTCCCATGCCGAACACCGACGAGTCTATTATTATGTCTCGTTTTGTGTGCATTAGCATGAGTTCCTGCGCATTGGAAAAGGACAACTGAAGATTGTTGTGCGAATGAAAGCCGATTTTAATTCCCGGGTCTAAATTGTTGTCTATCAGGTAGAACATGCGCAGAAGATTGTTTTTATACAGTGTACCCAAGGTGTCCACAAGGTAAAAGGCAAACGGCTTCATCCTGTTTACGCGATCCATCAGGCATAACAGTGCCTTGTCGGTATATGTAGTCGTACCCACAGGCTGGATGAACACCTTGTAGCCTTTTTGGATCAGCTTCTCTGCAAAGCAAAAGGCACCATCTATATCGTTTTCGTGGAATGTCAAGCGTATGCCGGTCACCGTTTGGCCATCGCACGGTTCTATTTCGTCTATCCCGATGTCGCCGTATGCTATCATGGCCACATGCATCGGCGTTATGTCGCTTGGGATGTATCTTTTTATGTCGGTTACGTTTGCATACAGGCTGTGTCCGGCCTTTTTGGCTTTGCTCTGCAAAAAGCCGCACTCCACTATTTCCACTCTCGCCTGGTTGAGCTTCTTTATTATGTTTTTTATGGTCGTTTCGCCAAAGTCAAAATTGTTGATGTACCCGCCGTCTCGCAGTGTACAATCAAGAATGTGTATCATTACTCGTTTTTCCTTTTTTCTGATTTCAACCGTTTTTCTATGACATCTTTTACTTTTTCCAAATCTTTCGACGTATCTACGGAAAGCGTATCTGCCTCAACTTTTATCATCTTGAGCTTTTTCCCATGGTCGATAAAACGCAGTTCGTTCACGTCTTCTATTCTTTCGTTGTAGCCTTTTGGAGTGGAAACAAAAAATTTCAGAGCATTTTTATTGTAAATCAACACGCCTACATGCTTATAGTATTGATATTCAACGGAGGCCTTTGGATACGGTATCGGACTTCTGGACATAAAAAGCGCATTGCTTTCGCTGTCAACCACAACTTTGATATTTGTAAAATCGACTGCCTCGACGGGGCTTTTCACTTCCGTCATCAAATTGCAGACAAAGAAGTCATCTTCCGGCATTTTCTCCGGTATAATCTTTTCAATTGTTTTAGGATCGATCAACGGCTCATCGCCATTGATTACAACGTACAAATCCGCTTCTATTTTTTGCGAAACTTCATATACTCTTTCAGTGCCGTTATTATGGTCATTGCGCGTCATAATGCAGCACAGATTATATTCTCTGCAAACCTGCTCGATTCTTTCATCATCCGTCGCCACATAGACGGCGTCAAGTCCCTTTGTTTTGCGCGCCTGGCAGTATACCCACCATATCATGGGCTTACCGCAGATGTCTGCCAAGGGTTTTCCGGGGAAACGCGACGATTTGTAGCGCGCCGGGATTACTCCAACTACCTTCATGCTGCCGCACCTCCCTTACGGAAGGTTTGGCTGCATATCAGCTTAAAGAGGTTGTAACCCCCCCCCCGAATTTCTATGCCATGCACATATGAATATATGGCGTCGGCTATTTCAAAATCCTCGGGGAGATTGATGTCGCATGCTTCTTTTTTTGTTACCTCTACAAAATACGGCTTATTTCCTATGCGCCGATGCTGAGTTTTTATCAAGTCGGAAGTATATATGTACATTCCGCAGGTCTCAACCAGCATAAGCTCCAAATCCTGAGTGCGTGGAATATTAGCCGGGTCGTAATTGAACGGCTTTCCGTCCTTCCACAGAAATTCGCGCAACTGCTCTACCGCAAATGCGCAGTCATGCTTTCCACTCCTGACGGCGTTTATACCCTCCGAAAAGCGCTCCGGGCGAATGAAAGGCGCCGTGGCATGGGTCAATACATAGATGTCTGCCGGGACGTTCTGGGCAAACGAGGTGAGAACGTCATTGAATTTTGTGGTCGACAAGTCCAGCCTTTTATCTCTGACCAAGTACTTGGTCTTTGTTCCCGGGAAGAATTCCCGGATGGCCGAATTACTGCAATACACATATATTTCATCAAGTTCCGGCACCTTCTCCAGCGTTTCCAGAATGCAGTGTATCAACGGTGTACCATCTGAAAAACACTTTGTGTTCTTCCCCGGAAGGCGTTCGTTGTTCATCTTTATAGGCACTAAAGCTACTGTTTTCATTTTTCGGCATTTCCTTTCTTTATGAAAATAAACTGTCAAAATCTACCCGCTCAAATACTTCCAGTTTTCCGCCACGGGTGGCGTTGTAGATTTTGATGTCATGTGTATCACAATATTTTTTTGCTGCTACATAATCGGGCAAAACGACATCAAATTGATTGAATGGTTGAACGCCCTTTCGCTCTTCATAGCCCTCCATAAAATAGTCTTTATCCCCGGTTTTCTTTATAGTTCCGTCCGATGTCTTGGTATAAGAATAATTGCAGTCACAACCCAATAAATAAATTTCGGAAAATCCCATATACGCAGCGATTTGCATCATAAAATACAGCACTGAACCAGCAGGATATACATACTGTTCGGCATTTACGGAAAAATATCTTTTCTGCGGATAATTCCAATTCACTTTTACTCGAATTGGAATTAATTTTTCTTTATGTACAGCGCTGTTGTATATTCCTTCATTAACAAAGATTGGAGCTTTCTGCGCAACAAACAATTTTTCTTCAATTGTTTGAAAGAGTCCAAGATCACAAATACAATAATAATCTGGACGCCATTCCACTTTATCAAAAGTCTTAAACATAGAGTTGCAGGTAAATGTTTTATAATTGCTGTTATGGAGCTTTTGCAGATCCTCCAATCGCAAAGAAGGTCCGCTTCCTATCAGAAAGCATTTTTCTCCTTTACATACATTTTTGTATTCCGCAATTTTGGAATACGTCCCTTTATTAAAACGACCAACAATATCATATTTCAAAAAATAATAAATCGGGCGAAGTGCCTTTTTTAGTTTTTTCTTCATTTTGAACTCCAATATATATTTTTGTATTCTACATACCGTTCTTTTGCATTAAAGCACTTGGCATGTTCCACACATTCTTTCACAGTGAACGGTTTATCTTCGTAAATGCGAATGATTTCCCTTTCCAGCGTATCTATATCGTCGCAATCTACAACTGCGCCGCAGGTATCATCGAGCATCTCCGGACTACCGCCGGTTCGGAATGTGAGCACCGGTGTGCCACAGGCGATGGATTCCATATTGACGGTCGGGTAGTTTTCTTCGCGCGTCGGATTCACAAACAGGTCTGCGGCAGTATAAATTTCGGCAAGCTCCTGCTGACTTTCTGTGTGGTGAATAGAGAGGATATTTTCAGGCAACTGTTTATCCAGCTCATCACTTGTTCCCACCAAAACGATTTGAAATTTATCCGGGTCGAGTCTCTTTGATAGTTCTACGAACACATCGAGCCCCTTGCGCTCGCCCCAGCCATCCGCAACACCAAGCAGGATATATTTTTCGCCAAGTCCATATTTCTGCCGAAAATCGCTTAGGATGGGTTTGAACACTGATAAATCAATGCCGTTGTTTATGACCTTGACCGGATATTCTTTCAAATAGGACTCTTTTACCAAATCCGCCAGCCACTGCGATGGCGTCACGATGGTCATATCTTGAACGCCGGTAAACCATTTGCGTTTCAGTTTCCACATGGATTTTGTTCGGTCTACACACGTCATTGGATACGCCCTAAGTTGCGTACAATTGTGGCAACCGGTTTTCCATTTATTGCACTTTGCCATGGTAAAATATGCGCACTGACCGGTGAACGACCAACAATCGTGCAGCGTCCAGACAACGCGAATATTATGCTTTTTGATATAGTGAAACAGGGCGGGGAGGTTGATATACCAACCGTGAATATTATGTAAGTGAATGATGTCCGGTTGTATTTTAGATACTTTTTTGAGGAACTTTTTTGTCGCAAAATAGGAATAACAACCGTGATAGCCAAACAATTTGCTCATCCAACTGTGCAGCCGTCTTCCAAAAAAGGTTCCAATTTGTATATCACCCTTAAAAGGTTGATTTTTCAAGCCTCCGCCGGCGGTAATATTGGCTATATCGGTATTTTGGCAAATGGAAGATATTCCCAACATGATAGTTCCCGTACTGCCTCTTGAAACGGAATTTATTTGCAAAACTACTTTCTTCATTTTCTTTTTTCTAATACTTCCTCTTTTAAAAATAAATACATTTTCTTCGCCAAAATTTCATAATTGTATTTTTTCATCACAAATTCTTTGGCAATGCAGGCTTTTTTTACAGATAACTCCCAATTATCTAAAATATCATTGATCCCGCTCACAAACAAATCAACGGTATTGCTTTCGAGAATATATGTATTTTCCGATAATTCAATATCCTCAAAAATATTTGTTGTCAGCAACGGAACCCCTATATTTATATATTCAAAAACTTTTGAAGGAAACGCATACTCCATAGCCTCATCATTCGGACATCTTAAATTAAGCAATATACTGCTGCTTTTCAAAATAGGCAACAGTTCCGACTCCGAGAGTAACCCTCCATATTCCAAATTTGTATATCGTTCGGCCACTTCTTCCACTTGCTTTCGTAACGGGCCGTTACCGAAAACACGAAAAATTATATTCTCCCCGAAAAAACGTGGTATGCTGTCTAATAGCAAGTCAATACCATTTAATTTTGATAATGTTCCCGCATAGGTCACGATATTGTTCTTTTTTAAAGCGGAAACCGGAAAATCATCTTTGACGCAGACCCCCGGTTTAGACACCAAATACGGTTTGCTTTTTATTTTAAGTTTTTGCACCGCCGATTCCTGGAACAGCATAAATCCGTCAAAATATCTTATTAAATATTTTCCCAGTGCAAAATAGAGATTGGCTAAACCTTTCTTTATTTTTCCGTAATTACTTATAGCCGGTTTGTGAGAATCAAAAATAAATGATACTATTTTGCAGGAAAAACGGCATCGTAAAGCAATCATTTCTATCACATTTAGAAAATCATATCCCCAAAACACCAAGACGGAATTATTAGGCGGATATTTTGAAAAAAATCGACTTGTTTTGTTGAAAAGAAAGCGTGAGCCATCATTCAGTCCGATAAGTTCTACCCTGCCATCGGATTCTCGATCGCCCCACTTTATAGCCGTCGAAAGTATTTTCACATCAACATATCGGCTTAAATGTTCGGCTATGTCATACACATATTTTTGGGTCGAAGCCGTCATTTCTTTCCGATTTAGGCTTAAAATGCTCCCGGACATCAAATAAATTTTTTCCATTTTTCAGTTCTGTTTCATCAGGCTTTACTGCACACCCCGTCGGCGAAGGGGATATCCTGCCCCGACATGATGGCGTTTATCAGTTCTATCAGTCGTTTTGCCGCGTTTTCGGCGTTCCATTGTTCGATCATGGTCAAGTATGCCTGTTCGCCGAGTTCCTTACGCTTGTCCGGGTTGCCAATCAGTATCTTGACCTTTTCCGTCAGGTCGTCTACGTTGCCACTTTGGTAGATTAGTCCGTTTTTGCCGTCCTCGATCAGGAACGGCACCGAGCCGATGGCATTGCTTGCCACGACGGCGCACCCGCTGTTCATGGATTCATTCAAAACCGCACCCCAGCCTTCGTTGCGGTCAGAGGTGAACAGGAAGATCTCGCTCTGCTCCATGTGCTCCCGCACCTTTTCCGGCGGCATAGCGCCAAGCATATGTACGCAGTCCTCCAGTCCATTGTCGGTAATCATTTGCCGCAACTCGCCTTCCAACTCGCCGCTTCCGATGATATCCAGCTTGAACGGTATATTTTCACGCTTCAGTCTCTGCGCTGCCATGACGGCATGCGGGGGATGCTTCCATCCTATGAGTCTACCGACCCATAGGATTGAAGCGGGATGCTTCCATCCTATGGGTTTGGCGACTCCCCGGATGGAAGCGGGATGCTTCAATCCGAAAAGCTCCCCAAAAGTTCCATAGCGCTTCACTTCGGGAAAATATCCCCATTTATAGGCTTTGTCTTTATAAAACCCGGTCTTAGCATAATCCCCCGCCGCATAGGCGCTGGCGCAGAGAAGGTAAACGTTGGGGTTGCCGTGATCACGCAGGCCATATTTCAGCGCGCGCAGGGGAAGCTGGAGCAACTGCCAATCCTTTTTGTAAATGCGCTCGGAGTACCGGAAAGTCAGCTTTTTATCCAACATACGCTGACGAATATATTCTGCCGGAGCAGAGCCTGTGATCAAAACGTCGCATTCCGCGCATAGCCGCATCGCTTTTTGTTTGTTTTCTTCGCTTTCATAAGCGCACAAAACGAAGTCGTACTCATGGTTCATATCGGTATATCCGATTTTTAGCCTAAAAGGGGTTGTCGGCGTCGTAGCAATAAAGTGGTATTCGACCGAATCAAAGCTGTTCATCGCCAGACTGAACGGCAATTGATGCACATTCAGGTAATTTGTCAGAAATACTATTTTCACTGTCTTTCTTCCCCCAAAGAATCGTTACGACTATATCATTTTTCAGACAATGGTATATTCTTCCCCGTTTGAAAAGATGATTTTAGTAATACCGTGCCCATTTCCCCGTTGATCTTCGGGCGGCAATTGCATGTAGTCTCCGTATTGCTCCGTGAGCAATTCATGCGCGTGCAGGGGAATAAAGAATTTCCGTTCTTCAAATATTCCTTCCGTAACATCGCTTATCCATGCTTTTTTGTAATATTTTGTATTCTTTACGCCGCATTGCGCGTATACATCTTCCAAATCCGGAACGGCTAACGCGGCGCCTTCATACTTTTGTGCGATCGCGTCGTGAGAGAAAAAGAGCGAAACGAGTTGATATGAAATATATCCCAACCGCTTTTTCAGATTGGTTTTCCCATGATCCTGCCATGGAGTATTTCCATGTTTCATGAGCATGCACCGCGCCCAAAACACACAATTATTCAACAGTTTGCGCCGCTCCCCCAAGTCCGCGGGGGCGTTATCATATGGGAACACGTCTACATAAAAGCCGCAATTCTCAAGTTTCCCGCTCTTTTCTTCTATGTAAACCGTATGGTTTCTTCTTACCTTGCCAAAAGGAAGAGCGTAGTCTTTATCGTTTTTCCACGACTGCCAGCTGTATTTTTCATTGAGCTTTTTGGGTGCGATTTCGCAGAATTTTTCGTAATCCTGACGCAGCATACCAATATCGAGGTCGTCATCCCACGGGATAAAGCCCTTGTGCCGCACTGCCCCGATCAAAGTACCGCTGTCCAAAAAATACGGAATGTCGTTTTCCGTGCACACTCGATGGATCTCTTTCAGTATTTCAAGTTGCTCTAATTGGACACGGCGTAATATTTCTTTTTCCACTTAAATTTCTCCTATAAATGTAATTTATTGCTATTGTTTTGAGGAATAATCGCCCAATAAAACAGGCACGACCAATAGTATTAGATAAAGTCCTGCAACGCCGACGAAGAGAGAACCCTCAAAGCAACCGGTAAATAATAGTCCGCACAGGCCAAGAGTGGCGTAAATTGAAAGATTTTCCTGCGTTCTCTTCAAGGCTTGATAAATAACAACAACAGCACCTGCTAAATAAAAAACTCCATATCTTCCGTAAAGCGTCATCAAAGAATTGTGCCATTGACCTATATAATATTTTGCATAATCTCCTATCCAAAAACATCTTGGCAAATCATCCAAAAGGTCTTGCCATAGTGATTCACGTGAATCCCAACCTTTTTCTAAGGCTGTACTTGTACTGGTTTCAAACATTAAATTCCATTGATCCATATTTGGTACGATTACATACATATAAAAGAAAAACACAATAACCGGCAGCACCGCCATGATGAAGAGGATGATTTTGGGAACTTTCCGGATGCTTAAAACGCGTACCATTCTTATCATAACAACCATAACAGCAAACAAGACGGCCGCATATACACTGTTCCGCGAATTGGTTGCGGATAAGATAGGAAATAAAAATACAGACACTCCGATAGCGGCAATTCTTTCCCATCCTTTTAAGACAAAAACGGAACCAACGAGAATGATAACAAAACCTGCCATCCACAATCCGGCTTCATTTGGATTATCGAGATTCAGCGATGCCGACGGGTGGCCCGGCGCTATTCGCGCATTTTTCAGCCCGCCGAAATAATAGTAAATTTCCAAGAATAATCCCGACACAATAAAGACCCACAGTATTTTCTTTTTGGACGCTTCGCTCATTTGTATTGTTCGGTTCGCGCACATATCAAGGCACATAAAAACACAAGTCGTAATCCCGGCATGCAAATAATAATCAACATCTGACGGAATACCCTGTACCCAACCGCTTATTAGCGATATAATCGTCAATAAAAGAAGAAAGACTGTGGTTGCACTTGATTTTGTCAATGGCGCAGAAAAATACTTCAATACAATAACGACCAATGATATTGCATAGATTGAATCGGAAAGCCACACTATTCCTAAAACACGTGCCCAAAAGGAGGAAAGCATAAGTATAACAACAGCATAAATAAAGCCGCTTTTCAATGTGTTTTTTCCGCTGATCACATTTGCCATACTCACTAATTCTCTTTCTTACAATTCTTTGTTTCTTCCATTACCGCGGTATAAAGCGCATCTATATCCTGATCGACTGCTCTGCCGCGGCCGAGCATATTGACGATTTCCTCACAGGCGGTATCTTTATACACGATTGCCGGAGTTCCGCAGGAAAGCGCTTCTACCGTTGTCATACCAAAGGTTTCCTCTTTGCTCGGGTTTACAAACACATCCGCCGCCGTATAGATCTTAGCAAGTTCTGTTGTACTGTTGGTACGTTTTATCCCGAGAATCTGTTTCGGCAGTTTCTTGATCTGCTTGTCCGTAAGCCCGACAAGAACGATTTGGTAGTTTTCGTCGAGCATTTCGGATAACTTTATAAAATCGCTCAGTCCTTTTCGCTTAGACCATGAACTCGCCACACCAAGCACGATTTTTTTATCGGTCAAATCGTAGCGTTCTCTAAAATTGCCGGGCGTAGGCTTGAAAACGGTTGTGTCTACCTTGTTATATTTTACTTCAATGGGATATTCGCCGAGAAAGCTCTGTTTTGTCAAGTTAGCAAGCCAGTTTGACACGGTATAGATTGTCATGTTCTGCACGCCGGTAAAGGCCGCTTTTTTTCGGTCAAAGTTTGAGGCACAGTTATCTTTGAAATAACTTGCCGGATAGCCGCGCTTTTGCGCGCAGTACGAACAGTGTGTTTTCCACTGTTCGCACTTCACTATAGTGAAGTACGAACAGTGGCCGGTAAACGCCCAACACGAGTGCAACGTCCATTTCACCTGCATATTCGGGCGGGATTTAATCCACGCAAACAGCATCTCAATATTGATATAATATCCATGGATATTGTGCAACCAAAGCAGGTCAGGATCATATTTGTCTGCCCATTCGAGAAATTTTTTTGTTGCACGTTTTGCAACAAAGCCATCATTATCGAACAGACGGCAGGAGAGGGCGTTTTTTCGAACCGACCACTCCGTCCCGATACGCACGGCGTATTTTTGGTATTTTTCCGGCACGGTTTCGCGGCCGTAGGCGATCTTGACCTCATTTCCCTGCTTCTCCATTTCCTCCGCAATGTCGGTACAAATTCGCCCTGTGCTACGAATGCCACAGACGCAATTGATTAGCAAAGTCTTCATATTTCAGCCTCTTAATATTCACATGCCGTAAAATAAACGATAATTTTTCCGCCATCTCAAAAATTTTTAACCACTGTCCTTTGCGCCTATTTCAGCCTACTAAACAACAGTTCAAATGCCACAAATGCGTCTTCAATTGCGAAATTGGTTTCTTTGCCCGCAAGTACCGCGGCGATGTGCTCATATTCCGCTCGGATCCCTTTGTCCTGACGCAATTTGATTTTCTGCGTCTTGGCACTTCCGTACTTAGCAAGTCCCACATAATTATTGAGCTCTCGCACCATACCGTTCGAGAACACGCGCAGTTGCTCCTTCGGATATTTTTTGCTGCCCATGGAGGTGTAAACAATATTCCCAATAGCGCCGGACTCAAACCGGAGTGTGATCAGCGCGTTATCCTTGCAGGGGTAAGCGCTATTTTGCGCATAGGTTACGCGCAGATCGGTCAGCCGGCTACCGTCCAGATACTGTATTGTATCGATAAAGTGGCATGCCTCTCCGATAATGCGCCCGCCGCCGACCGATTCATCCTGCGTCCAATGCGTTTCCGGAATAAAACCTGCGTTCACGATATAATCGTACACAGCCGGCGTTTTATCGGTCGCCAGTTCACGCTTGATTTGCCCAATCAGGGGTGCATAACGGCGGTTCATCCCGCAGAACAGTTCTTTCCCGGAAGCGCGATAGGCTTTTTCGATTTCCGCCAATTCTTCTACGGTCAGGCACAACGGCTTTTCGCAGTAAACGTGCTTTCCGGCGTTCAGCGCCTCCACAACAAATTTTGCATGGGAGTTATGGTTGGTTGAAACAACCACAAGATCCACCTTATCATCCTTCAACACCTGTGTGTAATCGTTTGTGATAACCTCGAACGGATGACCGTCGTTTGCCTGCGCCGCTCCGATTCCCCCGGTTGTCGCTAAAGCGCGGAAAGAATAGCGCCCCGTGGCCTGCATTGTCGGCAAGATCGTAGTGCGGGCAAAGCCGCCCGCTCCGATCAGCCCCACGCCAATAAGTCCCTCTTTTTTCGACTTTGCTTCCGCATGGACAACGGTCGAGTCCCACTTTTCTTCACGGTGATTATATTCCAAAAGGATTCCTATATACCGCTCGTGATTGGCGTTCGTCGTAATCATTTCATAGGCGCGCGCGGCTTCCTCGAATGGAATTACATGAGTGATCAGATCGGAAAAATCGGCGCGTCTTTCACTGATAAGACGGACAAATTCTTCCACGTTTCTGCCCTCTGTAAACCGAACGTGACCGATGGGATAATCCACCGCCTGCTCCTCGTAGCTCGGCTCGTAACGACCCGGCCCATAGGAGCGAGCAATCGTAAAGGAAAGCTCCTTTTTATAATACGGGCGGCGGTCAATATTCATCTGTGTGACGCCGATCATACAGATCGTTGCTCTATCGCGAGCGATTTCGGCCGCTAAATCCATCGGAGCATTGCTGTTTGTCGCTGCTGTGATGATAACCTTATCCACGCCCCTGCCGTGGGTCAAGCCTCTCGTCACATCTCCCGCGTTTGCATCATCGGAACGGATAAATGCCTTAAGGCGCGTCCCCGGCAGCGTTTTATCTACCACGTCGTAAGCAATCACATCACAACCGTAAGCGTTCAAAATTCTCGCAGTTATATGCCCTATCAATCCAAGCCCAATCACCGCAACCGTTTCTCCGGCAACAACATTTGCCTGGTGAATCCCCTGAAGGGCAATGCCGCCGAGCGCACACATTGAATACTGTTTTATATCGGTAACCGTATTCGGGATTTTAGCAACCATCGTCTTTGCAACGCGGTTCACCTCGGCATGATAGGCTTGGCCCACCATTGCAACAGTGTCGCCGGCGGCAAGTTCTGTAACGCCGCGACCGCAGGCGGTCACCGTTCCGACGGCGGAATATCCCATAGGCATGGGATCGGAAAGGCGGTTAAACGCTGCGTCGACGGTAGAGAGAATACCGTCCGTTGCCATTTTATCCAGAACCTGCGCCACCTGATCGGGACGTTCCATCGCTTTGCCGATCAAATTTTTACCGCCAAATGATGTAAGCGAGCGTTCCGTTCCGGCACTTACCACAGAATATTTTGTTTCGACGATCACGCAATTCGACTTAACCGTCGGTGCGGGAGTATCAATCAGCTTAACGGAGCCGTCATTCACCATAAGAAAAAGCTGTTTCATTGTTTCATTCCTCTCTTTTTATTCCGATTGCGCTGTAGCTAACGCACCGGCTATCAAATCAAATTTATATTTTACACCGTTTCTGCGACGTATTTTTACCGCTCCTATTTCTTTTCTGCTGCCGAATTCGTCTGAATAAATGCCGCTGTTTTTTTCACACTCGTTCATATCTATTTTTATATCGTCTATAAGGTGAAGGAAACTCGTTAATATGTTTTGACCGCTTACGTCGGAAACGGACAAATAAGCGTCGGAAAGGGTAACGGTTCGGGTGATCACATTACCGTTTTGATCCCGCATGCTCATTTCAATATGATTTTCAACGCAGGCTGTAACCCGCGTACTGCTTCTCTTTCCCATCCGAAACGCGCCCCAGCACTGCGATTGCTCCACGCCTTCCACCTGAACGGTGTTGTGTGCGGCGGTACTTCTGAAAAATGCGCGCTCGTCGCATTGATAAGCATACGTTCCGCAGTTGACGATCACCGGCTTGCCGGACTTGAACAGTTCAAAGCTCATCGCGTCGCAATGCGCATGTCCGGGAAGATAGGTCGGCCCCGGCTGTCCGGCATCAATAATAAGTTTCCAATCGTTCTTTTTGAAAATGTAATACCCGCTGTCGGGCATTTTGCCTTTATATTTTGGTATCAAGTCAAAATGCGCTTTTGCCGCCTCGCAGAGCGCAGAAAGGTTTTTTGCTACGTTGTTTCCACAGTCGTTGAACAACGGCAATCTCTCCAGTCCTTCCTCGAGGGAATAGGCAACGTCAAGCATGGATTGCAAATAGTTTTCGATTTCACCGTTCCTTTTGCCCGCTCCGCGCAGGGCGACCGCCACGCGCATCACATCCTCTAAAATGAGTTTGTGATACATCGGACTTAGTTCGAAGTGCATTCCGTCCGGCAAAATCTGTTCGCGGCACTGGGTATAAAAAGCAGTAAGAGATTTTTCCTGCATTTCTTTATCTTTGAAAAACAATGAACACAAAATCAGCGCTTTTAGATTTTCAAAATAGTGATTCCCAAGCAAGTGCTTTTCCAGATGATGAGCAAGAAAATCGTACTGTTCCCAGATGGAATAAATGAAATCAGAATGAAATTGCGGATCGGCTTTGAAATCCGATTCCAAATGCGTATAAATCGAGAGCCAGTTTGTCAACCGAAGCGCTATCGGATACGGCTCCCATCCCGGTCGCGTTCCGCGAGGATTTTGCTTGATCCATGCCCGAATAATAGTTTTTATTTTATCAAGATACCGCCTGTCTCCTATGTCCTTATACGCCTTGACAAGCGGGAACAGATACTCAAGGTAGTGCAGATTATAGTTCCACAGCGGTGTGCGGTGCGGGAAATTCCACGGTCGGTCCCAACAAAAAGTTTCCGTTTCGTGCAGGAGTATCACTTTATCTGCCATTATTTCGTCGAGAGGAAATCGGGCAAGAAAAGCCGAATCAAAATCGAACTCCTCAACGGTCTCTAAACTTTGCGGCGCAAAGTCAAAGCCTTTCTTTTCCGGATATCCCCCCAAAGAACAATTCATCTTCAGCATTTTCTTGACCCGATAGTAGATCTGACCGGGTTTTAGGTATCGAATAGTATTAAAATATGTGGCAATTTTTTGTGGATTCATTTTTCTGTCAACACCCTCGTTATCCTCTCGCAAGCATATCCATCGCCATAAGGGTTGCTCGCCGTTGCCATCGCGTCATACGCCGCCTTGTCAATCAGCAGGCGCTTGAACTCCGTATAAATCGACTCCTCGTCCGTACCGACGAGTTTCAGCGTTCCGGCCTTGATTCCCTCCGGGCGCTCGGTGGTATCGCGCACGACGGAGTTCATGTGGATCGGATAAATCGCCTTGACATCGGAGTGCTCGTCCATTACGCGACGGATCGTACGAAACATGTGTTTCATAGGCACGCCGAGGTTTTCGCGGTGGTGAGCGGTGATCAAGATCAGTCGACTGCCATCCGCACAGTCGAGTTCGGGATGACGCAAAACGCCTCGAGAACCTGATCGAGCATCTGCCGATGTTGCCCGGTCACACATGAACTCCGTTCAAATGTGATAGACTCCGGGTAGATTACAGATATTATGACAATCCAGCACAATTTTTCCTTCTAATTTTTCCATATTCTCCCGTATTTCGCTGTGCTTAACCATAATGACGACCAAATCCACGTCGGAAAGGAACATATCCAGATTGTGATACTGATTCGGCACCACATCATCACCGATGAACGGATCGTAAACCTTGAGCGGTAGCGCCAAATGCCGTGCCTGACTTTCCAGCAGCTGAAGTGTGGGGGATTCGCGCATATCGTCCACGTTCTCCTTGTAAGTAAGGCCGTACAGCCCCACGCGACCGACATCTTCCAAGCCGTTTTCCTTCATAATTTCATATATGCGATTGAGGACGAAATCTGGCATGCCGTCGTTGGTTTTCATCGACTCATCGATCACCTTTGCAAGGCTCGGGTAGTCGCCGACGAGGAACCATGGGTCGACGCTGATACAATGTCCGCCAACACCGGGACCGGGCTGCAAGATGTTTACACGCGGGTGCATATTGCATATCTTGATGATCTCGTAAACATCCATATCGTCATGGCGGCAGATCTTCGCCAACTCATTAGCAAAGGCAATATTGACCGCGCGAAAGGTGTTTTCCACGACCTTCGTCATTTCGGCAGTACGGATATCGGTAACTACGATCTCGCCGCCACAGAAGGATGCGTAAAGGCTCTTGACCTTTTCGCCGATCTCCGGTTCGTCCGCACCGATGGTACGATTGTTGTGAAGCAGTTCGTAGACCATATTGCCCGGGATGATGCGCTCCGGCGCGTGGACAAGGTGAATATCCATGCCAATCACAAAGCCCTTGGCTTCAACCGCGGGACGAACATACTTGTCGATCGTTCCGGGAGACACGGTTGACTCGATAATGACCGTCGCGCCCTTTGGACAGACGTCCAGCACATTTTCGACTGCTGTAACAACGTAACAGGCATCAACCTTTTTGCTGAATTTGTCATAGGGAGTCGGAACGGAAATAATATAGGTATCCGTTACCAGATACTCCGTTGCGAATTTAATCCCGTGCTTAACGGCGTCGTTAAACAGTTCGTCAAGCCCCTTTTCCTTAAAGGTAGTCTTTCCGGCATTGAGCGTATCCACCAGCTTTTGATTATAGTCCGTGCCGACAACCTCTACGCCGTGAGACGCCAGCATCAGCGCCGTGGGAAGCCCTATGTAGCCGAGTCCGATTACGTTTATCATATCAACTTATTTCTCCTTATCTTTCAATCCGTATGCCGCCAAAAGTTTATTAACCAGCATATCAACCCTGTGATTTTCAACAATGTATTTTGTACCGTTTTCGCCGTGTTCTTTTCTTTCCTCCGGCGTCATCCGATATATCTTTTCAATCGTATCAGCCAAAGCGTGCGCGTTGAACGGAGGAATAACATATCCTGCACCGCTTTTAGCCACTGGATCATCGGGGTCGTTTCTTCCGTAAATCACGCAGGCTTTGGAATAAAGATATTCGTTTACTTTATTTTTGGAAATTCCGTATTTAAAGGCTTCCTCATGCGTTTTATTTGCACAGTGTGCCATACAGATATCCGAGCGGCGGAGTAGCGCGGGAATTGCCTCTTTACTGATCCTTCCGCCGATATAGACATTATGCAAAAAGTGCTTCTCCTTGTAGGAGCGCATGCCGTCCTGTTCCGCACCGCTTCCTACGAAGACCATTTTGATCGCAAGGCCGCGTTCTTCACATAGCTTTGCCGCCTCCAACATAACATAAACGCCCTCGTATTCCATGTAATATCCGGTAAAAACGCAAACGAAAGAATCTTGCATAAATGTCAAAATGTCTTTCGGTATCATATCTGCATTTTCTTTTGCGCTTTTATCGTAACGTGCACAGTCCATCGGCTGCCCGATCAAAGTGATTTTTTCTTTAGGGAACCCTAACTTTCCGCAAATATATCTATCCCCGTACAACATGGAGTAGATGATCTTGTCGGCCTTTTTATACGCCCATTTTTCGATAGCCCCAAAGAAGATGACCATCGGATCGAATTTCCCCTTTTCTCCGTTTAACAGCCACATTTCCGGCCATAAATCCCGGACTTCCACAATAAACGGGGCTTTGAAATGCTTTGCGATTTTCTGCGCCGCCATCCAAGTGAGCGGATGTACAGAGCAACCTTCCACCACATCCGGCGCTCCAAGCTGCAAAGCGATCTTTTTATAGTTTTTCAGCACTGCCCGGTAAAAGGAAAACATATTGAGGATTCTATGAATTCCACTGTTAGCCGAATACGCATGTGTTTTGAGATAGACATAATGTGCGTTACCGGCAATTTGTTCGATTTGGAGCGTTTCATCGAAAATATAGGAATGCGTATAATGGGAAAACGCGGACGATATGATCACCACACGGTATCCCCGTTTTGATAATTCCATAGCAAAATCATATTGTCTTGCTATTCCCCCGTATTTCGGCTCCGATGAATAATGATCTACAATCCAAATCGTTTCCATCTTATTTCTCCGAAAATTCTATACTTTGTTTTAATGTGAATCGGTCATAGCCGGCCACCACCTCGCTCATTCCTGTATCATACCGCAGACTTCCGAACGCCTTATTGACGACCGGTGTTAAGTGACCGAGCAGTTTCAGCGCCCAACCAAAGCCATGCACCAGATGTACCCGTCTGCCATGCGCCTCAGCAATCATTTTTACCAGTTCGCTTGTGTTGCTGTACTCGGCGTTCTGTGGCCAAAACGTGCCGCTTTCGCCGTTCTCGATCATCAGCCGTACAAATTCGCACAGGTTTTCAACATAGAGCATGGAACGCGCGTTTTTTACATATGGAAAAATCGGTGTTTTCTGCGCAAACCGAGCCAAAAGCGGATAGTTGCCCTTGCTGCCCTTGCCGTAGATCATCGGCGGACGAAGAATGACAACATTAAAATTATCATCATTCAATGGACGAAGGCCGTTCTCCGCCTGCACCTTGCTGTCGCCGTAGCAGTTCGCCGGGAAAACAGGGGTGTCCTTCGTAATCAGCTTGTCCTTGCCAATCGGCGCAGAGTCTCCATAGACGATGGCACTGCTCATATAAATAAACTGTCCGGCACCGTCGGCCTTTGCCTTCTTCGCCGTTTCTATCGTCAAATCGGTATTAACCGCGTAATAGAGTTTTTCCTTCTCCGCACTGATTTTTCCGCTGTCGGAATGCGCGATGCCCGCAACATGAAACACGCTGTCGTAGCCGGAGAAGCTCCTCTCCCGCCAGCCGTCGTCGAGCATGTCCACGGTATCGACTTGGTACTGTTCGGGATAATTTTCTGTTATGTACTTTTCAAATGAAGTCCCAATATAGCTGTTTGCGCCGGTGATGAGGATTTTTTTCATTTCAACGCCGGCTCCTTTGATTGTTCTTCCGTTTTCTGCTTTTCCATCGCACCGGTACCGCCTTCAACGACGCCGTCAGATTTGAGTACGGAAAAAATCGTGCCAAATAAACAGCGACAATCCAAAGCAAACGCGGAAAATCCGCCGCGACTCAGTTTCTCCGCATATTCACCGTCCAGCTTTGCCTTGATGGGAATTTCCAACTCGTCACGGCCATTGATCTGCGCCCAGCCGGTCAGTCCCGGGCGAATGTCGTTGGCACCGTATTTATCCCGTTCCGCGATCAGGTCTTCCTGATTCCACAGTGCCGGGCGTGGGCCGATAACGCTCATTTTCAGGGTGAGGATATTAAGGGGGATCTGCACGATTTCATCGAGACTGGTTTTTCTGAGGATACGGCCGACTCTTGTAATATACTGTTCGGGATGGTTTAGGAGATGCGTCGGCTTATCGTGGGGAGTGCTCATCTTCATGCTGCGGAATTTGTAGAGATTAAAATAGGTGATCTCCCCGTTTTTCTTTTTGCCCACTCTCTTTTGCTTGAAAAGCACCGGCCCCGGATCGTCGATGAAAACGGCTGCGGAAATGATAATCATGGGTATCAGCAGAACCGCCGTGCCGATCAGGGCAAGGAAAAACTCAATCAAGGGTTTTGTAAAATTCTTGTACACCACTTTGCTTACATTCCGTCCTCAAAACAGTATTTTAACGTTTCGGTTTCAATCGGGCCGTG
The DNA here is from genome assembly GCA_947625805.1 of uncultured Clostridia bacterium. Lineage (GTDB taxonomy): Bacteria > Bacillota > Clostridia > Oscillospirales > CAG-272 > CAKSEI01. The sequence goes on from CANQPT010000014.1 coordinate 34,573, forward strand.
CGGCTTCTTTGGCTCGTTTTCCTTGCTCACAAAGAAGTCCGACGTTTTTCGAAACACCTCGCCGCTGCAAACCTTTGTCCCAGCAGGTACGATCGTTTGTCCGGCGACCGTCGCGTTGCAGTCGATATGGCAGTACTCCATAACAACGCTGTTATGATTGACGACGGCGCCCGCCGAAAGGATAGAGCCCGCGCCGATGAAGGCGTTCGAGTTCACGACGGCAAACGGCTCCACAATGCAGCCTTCCTCAAGCTGTGCCGATGGGGAGACATACGCTTTCGGCGACACGAGGCGCGGGAGCAGGAAGGAAGCTTCTTTGAGTTTTTCCGTTAGGTCGCAATGAAGTTCAGGAGCGCCGATCGCCACTACCGCGCACCCATATTCATCCGAAAATTTTTCGTATTCATCTATGCGGCCTATGGAATTTTCGCGGTAATTCGGATCCGCTGTTCCGTGTCGGTCATCTAAAAAATCTATTTTGTCAAAGCAGTCCATCGACCGGGCGATCTCTTTGGCGACCGTCCCATACTGTCCGGCGCCGAGAATAAGTAAATTTTTACACTTCACACTTTTGATCTCCGTGTATTCCTTTGCCCATTCGAAGTCCAACTTGGCGGTGGGGGTTTGCCATGGATTGAATGTGAGTGTTCTCTTTGAGCATGGCAAGAGCCGTTTTATAGATTTGCCCGCTATGCTTAAAAATAATGAAGTATACCACTCTATGATAGAAAAGGCGGGGAGCCCTGAAAATCAGGGCTCCCCACTACACTTTTGACTATAAATTTGACTATGAATATATTTCCGGCAACTCCTGCGGGTGATCCAACAGGACGTATTTCTTGAACAAAGGCTTCAGATAAAGGGATAATATCCTGCTATACCGCGTATAGGTAGATTCTTTTACCCGCGCTCGCGTGCTTGCGGGCCAGTTTTCGGAGAAGGTAACAAGATCCGGTGTGCTTTTTATTCGGCAAAATTTTTATTCTACGCGATTGTTGCTTCGGAAGACATTTCCGCTTCGCTTCATTATAGCTTTTTTGCCGCCTTCATAGTGGTGAATGTACCGCGCCTCCCAGCGCCCGTCTTTTCTTTTGAAAATGTTTTCTCCTCTTCGTGACATTTTAGAATCTTCTTTCAAGTCTGACCACTTGTCCGACTGCGAATAGGCCTGTTTGAGCGATTTTTTGAGTTTTTTCACTTGAAATAAAATGGAAATGTTCTGAAAATAATGGAAAAAACCTCAAATCAATTGACAAACAGACCTATCTGATGTATAATTATAACGTTTATTATGAGTTTTAGTGTTTCTATTGACCAGAATTACAGTAATAAAGTGCCATACTTTATTACTTTTTTCTTTTACTGCCCTAAGTCTGGTCACGAAATGGACAGATTTTCAGGTGTTTGGACAGACCTTTGATTTGTTCCTGAAAATGAAGAAAAGCCTTGGAAACACTGTGATTGATATAATCCCCATAGAGTAGACACTTGAAAAAAACAAAAATTTTCAAGACTACGCTATGGGGGTTTAACTATGTCAAGGAGGAAGAACAAGAGATACAGTAAAGAATTGAAGTTAGAAGCGGTGCAAGCATATCTAAACGGGGAAGGAAGCTATGAAGCATTACGAAAAAAATTCGGATTATTAAGCACAAAGCAACTCAGAAACTGGGTAAAGTGGTATAATGGTCATAAAGAGTTCAAAGAAAGGCGAGGAGCCGGAACGGAGATTTATATGACCAAGGGAAGAAAAACGACGCAAGAGGAACGGACAGAGATTGTAGCATTTTGCATTGAGCACGGGAAAGACTATCCATTAACGATTCAAACATACGGCGTCTCATATCAGCAAATATACACATGGGTGAGGAAGTATGAGGAAAGAGGGATAGACGGTCTGAAGGACGGCAGAGGGAGAACCAGGCCGACGGAAGAAATGAGCGAAGCAGAGCGCCTTCGTATGGAGAACAAAATATTGAAAGCGCAGCTCAAAGACGCGGAAATGGAGAACAAGCTGCTAAAAAAATTGAGGGAGTTGAAAGGAGGCGATTGATCAGCGGAGTGAGGCAGGAGGATTATTACAAAGCAATACAGTACATACACATATCCGAGAAATACCCTATTAAAAAACTGTGTCAGCATTTGAAAGTCAACCGTTCCGCATATTACAAATGGCTGAAACGGACGCCAAGCGACAGGCAGCTTGAGAACGAGCAGATAGTTGAATGGATAAAGGCATTATACGAGGAACAAGACGGAATACTTGGATACCGGCAGATGACAATCACGGTAAATAGGGAATACAACGTTCATTATAACAAGAAACGTATCCGGAGACTGATGCAGATACTTCATTTGAAATCGGTGTGCAGAAAAAGCGCTACAATTACGTCAAATCAACACCCGAAGTGACGGCGGAAAATATACTGAACAGAGATTTCCACGCAGATAAGCCCAATGAGAAATGGTTGACCGATGTAACTGAGTTCAAATATTACGTTGGTGTAGAAGTGAGGAAGATATATTTGAGTGCGATCCTTGATTTGTACGACAGAAGGATTGTTGTGTACAAGATTGGAAACAGCAACAACAATTCGCTTGTATTTGAAACGTTTGACGAGGCGGTACGGGCAAATCGAAATGCCCATCCGCTGTTTCACAGCGATCGAGGATTTCAGTACACAAGCAAAATCTTTCACAACAAACTTATTGCCGCCAATATGCGGCAGAGTATGTCACGCGTCGGCAGATGTATTGACAACGGTCCCATGGAGGGATTTTGGGGTATGCTAAAATCTGAAATGTATTATCTTAGAAAGTTTACTTCACGTGACGATCTGATTTCGTCAATTGAGCGTTATCTTTATTTTTACAACAACAAACGCTACCAGCAGAGACTCAAATGCATGACGACGATGGAATTCCACCGCGCCGCTGCGTGAAAAATTTCACCCTGCTGCGCAGCAGGGTGAAATCTCTACTAATTCGTTTTTGCTTTTTTCATTGTCTACTTGACAGGGGGCACTTCAGATTTCCAAGGCTTGCTGAATTTCTTCTGTGAACCTTTGAATTATCTCTTTGACAAACGGGAAGTTACTGCTATATGTCTCCTGATTTTATGTGATCTTGTTTGCCCGTGCGCTGTACACGAAATCTTCTTCTATGTCCAAATCGTAGATTTTTAGAAGCTGACGGATAAAACAAACACAGTCATAAGCTGAATAGCCTGTGCTGATATATATACCAGTTCCCTTTTTCAGTTCATGAGCGCCTTTTACGGCTTTTTCATCGTAAGAAAAGACAGGGCTTTGCCACCCGGAGAACACTTCATTGTTCTTCGCCATGCGCTCAATAATGGTACTGTCAAGCTCATACAGCCTGATTGCAACAGACCGAACCATGCCGGCAAAACTGTCTATGTTGACACGCTCACCGAGAAGCTCATAGTAATTGACGTGCTTGTATGTTGCGTTCCGAGGGTCTGTGATCTTGTATTCTTGGTATCTCGGATCGCTGAAATCAATCTTTGTTTCGGGAGCCACGATGGGGAACAACTTGAGAATCGTATCCGAAAGGCGAGCCGCACGGGTCTTGATTTTTTCTTCGTCCCATTTCTCCTGATCCAGCACATCGTTATAAAGGATTGTGATATGGGTCGGAGTTTCCGGGTTTTTAAGCAGCTCCTTCTTTTCATCGAAAGGCTTGTCTCCAAGCTCGCTGTTATATCCCGTCAAAGTAAGATTGCCGAGGGTATGTAAATATCGGTCGTGAATATATTCCCAATTATCGCCCAGCATAGTTCGCCAATTTTGAGACAAGTTCTTGTTCTGCGGCATGATATGTTCTATGCTAAGCGCCGTCGTAACGATTTTTTCTTTACTTTGATTTTCTACTGCAGCAAGCAGATATTTGCAGAGGGCATTTTTGCGATAGAGGTTTCGCTCTTTGAGAGCCAGTATGAAATCGTCATCACTGGGTATGCAGTCTTTTGAGGTCAACTGCGTAAGGAAAGAAACAACGGCATCGTAGTAATGTCCTTTATTTTCTTCTCGGTTGAAAACACGAGCATACAAGGTCTTGTAAAGACCACGCAGCGAGTTTGAACCGACTTCACAAATCAGTCTACGGATGCTGTAATTGAGCAATAGATGAAGAACCTTTGAGAGTTCAGACTCGCTGATTACTTTTGCTTCGTAATCATCAAACACCCGGAACAGGAACAGATACACGGTCGTTTGATTCAGCCTTCTCAGGCCGTCCAAAGCCTTATTGACTTCGGCTCCCAGTTCCGTGCTGCCTTTGAGAAAGACAGAATACTGTTTTGCATAGTGGAGGATCTCGGAAAGCATCGACTCATTCGTGTATCCATTATTGCGGAACACAGCTTTGAAATCGTCGTATGCTTCCTTTTCACGGGTAAATCCGTCCAGTTTAAGGTTGAGATAATCCAAAAAGAATGCGGACATCTGATCTTTGGTGAGTGTCTGCTCTGCTTGAAGCCAATAATTTTCATAGAGCCTATCCTGATCCACTTCTATCATCAAGACAAAGTTCCTGATTTTATCGGCCAAGCTGAGAGGTACGCCAGTGGAATTGATCCGCTCAAAAATCTCCTGTTCTTTGCCCTTTTCTTCTTCTTCGAGCTTTATGGTAGCGCAAGTCAGATGTTCAATGCCATCGTATATCTTCTCAATACTTAACGTTTCATCTTCTTCCAGTGCCTTCCGAATGAGTTTGCAGAACAGATCATAGTTCTGATAGATCCCGCTGGATTTATCCATCTCATCCACGCGGTCTTCCATGAGCATCATCAACTGTTGGTTGTCACTCTTGATCGGCTTGAGCTTCAGCTTACTGGAATCGTCGATGTTGTACTTCTTAAACTTGTCCTGATTGAACATAAGGGGCAAAAGCGTATCCTTATCGCTCTCTGTTTCGGCAACGTCAATCAAGGCTTTCAAAAGGATATAAATGGTGGTGAGGCGCTGTTGTCCGTCAATAATGACATAGTAGTCTATCTTGTTTTCCGTTTTGAGCAGTTCATAAACGACCGAACCCGTAAAGTGGTAACGGTCAAGTTTGTGCGCCTGAATAATGTCTTCAAACAGCTTTTCGCACTGTTCGCCAGACCATTCATAGTTTCTCTGATAGACAGGAATCGAATATTGCCTCAGATTCTTGTCAATAAAGTCATTGATAAAACTGCCCTTGTCGATTTTCATGTGCTTTTTTGCTTTCTATAAATATAATTTTATTTTTTACAATGCAACAGTCTTTTTTTGAATCTTTGTCTGTGCATTGCTTGATATGAGTTCGAAAGATATTTTTCGGGCTTTCTGGGTAAATTTTCGGGAGGTTGATAAAATACACCCAAAGCTGGAATCACTTCATCAATTTTTCGAGCTTCTCGCCGTCTACATAAATAGAGACCTCATCGCACTTCGGACACACTGTCGCTTTTGGATAAGGTCTTTATTGTTGACCAAACCGAGTCGTCATGTTGAAACTCACAATAGCAAACCTGCATCCCAACCGAACAGCAGCATAAAGCTCAATACATTGCTTCTCGGCAATAGTATAGCATATAATTGCGACAATTTCTACCCCTGAATTATGAAAAAAGCCAAAAAAGAGGAACTGTTCATCAGGGAATCTGTTCAGGGGTAAGAGGAAGATTTTTCTCCGACCATTCGCGCACAAGCTCCGGGTGTCCCACTGCAAAGCTGTTCTCCATCGTCGCCTCTCCTGTTACAATATATTTGCCCCTTGATTTATGGCAGCCAGCCATAGGCATGGGACATCTCGTTGCCAAAGCTGTA